>NZ_JAMPSX010000003.1:0-376710 GCF_028484875.1 Providencia sp. PROV032
GCAGTCAACAACGCTGCAAATTGAAGTATGACGAGTATAGCTGGTGAATGATGCAATATTTTGTAACACTATAGACACTAAAGATTCATCAATATAAGCCGATAACTCACATATGAAAAAAATCGGAAATAGGAAAACACATTATGGCTATTGAGCAAACATCTGCAATTTCTGCGCTGACTCAGGTGACAAACCGCGACCCACAAGACACAGCAGCTCCAGTACGGGACAAAAAAGTGTCCACCAATGAAGTCGTTAAAGAAAGTTCTTTTGCTCCTAGTGAGCTACAGAAAAAATTATTGCAACCACAGGCAAGTGATATTAATAGTGCTAAAGTTGAACAAATTAAACAAGCAATCAAAGATGGCACCCTAACAATGGATGCTGAAAAAATTGCTGATGGCATTTTGCGCGATGCTCATGAATGCATGTTATCAATGAAATAAATAACCACTATGACTGACGAATTACTGATATTACTTGAGCAACAACTCGCCCATTTGCAATCATTACAAATAGTGATGAAAAATGAAGAGCTATTACTAGGTTATCACCGTGTGCCGCCTTCGCCTTTTCAAGAAACCACTGAACAAAAACGGTTTTTAGTTGCTGCGATCGGCCATGGTGAAACAAACCGCCTAGCGTTAGAAGCGCAATCTGAGATCAGTGCACCTTATGAAGGCAATGATGCACTAGCAGGTGTATGGGAAGCCATTAAAAGCTTAACAACTGAGCTAAAAGAGCTGAATTATCGTAATCACCAAATGCTACAGTTGCATATTGAGCTCAACGCTCAGCGCCTCAATTTTGTGAAAAAACATAATAACCAATCCACTTATGGTGCGGATGGTTTAGAGTCAAAAAGCCCTGCATTAGGTAAGAAAATTTCGATTTAAGGTGGATATTGCCTTTGTAAACTTAAAAACCGCCCTTTTATTTACTAGATAATAAACACCTTTTCATCAATCAATGTGAGTAGCCTTAATGCTGCACCATTTGGTTTAATCTCCCCTCTTTCCCATTTGGAAACACTTTCCTTAGTCATATTTAATATCAAAGCGAGAGAAGACTGAGAAATATTATTTTGCTCACGAATACGTTTAATATCCGCTCCTGTCATAGGCTTAGGATTAGTGAATTTTTTCTTGAGCTCTTGTGCTTTTATCCGCGCTTCGATACGGCGAGCCGCAGTATCATCAGCAGCACCAATTGCTTCCATTTCTTGAGCAAATTTCAGTAACTCATTTATTTTATTACTCATAATGAATCCCCACCAACAGGTTAGCATCAGTCCACCATAATTTTTACTATGGTAAAAATTACCATAGTAAAGGGAAAAGAATATCCTAATTAAGCAAAGTCTTGGAATAAAAAAAGAGAAAAGTTGTCACTTAATAGCGAGAACTTTCCTCTTCTAAAAATTATATTTAGTCACTCACGATAAGTATAAAAATTAGCTTCCGCTTATCATCGAAGTCATTCTTATCTTACGATGGTCCGTCATTTCTAAATTCGACATGACCACCAGCTGCGGCAGGCTGCGACGCAAGAAACGCGATAAAATCAAACGCAAACCATGGTTGACTAATAATACCGTTGGTGCCCCCATCGCCTCCTGATGTGCCACGGCTTGCTCCGCTTGAGTTTGAATAAACTGTGCCAAATTCGGCTCTAAACCACCGCCATTTTTAGCGGCTTGCAGTAAGATCTGTTCAAGACTAGCTTCTAAACCGATAACTTGAATTTCTTCTGCGTTACCAAACCACTGTTGAGTAATGGCGCGGCCTAATGCAATACGTACTTGCGATGTTAAGTAATCGGTATCTTTGTTCTCGCCGTTTTCCCCGGCCATTTCTGCCAAGGTTTCAATGATGGTGCGCATATCGCGGATCACCACATCTTCCATTAATAGATTTTGCAGTACTCGGTGCAAAATCGTTAACGAAATCGTATCTGGGATCAGGTCATCTGCCAGTTTTGGCATCTCTTTTTTCACACGGTCATACAGCATTTGTGCTTCTTGGCGGCCAAATAAGGTGCTGGAGTTTTGTAGTAAAATTTGATTAAAGTGAGTGGCCACCGCAGTACTCGCTGATACCACCGTATATCCTTGGATTTGTGCTTGTTCACGTAAATCATCATCAATCCAAATAGCGGGTAAACCAAACGCAGGCTCTTTAGTGATATCTCCCTGCAGCGTCCCCGCGGCATTACCAGGGTCAATAGCCAGACTGCGCCCTGGTTGTGCTTCACCACGTCCAACTTCCGCACCCTTAATCAGAATTCGGTATTCACATGGGGAAAGTGCTAAGTTATCGCAGATATGCACCACCGGTGGTAAGTACCCCACTTCTTGAGCAAATTTCTTACGTAAACCACGTAGTCGCCCTAATAATTCACCTTGCTGGTCATTATCCACTAATGGGATCAATCGATACCCCACTTCCATCGCCAGTAAGTCTTCTAATTGCACGTCATCCCACGTGGCTTCAACCACTTTATTGGCTTCTTGGAAATGCTGCGATTGGCTATTATCCCCAGCGCTGCTTTCCGGTTGCTGCGATTTACGCACTAAATACCAACCAAGGGCAGCCAATGCTGCGGTAAACAGTAAAAAGACAAAGTTAGGCATGCCCGGGATCAAACCGATTAAACCAAGAACGCCCGCACTCAACCACATCACGCGAGGGTTATTGAATAGCTGGGTGACCATCTGCTCACCCACATCTTCATCCGTTGCCACTCGCGTAACAATAACCCCTGCCGCCGTTGAGATAATCAAAGCAGGTATTTGCGCCACAAGCCCATCACCAATAGTCAGCAAGGTGTACGTGCTTGTCGCATCCCCCAAAGACATATTGTGTTGAGCAACACCAACAATCAGCCCACCCACTACGTTGATCACCATAATCATGATCCCCGCGATAGCATCCCCGCGGACAAACTTACTCGCACCGTCCATTGAGCCATAAAAATCCGCTTCTTGAGTCACTTCCGCACGGCGTTTTTTCGCCTCATCATCCGTAATAATACCTGCGTTCAAGTCGGCATCGATGGCCATCTGTTTACCCGGCATACCATCTAACACAAAGCGAGCGCCCACTTCAGCAATACGCCCCGCCCCTTTTGTGATAACCATAAAGTTAATCAATATTAAGATGATAAATACCACGATACCTATGGCAAAATTTCCCCCGACCAAAAAATGGCCGAACGCTTCAACCACGCGCCCTGCAGCATCTGGACCTGTATGGCCTTCCATTAGGATGATCCGGGTAGAGGCGATATTCAAAGAGAGTCGCAATAAAGTTGCAAATAGTAATATGGTTGGAAAAGCGGCAAAATCCAATGTACGCTTGGTAAACATCGCCACTAATAACACCATAATGGAAAGTGCAATATTAAAGGTAAACAGTAAATCCAATAAAAATGCCGGTAATGGCAATACCATCATCGACAAAATCAATAAAATAAGAACCGGCCCGGCCAGTATTTGCCACTGCGTTCCCTGTAAGTTTTTCGGCAATTTTAATAAGGTAGCCAAATTAGCCATCGCGATTGTTATCTCCAGCAAAGTCCAGCGTCGGTGGCACTGGTAAATTTTTCGGTTTTTTTGGTCTGAGCCCACCTTCACGACGCCAACGACGCAGTAGGTAAACCCATGCTAAAACTTCTGCAACCGCTGCATACAATGCAACAGGAATGCTTTGCCCTATCTCCGCGTGGCGATATAGCGCACGAGCAAGCGGTGGGGCTTCTAGCTGTAATATTCGGTGCTCTTCACCAATTTCTTTGATGCGCTGTGCTAATACACCTGCACCTTTCGCTAATACTTTTGGTGCCCCCATTTTTTTGTCATCATATTTAAGGGCTACTGCATAGTGCGTTGGGTTAGTGACGATGACATCCGCACTTGGGACATCCGCCATCATTCGGTTACGCGCAATCGCACGCTGTTGTTGGCGAATTTTGGCCTTAATCTGCGGATCACCCTCTTGCTGCTTGAATTCATCTTTGATTTCTTGGCGACTCATGCGCAATTTTTTCAAATGGGAGCGAAACTGATAGAAAACATCAAAAGCCACCATAGGGATAAGCAAAAACACAATTAAATAGCCGGCAAAAATCACTTTCTGCAACGCATTGCTCAGCGCGGTAATAGGTGATTCCATCACTAAATGCAGTAATGAGGGCCAACTTTGCCAAAGAAAAATAAATGCCCCTAACCCCACAAACAACGATTTTAAAATCGCTTTAAACAACTCAGATAACGCATTCATCGAAAAAATACGTTTTAGCCCTTTGATTGGATTTAATTTTTTCAAATCAAATTTAATCAACTTGCTATTAAAAACGAGTCCTCCCACTAACGATGACGCAGAAATACCCACTAGCGCTAACCCGCCAATAACGGGTAATAAAGCAAATAACGCCTCACTCACAACACGCCCTAAGTAACTGAGCATCAAGCCGGTATTTTGTAAGTAATGACCATCAAATATAAAACCCTGCCGAGCAATTTGTCGTAATTGTGTAGCCAGATGCCCACCACTGAGCCATAGCAAGCTCACGCCTGCTAACATCATCATTAGCGAGCTTAATTCTTTTGAACGAACGATTTGCCCATCATCTTTGGCTTTTTGCTTTTTATGGGGGGTGGGCTCTTCGGTTTTTTCTACATCACTCTCGTCGGACACCGCGGTTCCAAAATTTAATGAAAATACGAGTTATCGCTATAGCATGACAGAGTGTAAAAAAATCAATGGTGGAAAATAGACGCAGTTCAAGGGGGTTATTTGCCTATTGAGCAATAAGGCGGCAATTTTGCGAAGGGTTTCGCAGATATGAACTCCCACTGAAGATAATCCTATATTTAGCATTAATAAAGAATAAAATCCCTATATGAGCAATAAGCATGCTTAATTACACATACCCGAACACGTGTAATTAAGGAAATACCATGAGTACAACGGCTCAAAGAATGAAAAAAACCGTCAGTGTCACTATAACACCTGAACTCTATGAACAAGCTAGGAAAGCCAAACTCAATTTTTCTGCGGTACTAGCTTGTGCTTTACAAGCTGAATTAAAACGCCTCGAAGCACAAAAATGGAAAAATGAAAATATTGACGGCTTTAATGAGTTAAATAGGATCAAGGAAGAATATGGATTACTCTCAGATAAATACAAGGATTTTTAATGCAATATTGCCTCTATCAAAATCGAGATGATGCTATCAAATACTCATATTTACTGGATATTCAAAGTAATATTATTGATATACTAAATACTCGCTTAGTCATCCCGTTATTCGATAGCAGGCTAGTTAAAAAACCATTACCCGCCCGCTTAAACCCACAACTCGTTATCAACGGGCAGTTTTTTATTTTAATGACGCATCAAATGGCTTGTGTTCCTCTTTCATTATTAGGAAAAGAAGTCGTTGATTTGACTCACCAACGAGACACTATTAAACACGTAATCGACTTACTTATTAATGGCTTTTAACGATAAAGGGTTATTATGGATATTTGCCACCTTGTTGCCCCAGATATTTCCTTAGAAGATGCCCCCAAACATGCCCAGCGCATGCTTGACTGGCTAAAAGAACAAAGCATCATTGACCCACATTTCCAAGGCGTTGAATATGGCGAAGTCATTTATCGTCCTACCCCCGCTCACAAAGAACCCATTTTATATGTCATTAATGATGAGATCGTGCCGACTCAGTTACCTGAAGATACCTTGAAAAACTATTTATCTATCGTTACCGAACGCACTGTGTTCCATGCAGGGGGAAATGGTCTCGGTATTTACTGCCCACAATGTGCTAGTGAACAAAGCGAACAGAGTCATGCATGGAGCGATGCGGTGTCTGATTGGTATGAAGGAAAACCAGAAAACCTCGCTTGTTTTGGTTGCGATTTTCATGGTCCACTTAATGCATGGCAATTTGATCCACAATGGGCATTCGGCAATTTAGGTTTTAGTTTTCATCACTGGGATATCCGCGATGATTTTATTGAGCTATTTGCACAAATACTTGGCAGTAAGATCATCGCAGTCTATCAACATGATTAGTGCGAATGAGCACAGGTCAACAACACTGCAAGTTGAAGTATGACGAGTCGATTATTTGGGTGGAAAATCTAAGGTAATCCGCATCCCCACCGCCTCTGCATATTTTAATAACGTGCCTAATTTCGGGTCGAACTGCGCTTTTTCCAAACGTGACACATTTTGCTTTTGCGTTTGCATTCTTTCTGCGATTTGCATTTGAGTTAAATTATTGGCTAAACGCGCTTTTTTGAGCTGGTTGATTAACGCTTGCCTCACTTGTAACTCAGAATAACATTCATCGCTATCCCCATCATTTTCTTGAACTATTTCAGCTTGTTCTTTCATCACCAAAGTTGAAATTAAATCGTTATTGATCATTGCAATTTTCTCCTTGTCGCTCAAATACAAGAAAACTACCCTAACCCTATGTAATTAGAGTAGTTTAATTAGAAAACTTGTTGGCAATTAGAAGCCCAGTTCATCAAGTAAATCATCAACCTGAGACTGTGATGCCATCACATTAACGCCTTCTTTATTGATTTGCGGACCATTGAGCAAACCTTCGTTTTGCGTTTTCGCACGCATTTCAGGTGGCGTGTTTTCCATTAACAGTGCAAGCAGTTGTTTCTCTGCTTCTTCAACCACTTCCATCATTTTTTTGATGACTTGCCCTGTTAAATCTTGGAAATCTTGCGCCATCATGATCTCCAACAGCTCTGCTTTAGTCGTTTCGCTGTCTTGGATCACTTGTCCTAAAAAGGCTTCTGTTGACTCACGCAATTGCGCTGGAACCGTATCACCAACGGTTTCTTGCCACTGTTGCTGCAGCACCTGCGCATTTTTATTCATGTCCACTTGCAGTGGTTTGATGACATCAATGCCATTTAAGGTTTTTTCTGCTGCTTGCGCTGTCATTTGTGCGATATAACGCAGTCTGTCTTTTCCATCTGGAATACTGGCCACGGCTTGTTGAACGCTTTTTTCTAAGCCCAATTCGCGCATACTCTCACGCAGGGTTCTCATTAGCGTACCAATGCGCGTAATGACTTGTTTTAAATCATCATTACCATTGCGAATACCTTCCATACCCACTTGTTCAGTCATGAAACTCTCCTTTGGCACGCCCTGTTATTGCAAACCCATTTTTTCGAATACTTTATTCAATTTTTCTTCTAGAATAGCGGCAGTGAAGGGCTTAACGACATAACCACTTGCCCCCGCTTGCGCTGCAGCAATAATATTTTCTTTTTTCGCTTCCGCTGTCACCATGAGTACGGGGATATGCTTCAAGGCATCATCACCACGAATAGTTTTAAGCAATTCAAGGCCATCCATGTTTGGCATATTCCAGTCAGCAACAACAAAATCAATGTTGCCTGTACGGATTTTCTCTAATGCATCAACACCATCTTCCGCTTCTTCTATTTTGTTAAATCCGAGCTCTTTTAATAAGTTACGGACGATACGTCGCATTGTAGAAAAATCATCGACAACCAAAAAACTGAGATCTTTAGCGGCCATAACCACTCCTTCAAAATACAATTGTGAGTTCCTGCCTCGGCTTAAACCGTGACAGAAGAAAGTCTTGCTAAAACACTTGGGGCAATTTTGAGGATATCTTGCACTTCATCCGCAGCCCCCATTTCAATCGCCGCACGAGGCATACCAAACACCACGCAGCTACTTTCGTTTTGTGCGTAAGTGATTGCCCCTTGCTGACGTAAATTTAGTAGTCCTTTCGCACCATCCATCCCCATCCCTGTCAATAAGATGCCAATACATTTTCGCCCAACACATTGAGCTACTGAATCGAACAACACATCAACAGAAGGACGATGGCGGTTAACAGGTTCGCTTTGCTGTAAAATGACTTGAAATCCCTTGCCTTTATCCGTAATCAACATATGCGAATCGCCTGGTGCAATATAGGCATAGCCTTTTTGTAATAACTCGTTGTGTTCGGCTTCTTTTACAGTCAGTACACAGAGTTTATTTAAGCGATCCGCAAAAGAACGGGTAAAACCCGCAGGCATATGCTGAGTAATCACCACTGGAGGGCATTCATGAGGTAACATTTCCAAAAATTGACGTATCGCCTCCGTTCCGCCCGTCGATGCCCCCACCGCAATCACGCGACTATTGCAAACATAGGGAGAGAGCGCTTTGGCTTGGGAAACAGGCTCATTGATCTTTTTTTCTGGACGAGCAAAACGGCTCCGTTGCGTAATTTTAGACATAGCTGCCGCACGGATTTTTTCACCAATAATATCGCGATAACTCATCATGGTTTCACGAATACCAATTTGGGGTTTTGTAACAAAATCTACAGCACCTAATTCCAATGCTTTTAACGTCACCTCTGAACCCTTCGACGTTAATGTTGAAACCATTACCACTGGCATTGGATGTAAACGCATTAATTTTTCTAAGAAATCAATACCATCCATTCGTGGCATTTCCACATCTAACGTGATCACATCCGGTTCATACTGTTTAATTAAGTCACGTGCGACATAAGGGTCTGGTGCAGTATCGACCACCACCATGTCTTCATGACTATTAATAATTTCACGCATTAATTGGCGCATCAGTGCTGAGTCATCCACACATAGCACTTTAATTTTTTTCATTACCCCCTCCTCGCAGCTTGTAAGCTGTAGACGGTTTGCCCTTTAATAACGAAACTTTGCGATAGCTGTGATAAATTTTCGGAGTGCCCAATAAATAGCAAGCCATCTGGCTTAAGCAATGTAGCAAAGCGCTCTAACATTTTGATTTGCATTTCTTTATCAAAATAAATCATGACATTACGACAAAAAATCACGTCAAATCGGTGCTGCATTTGCCAATCATGATCACTCAAATTTAAATAACGAAATTCAATCATTTGGCGCAATGCCGGCTTGACTCGCGCATAGCCATCAAACTCGCCAACGCCTTTCATAAAATAACGTTGTCTTTGTAATGCCGTTAAAGACTTCAGCTCTTCTATGCGATACACACCTTGTTTCGCTTTTTCTAGCACTTCCGTGTCAATGTCACTGGCAATCACTTTGGCATTAATTGCATTTGGCCCAAGAACATCGCTCAGTGTCATTGCTATCGAATATGGCTCTTCTCCTGTTGAAGATGCGGCACACCAAATATTAATGGCGCTATTTTTACGTGTACGAACAAACTCGGCTAACGTCACAAAATGATGAGGCTCACGAAAAAATGCCGTTAAATTTGTCGTCAAAGCATTCACGAAAGCTTGCCATTCTGCATGGTGAGGCTCTCGCTCTAACATCCGTAAATAATCTGAAAAATTGTCGATATTACAATCACGTAACCGCTTCAATAGCCGGTTATAGACCATATTTTTTTTATTCATGGTGAGGACAATGCCTGATTTTTTATGAATAAATCGACAAACCCGACCAAACTCATCATCAGTCAGTGGTTCTACCTGTGGTACAAAAAGCATCGTACTTGTCGTCCTATTCAATAAAAACCCAGAGGCAGCCAGTTATTTGGCTGCCTTTTAGGGTAGATAACCTAAAAAAAACAATTAATTACGTTTATCCACCGAAAATTCAAAAACGAATTTTCACTACACTTAACGCCAATTGCGATTTAAATGGCTTTCGGGTAATTCAAAGAATGCAACGGTGTCGACTAAGTTGTTCGCTTGGTCTTCTAGTGCCGCTGTCGCGCTGGTCGATTGTTCCACTAATGCCGCATTTTGTTGTGTCACTAAATCCATTTGGCTTACTGCTGTGGCGACTTGCTCAATACCACGGCTTTGCTCATTGGAAGCAGAGGCAATATTCCCCATTAATTCCGTAACTTGGTTAACGGCTGCAACCAATTCACTCATGGTCGCGCCTGCTTCATTAACCAGTTGGGAACCTTGACTCACTCTGCCAACAGATTCATCAATCAATGTTTTAATTTCTTTTGCTGCTTCCGCGCTGCGCTGCGCCAATGCCCTGACCTCACCGGCAACCACAGAAAAACCACGCCCTTGTTCACCCGCTCGAGCGGCTTCAACGGCGGCATTCAATGCTAAGATATTGGTTTGGAAGGCGATGCCATCAATCACACTAATAATGGCGCTAATTTTTTGTGAGCTATTGGAAATCGAGGTCATGGTGTCAATCACGTCTTCCGTGATCTCCCCACCTTTCGTTGCGGTTTTTGATGCACTCACCGCCAGTTCACTCGCTTGGCGTGCGTTATCCGCATTCTGCTTAACAGTTGCTGTCAGCTCTTCCATACTGGCTGCAGTTTCTTCGAGCGATGCAGCTTGTTGTTCAGTACGCGATGATAAGTTATTATTTCCTAAAGCAATCTCACGGATCCCTGTATACATTTGATCCGTATTCGAGCGCAATGCTGTTACTGAAGTCACTAAAGACTCCTGCATATCCTTTAGCTTGCCAAATACCTCACCGATTTCATCACCAGTCGTTACTTCAATTTTTTGATTGAGTTTGCCGTCAGCCACTAATGCAAAGTGCTCTCCCATACTTTTCAGTGGGTTAATGACTTTACGTTTCATCCAATAGTGCGCAAATGTAATAACAGCGATGATGATGACGATCACTGAAGCGAATGAGCTCCACGCAAACGTGTTATACATTCTGGCTGCTGCAAGAGATTCATCGTTTTCCGCATTCAGTAATTCAAGGTATTCCTCAACAACTTGCTCTAACTGGTCCTGGTTTTCTTGGGCAGGAAGTTCAATATAGGCAGCAATGTCATTGTTATCTAAATGCGCTTTTAAGGCTTTGAGTGTCAATACAAATGCTTGATACCGAGTCTCAAGTGCCGCAAGATTTTCTTTCTCACTCAAAAGAGGCTGATTTTTAAACGTAGTGTAATCTTTCTCAGCTTCTTCGAGTAACTTATCAAAAGTTACTCTCGTTTCTTCAATTAATGGTTCGTTACCACCCACTTTATGCAGCAAAGCAATTTGCGTTAGGCTATTGCGTGCTTGCATTAAGTGTTTACTGGTTTCCTCAAGCATTGCTCGCTTATCAGACCCCAAATCAATACGCTCTAAAGATTTTAATTCACTTACTACAATCCCAACAGAAACCCCGCTAGACACAATCTGCATCCCACAAAATAAAATGAGAAGTAGATACAAACTCACCGAAATTCGGATATTTTTACCAAACATAGAAATCCCCACTTGTGCCAGCTAAGAGAACTGAACCTCTGAAACATTGCTTTGTTTTCTAATGCACAGAAACGCTGCAAAACCGAGGCTTTGCAGCGAAAAGCTGAGCTTAATCCTTAGAAAGTTTCCCAATTGTCATCATCTTTATGTTCTTTCGATGACAGTTTTGTCAGATCCGGTGTTTTCACGATATTTGAAACCGTTCTTGCTGCCGGCTGAATATTGCGTATTTCACTTTGTTTTAATGGTGGTAAACGGAAGATAGAGATCAGTTGCGACAATTTCGCCACTTGTTCTTCCAAGACATTGGCCGCCACCGCAGATTGTTCAACCAACGACGCATTTTGCTGTGTCACTTTGTCCATTTCTGCAACAGCGATACTGACTTGTGCAATCCCTTTGCTTTGCTCATCAGATGCGGTCGCAATGTGCGTCATAATGTCAGTCACTCGTGTGACAGACTCGACAATCTTGGTCATCGTTTCACCTGCATCTTCTGCTTGGCGAGCACCTGTCCCTGTTCTTGACACTGAATCTTCAATTAACGTTTTAATCTCTTTCGCGGCATCAGCACTGCGTTGCGCCAAATTACGCACTTCATCGGCCACTACAGCAAAGCCACGTCCATGCTCACCAGCCCGTGCCGCTTCGACAGCCGCATTGAGCGCTAAGATATTAGTTTGGAAAGCGATGCTATCGATAACTGCGGTGATATCAGAGATTTTCTGTGAGCTATCCGCAATATTTAGCATGGTACTGACGACATTCGATACCACTTTGCCGCCTTCTTTCGCTATCACTGAAGCTTGGTTTGCAAATTCACTGGCTTGATGAGCGTATTCGGTATTTTGTTTTACGGTTGCAGTCAACTCACTCATACTGGCGGAGGTTTCTTCTAAGCAAGCGACTTGTTGCTCAGTTCGTGCCGACAAGTCATTGTTACCTGCAGCAATTTCAGTTGTACCTTGGTAAATAGTTTCGCTACCATCTAGCACACCACGAACGGTATTAATCAGTTCCTGCTGCATATGTTGAACACCATTGGCCAACTCACCGATTTCATTGTTGGCATTTGTGGTTACGTTCGGTGTTAAATCGCCTGACGCAAAAACTGTAATACGTTCAATTAAGATATTGAGTGGCTCAATAATACCTTTACGTACATAGCGATAACTGAAGAAACCAATTAAGGCGAGTAAGATAGATAACGTCACCAACATATATAATGATTGGCGATAGTTATTATCTGCATTGACGACTTCGGCCTGGAAATCAGCAGAGATATCGGCAAAATACGCATTAAATTGCTCTTCAAATTTTACTTGGTGGCCTGACGTTCTGTGTGCGTAAAAACCTTCAAGATCACCTTTTTCCGCAAATTCACTTAACTTGATTAGCGCATCACGATAGGTTTCATAGGTGCTAAACAGTTTTTCAAATTTGGCTTTATCATAATCTGAACTTTGCATCAGCTTGTTATAGCGGGCATAAGCATCATCAGCGGCTTTAAAGTTACGTTTAGCGGCTTTAATCAACTCTTCTGTCGTTGCATCATCTTGAATTTTACGACCTTCAAGTAAATAGGCATTGATAGAGCGGTTTAAGTTAGCTCGAGCTTGTAACAAATTGACCCAGCTTTCTGTTAATACTTGTCTTTGGCGTTGTAATGAATTCAAGTAACTGATGCTGTCGCTGTTATCGCCCAGTTTGGTAAACATCAACCCACTGGATACCAGTTGCAGCAAAATAAAGATAAAAATGACGGACAAAAGTCCCGATACGATTTTAATTCGACTGTACATGACGTTTTACTAACATAATTTTGTTGTATTTTGGATATCGGTCATCCAACCAAAAACTTTAGTTAATGACTTATTATTATTTGAACAATTATTGGGGCTGAGCGTTACTCAGCCATGCTGTCAATCAGCGCCATTTCATCGCTAGTTAATAATTTTTCGATATCAACTAAAATCAACATACGGTCATTTAATGTTCCGAGCCCTGTCAAATACTGAGTCGATAATGTCACTGCAAAATCAGGCGGTGGCGCAATTTGTTCTTCATTCAAAACCAGCACATCTGAGACGCCATCGACGACAATTCCGACGACACGATCTTTTAAATTCACCACAATAACCACGGTGTTATCGTTATACACCACGTTTTCATGGGAAAACTTCACCCGTAAATCAATAATCGGGATGATGACTCCACGCAAATTAGTTACACCTTTGATAAAATCAGGGGTGTTCGCAATACGGGTCACTTGCTCGTAACCACGTATTTCCTGCACTTTCAAGATTTCAATGCCGTACTCTTCTTCACCTAAAGTGAAAATGAGGTAGCCTTCGCCGTTTTTTTCTTCTTCGTGTTTATTTAAATCATCATCTAACATAGACATGGTGTATGGCCTCTATTTAGTGCACGACAGGTTGAGAAACCTGCTGTTTCTTTTTAATCAAAATGCTGTTATTCATTTTTTGTAGCTCAGCCACATCTAAAATCAATGCAACAGAACCATCGCCCATAATCGTTGCTGCTGAAATACCCGGGATCTTGCGATAATTACTTTCAATATTTTTTACGACGACTTGTTGTTGCCCAACTAATTTATCGACTAACAACGCAAAACGGTGACCTGCATTTTGAATAATCAGCACAATACTGTTATCTAGATTTCGCTCGGCTTCTTCGATGGAAAATACTTGGTGTAATTCAACAAGTGGTAAATATTCACCGCGCACAAGCAGCATTTTTTCCTCTCCAGCTAAGCGATAAATATCCTCTTGGCGAGGCTGCAAGGTGCTAATAATGGCACTCAATGGAACGATGAAGACATCCTCCGCGACTTTCACAGACATACCATCCAAAATGGCTAAAGTGAGCGGTAATAAGATGCGGATAATAGTGCCTTTACCTTCGGTAAAACCGATTTGAATACGGCCGCCCATGTCTTGGATATTTCGTTTAACCACATCCATTCCAACACCACGCCCCGAAACATCCGTTACGACCTCTGCGGTTGAAAAACCCGGAGCCATAATCAGCATCGCAACTTCATCATTGCTCATACCATCATGCACATTCATGCCTTGTGATTTCGCTTTCGCCAAAATACGTTCACGATTTAACCCTGCACCGTCATCACGAACTTCAATGCAAATATTGCCACTTTGGTGTGCGGCCGCTAAGGTCAATGTGCCAGCCTCTGGCTTACCATTTGCCACACGAACTTCAGGCTTTTCAATCCCATGGTCGAGGCTATTACGAACAAGGTGATTCAGGGGGTCGACGATGCGCTCAATCAAACTCTTATCTAACTCAGTTGAGCTTCCTTCGACTTTCAGTTCGATTTTTTTACCTAACTTGGAAGCAATATCGCGTACCATGCGCGGGAAACGACTAAACACGTAGTCCATTGGCATCATGCGAATTGACATAACGGATTCTTGCAAGGCCCGTGAATTACGCTCTAACTGCACGATTGAGCTTAACAAATCACTGTATTCGTTTTGATCGACATGTTGACTATGTTGGGTCAGCATGGACTGGATAATCACCAACTCACCCACTAAGTTGATCAACTGGTCAACTTTCTCTACTGCCACACGAATGCTGCTCGAATCCCCTTTCGGTTTAGCGATTGCCGTTTTTTTAGCCGGGGTAGCAGGCACCGGTATAACAGGTTTTACCGAGGTTTGCGGCGTATCTTGCGATCCTACGGTATCACTTACCTCGGTTTCAATTGCACTTGTTTCAACTTTGTCGCCATTGAATAACGTTTCTTCTTTCGAAAAAGCGCGGCAATCGGCAAAGGAAACCGCTTCATGGTTAATTTGCGATTCATCCACCACAAAACATAACACTCCACTAATATCATCAATACCCGTATTAGTGCCTACCCATGCTTGCAAACTATTTGCTGTTTTTTCAGTATGATATAAATGCCCAAATAAACTGAGTTCATCCGCCAGTAAATCAACTTCATTTTCTTTGAGCTGATTTAACGAGATCATAAAGTAGTGTGAATATTCACTTTGCTCCGCGGGTGCGTTTTCAACAACCGCATCTTCAACTTTAGTTTCAACTGGCGCAGTACCTGTATCAGCAACCTCCTCTGCTTTATTTTCGACTCGGCTAAGTACCTCACAAATACGTTTGAAAGTGTCTTCATCTGGTAAAGAATCATTTTTATAGGCATCTAACTGTGACGCCATGACATCTTTTGCATCGAGGAAAACATCAATGATGTCAGGAGTGAGCGTTAACTCATCATGACGCGCCTTATCTAAAAGGTTTTCCAATGTATGAGTCGTATTCTGCAACTGAGTGAAACCAAAGGTTGCAGCCCCTCCTTTTATTGAGTGGGCACTGCGGAAGATGGCATTGAGTTGCTCGCTATCCGGGTCAAAAGGATCAAGATCAAGTAAATGTTGTTCCATATCCCTGAGCAACTCATCAGCTTCATCGAAAAATGTTTGATAAAACTCGGTAATATCCATGGTTTTTATCCAATTTCGCTTACGTTTCACTTAACGCTGACTGCCGAGCAACCCGGCAGACAACTAAACAAGTTATCTAATAAATTCAAATAACAGCCATTCATCACGGTATTTTCACCGCAGCGACAACACCCACGGCCGTTTCTGGCATGGGCTTTTGCGGTTTATTGAGCACATCATTGATCGGCTTCGCGCCATCGTATTCACGGAGGATCTGTTTTGTTTCTTCATCATTTAACACGATAATGCTTATCCGACGGTTAATCGGAGCAAAACCATTTTCTTTATCTAAATGAATCGCTGAAGCCATTCCTACCACGCGTAAGACTTTGTTTTCATCCATTCCACCGCGGATCAACTCGCGGCGTGAAGCATTTGCCCGGTCAGATGATAATTCCCAGTTGCTATAATTAGCCCCATTGGCATACGCCAAATCATCGGTATGCCCTGAGACACTAATACGGTTTGGTACATCATTAAGAAGTGGCGCTATTGCGCGCAAAATATCGCGCATATAGGGTTCAACCGTTGCCGATCCCACTTTAAACATCGGTCGATTTTCACTATCAACAATTTGTATACGTAGCCCATCATTAATCATATCAATCAGTAAGTGGGGCTTTAATTCGTTCAAACGCGGGTCTTTTAAAATAGCCTGCTCAAGAGATTCTTTTAATTTTTCAAAACGATAGTTTGCATTACCATCAATGATATTATTGGGCTCTGGCATCACATCCCCATCACGAAAAATAGGGTCTTTACCCCCACCAGGGATCGGATTTGTGGCATCCCCACTTTTACTTCCCGGGTTGATAGCTGTGCTTAAGGGGGTGCGGAAATATTCAGCAATTTGTGTTAATTCTTGAGGACTTGAAATTGAGATCAGCCACATTACTAAAAAAAACGCCATCATCGCTGTCATAAAATCGGCATAAGCGATTTTCCATGAACCACCATGCCCGTTTTGCTGATGCGAACTGCGCTTTTTAACTCGAATAACATGAGGTGTATTGGCTGCCATCCGTTAGTTACTCCTCTGTTGTTTCTTGTGAGCGAGCACCTACTTTCACTTCCCGAACTTTATCTTCGAGTTCAACAAATGAAGGCCTATCTGCGCTGAATAACACCTTACGGCCAAATTCAACCGCTATTTGAGGAGCGTAGCCTTGCAATGCAGAGAGGAAAGTGACTTTAATGCATTCCATCATTTTCAACTGTTCACTACTGCGCAGCCTAATCAATGCAGCTAAAGGTAAAATAAAACCATAAGCCACTAAAATACCTAGAAATGTCCCTACCATTGCATGAGCAATTAAAGCCCCCAACTCACCCGCAGGGCGATCCGCTGAGCCCAAAGCATTAACCACCCCCAGTACAGCCGCAACGATCCCAAAAGCAGGCATAGAGTCACCGACCATATTTAAGCCTGAAGCAGGCACTTCATTTTCTTGACGAAAAGTTTCTAACTCTTCATCCATTAAGGCTTCAATTTCATGGCTTTGTAAGTTACTACTTACCATCAGACGTAAGTAATCCACGATAAACATCATGGTGGATTCGTCTTTTAAAATACGGGGATATTGAGAAAAAATGTCACTTTCACTTGGATTATCAATGTCTTTTTCAAGAGCAAGCAGACCTTGTTGACGTGACTTATTCAGTAATTGAAATAACAACGCCATTAAGTCCATTGACATTGCTTTATTGTAAGAGGAACGACGGAAGAGTTTTGGTAATACTTTACACAAGGCGACGATGGATTTGCCACTGTTACCAACAACAAAGGCACCTAATCCTGCACCTAAAATAATGACAAATTCAGCGGGTTGATAAAGCGCACCTAAATGGCCACCGACCATTAAGTATCCGCCAATAACCGCAACTGTAACAATGATATACCCGATGAGTATTAACACAATATTCCCTTTCACTCCGTTGGTTAACAGATGGCAGTCAAAGGGAATATTAGGAGTGACAGGCAAAACCTTTGCCTGTTAACCAAATCAATCCAATTACATTACCGCTTTAGTAATGCCATCCTGTCGATATACCGTAATATCGGCTAGATGTTCGGAAAGTTTACGTTTTTTTATTGCTCGTGATGGCGGTTGGCATAAACTGCAAGTAAAGCTATTTTCGGGAATATGTGCGTAAGTAATAAACGAGCCATGGCAACAACTACATTGCGAACTTTGTAACATACCGCTTTCCACAAAGCGGACCAACGTCCAAGCGCGTGTTAACGCCAATAAAGGCTCTTCTCCGGGTTCTGGAATACACTGTTCAAGATATAATCTATATGCTCGTAATATGGCATCAACACCGCGACATTGGCCACTTTTAAGTAAAAATTGATAAGCATTATAGAACATGGATGAATGAATATTCTGTTCCCACGTCATAAACCAATCTGTGGAGAAAGGCAGCATCCCTTTTGGTGGAGGGCAACCTCTTAGCTCTTTATATAAACGAACTAAACGACCACGACTGATTTGAGTTTCACTTTCTAACATTTGAAGGCGAGCGCCTAAAGAGATCAATTCCATAGCTAGGCGAATATCATTCGCTTCTTGGACTATACTTTTTTCAGCTGAGGTACTCATCTTTTTCTCGCTATTTCGGTGTCGCCCTCATTATGCGTTTGCAATAATCGGGTCGAAAGTAAAATACCTGTATGAATTTGTTGTAATTCATCGACTCTTGAATCACGGGTTAGCTTTTCAATTGTGTCACTATTATCAAATCTAAACTGGCAGATTAGCTGGTTTGTCTCTGCTAATTTGACTAATTGAGGAAGTGTAAGATCTGCTAAAGTCGTTGCCATTGCATCAGAGATACCGAGACGAAACATCGCAGAGGCTTTCTCTTGAGAGATGAGTTTTTGGGCTAATAGCAAATATGAGAGGTTAATATCGTATATATGCTTCAGAAAATCTGTCGTCGAGCTCATTTTTTTCCTTTCCGAATATTATCAACATCTGTGCGATCTGTGTGCAAAAAGAACAAATATGAATTTGAAAGTATTGTGTAATCAAATTATTAAATTTAAAAAGTAATTAAATTGGGTAAATGAAATTCCATTATTTTCCCATGTCATCCATTCAAAAATACCCAAATTGGAGTATAGATACACTGACTTCCAAACCTAAATTAAATATATTTCCTGAATACCTACAACAAAATAAGGGGTGACCAAAAAATTATCGATTTCCATAAGAATCAGAAATTGCTGATGTCATTATTAGTCGCCAATTATTATGCACCACTAAATTAACTATTCAAGGTACTTATGTTTCTTTTTGTACCAATGAGATGATTACCCATTAATTCATTAAATAATCTTCATTATCTCTTTATCTTCTATCACCTTATCCTAAATATCAACAACATTCTCAGTCACCCTAAGCAAAATGGTAGGATTTTAATCAAACTAACAACTCTTTAGATGTGATAACTAAGCAAAAAGAACCAATCACAACATCAAAAACAAAATATTGATCCAAATCAATTTTTAGTATTAAGAAACTAAGTTGCACATAAGTGCATTAAGGTGTTATCGGCATTATTGGAATAAAACTTAATCATTAATTTTCAATAAGTTTAATCTATACTTCTACCATCATTCAAAATTATTCAATCGTAGTTATCATAAAAATACTCATTATATTGTCATACATATGAATTATCCCCTCTCAACTTTCATTAGAATCATTAAACAATGATTTCAATACCACAACATGGCAATATTAATAAAATTTATAAAAGTTACATCATTAACCAATAATAAAAATCTATTTAGTTGAAATAATTCTGTTAGCGTATTTTGTTTATTTAGTATCTTAAGTAATTATTTTGTTATTAGTTCATTAAAGTGATTTTTTTGATTAATTAATATTTTCTTTTTTATATAAAATAACTGAAATTTCATTTTTTTTAATAAAAAGATCAACCTACGCCAATCTATCACATTTATGTCAAGAGCAAAAAATCAAGGTTTCAATTAAGAACATTCCGCTTTCTTTCGGTTTTTATATCACTTTTAAAATATTTGAACGGTACTAAAAATAAAAGTACTAAAGGTATTATTGCCTGTCTTCATTTTTATCGTTTTTAGCCGTTTTCACGTCTCCCTCCTAAAATTAATTAACTAAAGTTATAGTAACTATTGATTACTATATACTTTTATTTTAACAAAAGCCCCAAAATAGCAATAAGACTTAAGTGAAATCACTTAGTGGAATAATGAGGAATTAAAAAATAAATTACTTTTCGTTAAAATAATTCAGTGAGTAACTTGTTTACAAAAGAAGCTACCTTATCCCCCATTTTCATGGTGAAAATTCTTTCCAATATGTGATCTCCCTCACTCTTGTTTTCTTTATTTCCTAATAATTTCCGAATAAAACGATTGTTACATTCGTATATTTATGACAATGAGATCACATTAATCATTCTAATGATAACTACTGAGCAATATCCAAGCCAATAGATACAAAAATAAAAGAAGGAATGACTAGGTAAGTGAAGTGACAAACTTGTTTTCCTCATGCACCAATGCAACACTTAACAGTCTGGAATATAATTTGAAGGAAAAACATGTTCACTTATCAAGCATCCGTTGAGTTTATTGAGGAAGAAAATATATATGAAATCAATTTTAGCGATTTTCCTGACTTACAGGCTGTTAGCTATTGTAAAGAAGATGTTGAGTTAGAGGCCCAAGAAATTTTACTAGGCTCGTTTGCAGAATATATTGAACTCAGGAAACCAATCCCACTGGCTGCGCCAACAAAAAGTGATGCAACCTTTACTGTTTATTTACCGATAATCTGCTGCTTAAAAATTGCTTTGCATAACGCCATTCTCAACTCCGCAATACAACGTGCCGATCTTGCTCGCAGGTTGAATATCAATGCACAACAAATAGAACGTTTACTGGATATTCATTACGCATCTAAAATTGACCTTTTAGAGCAAGCCTTATACTTATTAGGCGTCGAAGCTTCAATCACTATGACGCAAAAATTGCTTGATAACAGCTAAGTTAGCCACAATTCAAGGTCAATATAATGAAAATATCATGGAAAAAACCAGGATCCCTTTACTGATTTATTCGATATACTAATAAGTGCTAATGTAATAGCAGAGGCTTGAGTTAAATTTAGCTCCTAACATCTCAAACTCTGCAGTTAAAATAATTCTTGTATATTCAGTTCCTTATAAAATAATAGCCCCTATTTCAAACCGCCTCTTTTAAGCTGCTCAAAACCCAATCAAATTTTACGTTCCCAACCAAAAGCAACTCTCCCTTCAAATAGCCACTCAGTTCTTTAGTTCCGCGCTCTAATAGCCTGTCATTTTATCCTGCTATTAAGTCCAAAAAAGTTGAGAGATAACTTTATACTGCCCCTAAACTAACTAATTCCTTACTATGAATTAAATATTAACGTAAAAAGACTAATCAATATTTGATTGCCCTTTAACTATTTTATAATCCCTAGAATAATTTGTTTTAATTTAAAGCCTCAATGAGGTACAATCGATACGTTTTATATGGGGAATATGTATGAAAAAAGAAAAACACCTAATCTCAAATATAAAAAACAACGACCAACCATACTGGCCTACATTAAAATTAATGTTAAGCTCATTAATTGTTTTTAATTTTTATTTAAATTTAGTTGATAAAAGCAAATATTCATTGCTTATTAATGTTTTTGACCTAACACTAATTCCTATGTTTGTATTTATAGTCGCATTTATAACAAAAAACACAACATGGAAAGAATTACTATCTCACCTTCTTCCAGCTTTTATCATTTATTTTACGTTTCAAACAATCGATATGCTCCCACTTTACTTTACTGGTGAGTTAACGTTAAAAGCATTCTTACTTTCCCCTCAGTACGGAGTTTGGTTCTTTTTAGCAACACCTATATGGCAAGCTGTTTTTTTATTATTACCAGAGAGCTTTAAATCAAACAAATTCAAGTTATCAATAATTTTAGCGATATCCCTATTAATATCCTATATAACAAAGAGTTATCTCATGACCCTCTCTGGGTTTTTCTCGGTTTTTTTATATTTTCCTTTTTTTGTCACAGCTTATTTTATTAATAATGAAAATATATCTTCGTTAAGAAAGGCGCCTATTATATCTATTTTCACCATAACTATCTTAACTGTTTTGTTCCTTAATTATCGAGATGTTTTTTTTGAATCCATATTTAACACAATTACCCCTCACTTATTAGCCGACTCCTTTTTTATCTATATTTTCAATTTCACAGTAAGTCTAATATTAGGGTTGGGTATTATTTACTTTGCATTATCAACTCGTAGATATGAAAAAATATCAAATAATGCCTTAGGTGTTTATTTAATTCACCCTATTATCTGCTTTGTTATATTACAAATTTTAAATCATTTAGGCATAGAGCTTAACTTCACTCTCATGGTGATATCAACTTTAGTCACAATTATTCTCGCACTTTTATTAGCGTCAAATTCAATTATTCATTGGTTTATTGAACCAGTATTTCGCTCTAATAAATTGAAATAATAAATTCATGAAGGATGTAATGACATCCTCTTAAATGTCAAATATATTATTGGCATAGATAATGTGAACAGAACCTTTACAAAACTTGTAACCCATTTAATATTCATTTGATAGTATCCCATTGAATTCATCACAATGGAGTGTTTTATGCGCAAATATATTGCACCTTTAGCGGTAATCTCAATCACACTACCTACGTTCGCTATGGCCAACTCTATACAAACCTCATCAGAATCTGTACAGGTAAAAGATGGTGTTATTAGTGCCCCTGAAGTCACTATTAAGTTAAACGGAACACAATCAGACAAAGGGTCACAGGGAAAGATTATCGTAGAAGCTGATTCTATCGAAATTGTCGATGGGGAACTGCGAGCAAAGGGCGCTAAATTATATGAACAGAATAAGGAAATAGAATAAGTAACTTATTGCCTGGGCAACGACAGCTCAGGCAATAAAAAACCCACTAGAGTATCTTTTTATTCCAACTTCGTATTCTTCTTTATACTCATTCCTTGTTGCAACACATAGCCACTTATCTGTGGATTTGCCATTTTCACTTCTATGTGCCCTTATTTATTCTAGAATTTCCCTTGCCTCTATCAGCTATGCAAGAAAGGGCCGATTAGAAAAGTATTGAGATGGTTCTGCGATATGCATTCTTAGTACCAGATTACTTAGCGAACATGCTAAACAAATTGATGCAGTATTTAATGGTCACGTCCCAAATAGTACGGATAAGTAACTCAACTAACACATAACTCTTTGAAAACCTTGGTGGGTTGTGTGGGGATCGAACCCACGACCGAGTGATTGAGAGTGCATAGAACTCAAATTGCAGCTTACGAAGGCGGTGAAGCTCGCCCTCGCATTAATACATTGAATAATTTAGCCGCCGCCCTTGGAACCACTCCTGAGTGGTTAGCTTCTGGCGTTGGAGAGGCTCCCGATATAGCAAGAGTCAGATCAACTATAACCTTGCCATTAATTCCTGTTATCACCTTTGTTCAGGCTGCTAACCTTTCTAGTGGTGATGATGTTGTTGGATATGATTACATTCCTGCTCCAAGGCTTGCACCTGATTCAGCCTTTGCTGTCAAGTTAGACGGTGACTCCATGCAATCTAATTCAACAATAAGCTTCCCTGCGGGATGCACCGTAATATTCGACCCAGAATCAGATGTCTGTAACGGTGATTTTGTTCTATGTAAAATTGAATCAAGTGATAATGTAACATTTAAGCAATTGATAATAGACCAAGGTGAGTATTACTTGCACCCTTTAAACCCAAGCTATATGAATATCTTAGCTGGTAAAAACATATCTATAATCGGGGTAGCAATAGAATCAAGGCACGAACTCTCGCCAGATGTTATTATGCTATCCAGAAGCGGGATGATATCCGACTTTATGGAAAACATCAGCGATAAAGCTAAAAAGCAAGAAACTGAATCCACAAATGACAGTATTTCTGAAAGGCTAGACAAAATAGAGTCTATGCTAGAACAGCTACTCAGTAAGAAATAACCACCCAGCCCAAGGACGGGCTAGATATATAGTTACTCAATCAGGTTTTCTACCATTTGCATCTATTAGCTTCCATATGCCGTTATTGTATTGGAATATCATAGTAAATTGATTATTTACTTCCTCAGACCAGTAATCCAATATTGCAGAGTTATCTTCTATATAAATAACTGACAGGTTATGAGGAAAGTCAGGCTCTTTGTCAATGTTGTAAAAGTACCTTTGAACTTGATTGTCAAAGTCAGGAATATTTCTGCTAATTTCAACTATAAATCCTTTCAAGTTTTCAAAGTTCACGACTTGCTCTGGTCCTAAACCAATAACAATATCGTTCTTTGTTGATACAGTAACCTCATCACTATCGAGAACAACATCGCTTTCACTGGAGATAAAGTCATTCTCGTGATACCTGTTTATCCTTTTCATCTCACCATCCCTTCAATTAGTTTCAGTAATGTTAGCTCAGCGGGAGTGCAAATTCTATTCGCCATCTAGCCTATAAGAGGTGTAGCCAACTACGCCTGCAAAAGGAATCTTTGTTACTGCAAATTCAACAGAGCCATAGCTTGTCTTAATAGTTTTCTTCATGCTTTTATTTTCAAAGTCACCGCAGGATTTTTTGAACTCGCCCAATTGAGCAGTATCGACATTCAGACTTGATAAATAGTTAATTTCTTTAGGTATGTTGCCACAGTCACTCTTTTTAAATTCACTCACAGAATATGAATTCACAACTGACATTAGTCTGTCATTTTTAAACATCAATATGATATTACTAGTCCACGGCGTAAAAGGTTCTTGGCCTTCTAGGAAAAAATCTATCTCACACGCTTTATACCCACGCATACCTTTGCAATTACTTAAATCAATATCTTCAACTTTACCAACATCTTCAAAATTTTGCCCCCACTTCAAGCCAAACGGAGCTTTAGCTTCAGTGTTTAGCCCTGCTGCATACCCATTAAAACAAGCAAGAGTTAATAATCCTGCGATAATTCCCTTTTTCATACATCACCATATTTACGTTAAGTACGCAAATATTAGGATAGGTGCAGAGTTCAGGCAATAAAAAACCCACCGGAGTGGGTTAGTGATGCACGTTAGCTACTCATAGTGTTGTGAAGTGGGGCTAACTCATAAGCAATCTTTATTGTAATAAACTCTCAAATGATCAATATTAAGTCATATCAACTGATTAATTCATATGCACATGTGATTGGTGACATGACAACTAGTGAAAATAACCCAGGCAAATTAATTTGGCATGTTTCCTGTGATGAATCAGGAATAGATGGCCAGAAATATTATGGATTTGGCAGCTTATGGATGAAATATCAGCGCCGTGGTGACTTTGTACGATTAATTAGAGAGTTAAGAGAAAAGCATGGCTTTTTCAATGAAATTAAATGGCAGAAGGCCCACGCAAAAAAGAATGCAGAGTTCCATGCAGAACTGATTGATTTTTTCTTTAAGCATCCGTGGCTAGCATTTCACTGTATTATTATTGAGAAATCAATCGTAAATAAAGCATTGCATGATGGGGATTATGACCTAGCAATGAGGAAGCATTTTGGCACCCTTATATACGCTAAAATTAACAATGTCATTTCAGCACACCCAGACAGAGACTGTGAGTTCAGAATAGAAGTCGACCCACTCCCTTCTCGCTACAAGAAGGCGGACGAAGCATTCCATGCTATATGCAATAATAGGCTAGCAAAAAGACATGGGAAGAAAAATATCATATCTACCGTTGTAACCAAAGATTCAAAATCATCAGAACACATCCAAATTGCTGATTTCTTACTTGGCTCTGTGATGTGCGCATACCAAGGGAAAGCATCTTCCGAAGCTAAGCTCGCTGTATCTGATAATGTTGCCAGTTATCTTGGGTGGGACACGATGTTTCATGATACATGGAACAATGAACGGAAATTTAATATTTGGACATTTCATGACCCTACAAGGGGCTCTAGAAGGGTAGAAACAAAAGCAGTAAATCTCAAATACAAGCTTCCAGATAGGAAAAAGTGATGCCGACCTCACAGCCAGCACGGTTGGAGTTCCAGTCAATCGACGAAGTGACCAACTAGGCGGGATCATTTCTGGGGGCCGCCTCCGCATTCCCAAAACCTTGAATTCAATTCCTATAAATTAGCTTATATACCAGTTAATTTCAATGAGCTGACTCGAAAAAATAACACGTCGTCAAGATTTAACCACAGGTAACTCATCAAAATTTGTCGTGTACGCAGGTGACAACATTTCACGCTTCATTTGGTATCCACTATCGCCGCCTTTCGCAGCAAACCAGACTTTGCCCAGCCCGCTATTGTTTATCGTGTCTAATGTTTTCATCAGTTCATCGCTATTCTTAAATGGCTTCTGAGTCGAAAACATGTCGAACTGAGTAATATCTGAATTTGTGAAGTCGGACAATATTATCCCTGCTTTATAGTAGCGATAGCCTTCTCGCCATATAGCATCCAATCCACGCATGGCAGCATTGATGATGTCCCGCGTGTCGCTGCTATGGTATTCAAGTTTAATACTGGCGCTGTTAGCATAATCTTCACCAGAGGCGTGTCTGCTTGTTTGGATAAATAGCCCAATGATTCGGCATCGCTGTTTTTCTTCACGTAGCTTCTCTGCTGCACGTTCTGCATAGTCACAAACGGCCTTGCGCATAGTCTCAATATCTAAAACTTTCTTACCGAACGAACGTGAGCATAATATTTGTTGCTTAACTTTCCTAACTTCTTCAAGTTTAATGCAGGACTCACCATTAAGCTCTCGGAGAGTTCTTTCTAGTGTCACGCCAAAGGTTTTCCGTATTGTGGCCACTGGTGCATTAGCTAAGTCTAAAGCGGTATAAATGCCCATAACTCTTAACTTGGCTGAGATTCTACGACCAATACCCCATACTTCCTCAATTGGAATAAGTGACAATAACTTTCTTTGGTAATCCCCCCGAAAAAAGCTGGTATTGAAGGGTTTCATTTTCATTATTTGCGTCATACATGGGCGAGTTGGTTAATTCAAGCAGGCGTGCCGTTGTCAGCATTGCAAGAAATGGGCGGATGGAAAAGCATAGAAATGGTAAAGCGATATGCCCACCTATCACCCATTCACTTGCAAGAACACGCCAAAAACATAGATGATATTTTAAATCTGAATGGCACGAATATGGCACGCAAGATAATTTGATAACTCACAATCATACGTAACACTTTGTTTTAACTGGTGGGTTGTGTGGGGATCGAACCCACGACCGAGTGATTAAGAGTCACCTACTCTGCCAACTGAGCTAACAACCCGATACAAATTATTTAACGCCTAACAATTGCTACAGTCAATATGATTCTGCTATTTTTATTACCTAAGTTAATTTTAAGTTATTAATGTAAATTTTAAGAAAAATATCGTTTGAATAAACATCACTTCGTTTCTAACAAGATAACTTTTCCTTACTCTAATTGAGATTTGTGTCACAATATTTCACGCAAACATAACCACAAAATTAAAAAAAAGACTGTGGCTAATTATCACAAACCATTACGGACATCTTTAGTATGGAAGAAAATGCGAATTCACTATCAACACAACCCAATACTGATCGTAATCAGCTAAAACGTAGCCTTAGTAACCGCCATATACAACTTATTGCGATTGGTGGCGCAATCGGCACTGGCTTATTTATGGGTTCTGGCAAAACCATTTCACTCGCAGGCCCATCGATTATCTTTGTATATATGATAATTGGCTTTGTGCTATTTTTCGTGATGCGCGCAATGGGGGAACTGCTACTTTCTAATCTGAACTACAAATCATTCAGTGATTTTTCTTCTGACCTTATCGGCCCATGGGCAGGCTTTTTTGTCGGTTGGACATACTGGTTCTGCTGGGTTATCACCGGTATTGCCGATATCATTGCCATTACAGCCTATGTGAGCTTTTGGTTCCCTGATTTTCCTGAATGGGTAACCTCGTTTATCTGCGTTGTCACTCTATTAACGCTTAACCTCGTTTCTGTTAGGCTTTTTGGTGAGCTCGAATTTTGGTTCGCCATGATAAAAATTGTTGCCATTGTGGCTCTCATTGCTGTAGGCGGCACATTAATCGCCATGAATTTCCAATCCCCTACTGGCCATACAGCATCTTTAAGTAACATTTGGAGCGATGGAGGAATGTTCCCGATGGGGATCAGCGGTTTCTTTGCTGGCTTCCAAATTGCTATTTTTGCGTTTGTGGGAATTGAATTGGTGGGTACGGCAGCAGCAGAAACACGCGATCCAGAAAAATCGTTGCCAAAAGCTATCAACGCGATCCCTATCCGGATTATTGCATTTTATGTCTTATCTTTAGTAGTCATCATGGCTGTCACTCCTTGGCGAACCATATCGGCCGATAAAAGCCCATTTGTAGAAATGTTTGTCTTGATAAGCCTACCGGCAGCGGCAAGTATTGTTAACTTTGTGGTGCTAACTTCTGCGGCATCTTCTGCAAATAGTGGTGTGTTTTCCACCAGCAGAATGCTATTTGGGCTTTCAAAAGAAGGTGATGCACCAAAACAATTCAGCCAATTATCGAAAAAAGCAGTACCTGCTACTGGGTTAATTTTTACCTGTATCTGCCTCAGTTTTGGTATTGTCCTAATCTATTTTATTCCTGATATCATGCATGCATTCACGCTAGTCACCACCGTGTCTGCTATTCTCTTTATGTTTATTTGGAGCATGATTTTATATAGCTACTTAAATTTCCGTAAAAAACGCCCTGAAATGCACAAAGCATCTCATTACAAAATGCCTGCTGGAATTGTGATGTCATGGTTTAGCCTCGCCTTTTTCGCTTTTATGGTCGTGTTATTGGCGTTTCAGCACGACACAAGACAAGCCTTAATTGCAACTCCCGTCTGGTTTATTTTACTATTTATTGGTTATCAATTCGCCAAACGTAGAAAAAACCATTAATGACTCCGCGTAAAAAGGCCGAATAACAATGCTGTTACTCGGCCTTTAAAATTTTATAAACCCACTAGGTTAACTAGCTTTATATTCGGCCTCAGCTTCATCAAAACGAGCTTGAGCGGCTGCACTTGGTGCTTTAGTCATTAAACTCACAACAACAATAGCGATTGTTGCTAATAAGAAACCGGGGATGATTTCGTACAAGTCAAACCATTTGTATTTCATCCAAACTAGCACTGTCACCGCGCCAACTAGCATTCCTGCAAGTGCCCCCGTACGGGTCATGCGTTTCCACATTACAGAAATTAAAACAACAGGGCCAAATGCTGCACCGAAACCCGCCCACGCATTACTTACTAAGGCCAAAACTTTGTTATTTGGATCACGCGCAATATAAATGGCAATTGCAGCAACCAACAACACCATAAAGCGCCCTACCCACACTAACTCTTTTTGGCTTGCACTCTTACGGATAAAGGGCTTGTATAAATCTTCCGTTAACGCACTTGCACAAACTAATAATTGACAACTTAACGTACTCATTACTGCGGCTAATATGGCTGATAATAAAATACCAGCGACCCATGGATTAAACAAAATACCTGTTAACTCCATGAATATGCGCTCATTATTTTGCATGACCGCTCCCGCTAAAGCCGGATTATTTTCAAAATAAGCGATTCCAAAAAAACCAACCGCAATCGTTCCACCTAGGCATAACACCATCCATGTCATACTAATACGTCGAGCAGAACGAATAGTACGGGCAGAGTCCGCAGCCATAAAACGCGCTAAAATGTGAGGTTGCCCAAAATAGCCTAATCCCCAACCTAATAATGACAGAATTGCGATGATATTCATGTCTTTAAACATATCAAGATATTCGGGGTTTTTAGCTTTAACCACTTCAATAGAGGTATCTATTCCCCCTAAAGAAAGGATCACAACAATAGGTGTTAGGATCAATGCGAAGATCATTAATGAAGCTTGCACTGTATCAGTCCAACTCACCGCTAAAAAGCCACCTAAAAAAGTATAAGCAATAGTCGCGAGTGCCCCTAACCACATTGCCTTTTCATAACTCATGTTAAATGTACTTTCAAATAATAAGCCACCTGCGACCACACCTGACGCACAATAAATCGTAAAGAAAACTAGAATAACAACAGCAGAAATAATACGTAAAATCTTACTATTATCTTCAAAACGGCTCGTAAAATAATCAGGCAATGTTAGTGCATTATTATTTTTTTCTGTTTGGACACGTAAACGCCCTGCGACAAATAACCAGTTAAGGTATGCCCCGAGACTCAAACCGATAGCAATCCAACTTTCAGAAATCCCGGCTAAAAAAATCGCACCCGGTAACCCCATGAGCAACCAACCGCTCATATCCGAGGCTCCAGCGGACAATGCGGTTACGACGCTACCTAAACTTCGCCCACCTAAAATGTAATCGTCAAAGTTTTTCGTTGAGCGATAGGCCATATAGCCAATTAATAACATGCCAGTAATATATACGACGAACATAATGATCATCGGAGTGCTTACAGTCATCCTGTTTTCTCCATTGAGTAGCTTTAAAATTGTGAGTTATCTTTATAAGTTTCCGCTGATAACTTGTAACTTCATGGTGTTGCACTTTATTGCACATATTTAATTTATCTACGCGAACACCAAAATAGGTTGTGATTATTTGTGTTGCACTAATTTAACATCTTAGCTATCCCATCCTAGACAGACTCGTATTAAATTAACAAGAAATTAACTATTTTTTATTGCATAAATAGAATCCATATCACAAATGTTAAAATTTAAACTTAAATTAACAATCGAGCGTTTAACTACACCCCTGAAACAAAATAAGCATAACCACATGTAAAATATGATAAATTAATAAATATCAATTTAATTAAAAATAATAAAACTTAAAAAACTCGATATGTTTCACATTTCCTTCAGAAACCACACGTAACAATGTTGCACAAAGTTGCAACATTAAGATAATGTGGTGTAACTTTTTGATTAAAATGACTCGTGACCTAGAGGAATTAAGATGAGTAGCACTACAACTATGGGTGTGAGACTTGATGAAGCAACTCGGGAACGCATTAAAAATGCCGCTCAGCGTCTTGACCGCACATCACACTGGCTTATCAAACAAGCTATTTATAATTACCTAGAACAACTCGATAATGGCCAAGCCTTTCCAGAGCTCGCACCAGGTATCGATGTAAAAGAAAATCAAACTTCTGATGAAGACACCACCGTTGAATCTAACTATCAACCATTCTTAGATTTCGCAGAGCACATTTTACCACAATCTGTAAAACGCTCAGCAATTACTTCTGCCTATCGAATTCCTGAAACACAAGCTGTGCCTATGTTATTGCAACAAGCACAACTCCCGACAGAACAAGCTGAAGCCGCTCATAAATTAGCGTATTCAATCGCTGAAAAACTACGTAATCAAAAAAATGGCATCGGCCGTTCAGGCTTAGTTCAAGGGCTACTCCAAGAATTTTCACTTTCATCTCAAGAAGGTGTCGCACTAATGTGTCTCGCAGAGGCCTTATTGCGCATTCCTGATAAGGCAACGCGAGATGCACTTATCCGTGACAAAATTAGCAATGGGAATTGGCAATCACACCTTGGCCAAAGCAGCTCAATGTTTGTCAATGCTGCAACTTGGGGATTGCTGTTTACGGGCAAATTAGTTTCTACACATAATGAAGCAAAGCTATCAACCTCACTTAATCGCATCATTAGTAAAAGTGGTGAGCCCCTCGTGCGCAAAGGCGTTGATATGGCGATGCGCCTTATGGGAGAGCAATTCGTCACTGGCGAAACAATCTCCCAAGCACTCGCTAACGCACGCAAACTCGAAGATAAAGGCTTCCGATATTCTTACGATATGCTAGGGGAAGCTGCATTAACAGAAAAAGATGCGCAAGATTACATGGTGTCTTACCAGCAGGCTATCCATGCTATTGGCAAAGCATCAAATGGCCGCGGTATTTATGAAGGCCCGGGGATTTCAATCAAGTTATCTGCACTGCATCCACGTTATAGCCGTGCACAATACTCTCGCGTGATGGAAGAGCTTTACCCACGCCTGTTATCCCTTGTATTACAAGCACATCAATACGATGTAGGGATTAACATTGACGCAGAAGAAGCCGACCGCTTAGAAATCTCTTTAGATTTGCTAGAAAAACTCTGCTTCGAACCACAGCTTGCGGGTTGGAATGGGATAGGCTTTGTTATCCAAGCCTACCAAAAACGCTGCCCATTTGTGATTGATTCAATTATAAATTTAGCTGAACGAAGCCAGCGCCGCTTAATGATCCGCTTGGTAAAAGGTGCTTATTGGGACAGTGAAATCAAGCGCGCTCAAATGGATGGGCTAGAAGGTTACCCAGTTTATACGCGTAAAGTGTATACTGACGTATCTTATATTGCCTGCGCACGAAAACTCTTGTCGGTTCCCAATTTAATTTACCCGCAATTTGCAACACACAACGCACACACCCTTTCTGCCATCTACCAAATTGCAGGTAAAAACTACTACCCTGGCCAGTACGAGTTCCAATGTCTACATGGAATGGGTGAGCCACTTTATGAGCAAGTTGTTGGTAAAGTTGCCGATGGCAAACTAAACCGCCCTTGTCGTATTTATGCACCTGTTGGTACACACGAAACTTTATTAGCCTATTTGGTGCGTCGATTATTAGAAAATGGCGCAAATACTTCATTTGTAAACCGTATCGCTGATGCTACTATTCCTCTCGATGAATTAGTTGCCGACCCAGTCAAAGATGTTTTAGAACTGTCTAAAACCGAAGGGCAAATTGGCTTACCGCATCCCAAAATTCCATTACCACGTGATCTGTACGGCCAAGAACGTGTGAATTCAATGGGGCTTGACCTATCAAACGAACATCGATTGGCTTCGTTATCAAGTGCCCTTCTGAGCGCGGCTATGCAGCAAAAAACCGCAGAACCACTGTTAGGGGGTGATTTCCAAGCTTCACAAGCGTTACCTGAAGCGACACCAATTATTAACCCAGCCTGCCACAAAGATATTGTCGGCTACGTTCGTGAAACTACAGAGCAAGAAGCTGAGCACGCATTAAATACCGCTAACGATGCGGGTACTATCTGGTTCGCAACCCCGCCTTCTGAACGAGCAGCTATCTTATTACGAGCGGCTGATCTCATGGAACAGCAGCTACAACCGCTGTTAGATATTTTAGTGCGTGAGGCGGGTAAAACCTACAACAATGCGATTGCAGAGGTTAGGGAAGCGGTAGATTTTCTTAACTACTATGCAACCCAAGTCAAAAATGATTTTGATAATAACACTCACCGTCCTTTAGGGCCTGTGGTCTGTATTAGTCCATGGAACTTCCCGTTAGCAATATTTTCAGGCCAAATTGCGGCGGCTCTCGCAGCAGGTAACACCGTACTCGCGAAACCCGCTGAACAAACACCATTAATCGGCGCTATCGCGGTATCTATTTTGCATCAAGCGGGTATTCCACGCGATGTACTGCAATTTTTACCAGGTAAAGGAGAAACCATTGGCGCCCAACTCGTTGGCGACGCTCGTGTTCGCGGGGTCATGTTTACAGGGTCAACAGAAGTCGCAGGGTTACTTCAACGTAATATTGCCGGGCGCTTAGATGCACAAGGCCGGCCTACCCCGCTGATTGCAGAAACAGGCGGATTAAATGCCATGATCGTTGATTCGTCCGCGCTAACAGAACAAGTTGTTACTGATGTTGTGGCGTCTGCGTTTGATAGTGCGGGCCAGCGTTGTTCAGCCCTGCGTATTTTATGTATCCAAGAAGATGTCGCAGATAGAACTATTCGCATGTTAAAAGGCGCAATGGAAGAGTGCCGTATGGGGAACCCAGAGCATTTATCAACCGATATAGGCCCTGTGATTGACCGTGAAGCAAAAGAGAATATCGATCAACATATTCAAAAAATGCGCAGTAAAGGGAAATCGGTCTTCCAAGCCGCATTTGAGAATCATGATGATCAGCAAGAGCAACAAGAAGGAACCTATGTTAAGCCGACATTAATAGAACTTGATGATGTTAGTGAGCTGAAAAAAGAGATCTTTGGCCCTGTTCTCCACGTTGTACGTTTTAAACGAGATGAGCTAGAAGCACTTGTTGAACAAATTAATGCAGCCGGTTATGGACTGACACTGGGTGTTCACACTCGTATCGATGAAACTATCAACCAAGTCGTTTCAAAAGCGAAAGTTGGCAATCTTTACGTAAACCGCAATATGGTTGGTGCCGTTGTTGGCGTACAACCTTTTGGTGGTGAAGGTTTATCTGGAACTGGCCCTAAAGCAGGTGGGCCATTATACCTCTATCGTTTATTAAGCGAACGCCCAGATAACGCAGTTTCAAATACCCTAGAACGACAAGATAGCCATTTCCCCATGGATGCCAGTGCTAGAACTGTTTTACTTGAGCCATTTGAAGCACTGACACAATGGTCTGAAAAACAAAACTCGATTATTTCGCCTTCAGCGATTGAACTATTTACACGCCATAGTCAAACAGGAACCACCCGTGTATTACCGGGCCCAACAGGAGAAAGAAATACCTATACCTTGCGCCCGCGTGGTTTGATTTTATGCCTTAGCGATAATGAACAAGATTGCTTAACCCAGCTAACCGCTGTACTTTCTGCAGGTTGCCAGGTGTTATGGCCAGATAGCGAACTCCATCAAAAGCTATTTAAATCACTGCCTGAAAAAGTGAGAAAAACCATATCGCTCACTAAAAATTGGATAGAAACTAAAGAACCAATCGAAGGGGTTATTTATCATGGTGACAGCGATCAGCTAAAAGAGGTTTGCGCAGTGGTTGCACAACGTAAAGGGCCAATTATTTCAGTACAAGGCTTTGAACGCGGTGAAACTAACTTGCTGACCGAACGCTTACTCCATGAACGTTCATTGAGTATCAATACTGCTGCAGCCGGCGGTAATGCTAGCTTAATGACTATTGGATAATAAACAAAATGGCCTGACCTCGTTATTTACGATGGTCAGGCCATACATCACAATCGATTTGTTTAAAAATACACTTATCTAAGCGCTAAAAACATAAAAGGTGCCCATAAGGACACCATTACTTAAAAATAACAATGAAAATAGCGACGCTTATTTTCAATATGTTATTCTAATTATTGCGTTTTTCTGATTCCCAGAATAAATACTGCTCATATTTACGTAATGCAATATTGTAATTACTGAACGCAGAATCTGTCATTTTCTCACTTAATTCATCTTGAACTTTACTCGCAGTAAATTCTTTCATAGAAAAATTAGATGAGGATAACAGCTCATCTAAACGGCGTAAGCGAACAACATATTCACGAACTGTGCTATGGCTCATCTCAGTCTGTAAGAATAAATACTGTTTAAATGACATAATATCAAAATAATCAGTATTACTATTGCAATAAATTTCACTACAAAAACGACAAAGTGCAGTAAATTTATCTTGTAGCTCCTCCCAAGTGCCCTCATCAACCAATTCAGTCATATCAGCGATAGCTTCTTTATTTAAGATGTCATCGTTGAAAACTAAAGAGATGCGATCAAGAGTCTTGTGACAATGTGCACAATGAGTTTGGCTGTGTTTAAAATCTTTGATGTAACGACTCAGAGGCCGTTTCTTTACAATAGAAGCAGACATAATGGTAAAGCCCTGTGTGTAAGTCTAAATATAAAAGTGTAACCAGATAAATCAGGCTACATACATTGTATGCCCATAGCATTAATATAATATCTGCTATGTTGCATCGCGATATAGCTAAGCCATATCATATATTCTTACTTTACCTTTGGAGAACTAATCACCCTATAAATGTATAGTAAGAAAAGTTATTGCCCTTTATTAAACGCATTCTAACCCGTCTTTCGCTCTTTGGCGAATTTCTATGATGAGTCAATTTTGGTACGAATTTGGGTTAGCGTCAACAAAATTAACTGAGTTGTCGTTAACTCTGTACACCTATCATTAACTATTACTTAAGCGCTATTGATATGTTAGTTCGCTTAAAAACAAAGACTTTACCTGATAATTTCATCTGCGTACAAAGAAAATTTGATTTAAAAATCAAACTTATACTAATACAAAGGTTTTATTCTTAAATTTGTGAAGTAGCTCACTTTTCACATCTATAATTGCATCTTAAATGAACAGCTATTAATTCTGTAAATATTTCATAGTGAAAACACATCATTCGACCGTAAACATTTTGTTACAAATAAACGTTTTTGTAATGGATTTAATTTAATATAAGAAGGTGTTATATCGATATTAAAAAACTTATATAGGTAGCTTATTTAAGTAATTTCACGCATTAAATATAATTCTACTGTGATAGTTGAAACATAATTATTGCCAAAAAATATGTTTATTAAATTAAGAAACCGTAACTCCACTTGTCCTCATTCTACAAGCTAGCCTTTAACTGTCTTCTCTCTAACCTCGATTACATTATCCAGTAATCACTCTAAATATAGGTAGAGTCGTCAAGGCTGCATCATAACCACATGATAAAGAAGGTTTTAATATAAAGAAATGAAATTATGTAATGAAAACATCTAAAAATAAAACATGATAGCCCTATTAAATTGAAATTTAATCGATTAGCTAAAATATTATTTTAGGATTTGTCACGTTTGATATTAAAAACATCTCTTATATACTCAATTCGCTATATAAATAATTTTAATAAGGTTGATTATGAAAAAGTTGATTTTAGCTTGTGGTATGGGGTTATTGGCACTGACGATCACTGCTTGTTCAGAAGAAGAGAAAAAAGGCGAAGTTGCTGGTGCAACAGAAACTTGTAATGCTTACTTTGCTGAAGTTGATAGCTTAATTGCTAAAGCTTCGGAAAATCCGCAAGCAAAAACGCAGTTAGATGCAATGAAAGGCCAGTTGGAAGAAGGTAAAAAACAAGTTGCTGCACTACCTAAAGATCAGCAAGATAAAGCTTGCCAACAAGGTATTGATGCAATGAAACAGATGAAAACTGCTTTAGGCCTGCAATAAGCCCTATTCTTTTTATTCTGTAAAATCAAAAAGAGCCATTGTCATTATGGCTCTTTTTATTTTTTGAATATTAATGAGTTACAGTAAATAATAAATAACCCACACTAGATACCTAACAAAACAGATAAGAGGTTATTGGACCTCCCCCCTTTAACGCTATTTTATAACCAAGTTCCAAAACGTTTGATATAAAATTGCTTCATCAACTGAGCGACAACACAATAGCTTACTAATGTGAGCGCTAACCATGGGAAATATTCTATTGGTAACGGTTGTAATCCTATCATTTCACCAAATGAAGAAAATGGAATATATAGTCCAAGAGCTATAATTAACCCCGTTGTTAGCATAACAGGTAGTGCGGCAGTACTTTGTATAAACGGTATTTTTTGTGTTCTTAACATATGAACAACTAGCGTCTGTGAAAGTAACCCTTCAACAAACCAACCCGATTGGAACAACGCTTCATGAGCAACACTATTCGCTTGGAACACGTACCACATTAGTGCAAAAGTCGTAATATCAAAGATAGATGATGTTGGCCCAATCCAAATCATAAAACGGCCGATATTCTTTGCATCCCACTTGCGGGGGCGTTTTAAAAACTCTTTGTCCATTTTATCCCATGGCAATGCAAGTTGGGAAATATCATACAGCAAGTTTTGAACGAGCAAATGAATGGCTAGCATCGGTAGGAAAGGAATAAATGCACTCGCAATTAATACAGAAAATACGTTACCGAAGTTAGAGCTCGCGGTCATATTTAAGTATTTAATAATATTACCGAATGTCTCTCGTCCTTTAATCACCCCCTGCTCTAATACCATCAAATCTTTTTCAAGTAGGATAATATCCGCTGACTCCTTAGCAATATCCGTCCCTGTATCAACTGAAACTCCCACATCAGCATCACGTAACGCAGGCGCATCATTGATCCCATCCCCAAGAAAACCAACGGTATGTCCATTAGCTTGTAACCGTTTTAAAATACGGGACTTTTGCAAGGGTGTTAGTTTACAGAAAACGGAAACCTGTTCAACTTTTTGGCTTAGTTCTTCGTCCGTCAAAGCTTCAACTTCTAAACCGGTTATGATTTCACTGATATTTAAACCAACATCATGACAAATTTTTTCAGTAATAATCGCATTATCCCCCGTCAACACCTTAACCGTCACACCGTTTTCACGTAGTGCAGCAATAGCTGAAATTGCACTTTCTTTTGCGGGGTCAAGAAAAGTTAAAATGCCTTGCAATTCTAACTGATGCTCTGCTTGAGCCGAAAGCGGTAAGCTGGCTTCCGCTTTATTCAAATAACGAGTAGCGAGTAACAATACACGAAATCCCTGTCTGTTATAGTCACTCACTAGCTCGGTAATTTTTGTTCTTGCTTGGTCATCCAGTAAATGAAGTTCACCATCTTGTTGGTAACTTTGGCAAACAGCTAACATTTCCTCAGCCGCTCCCTTACAAATAAGTAGGGCTTCACCCTCCGGTGTTCTCACAGTTACTGACAATTTGCGTCGAATAAAATCAAAGGGCAATTCATCAATTTTTTGGAATGCTTTTAGCTGCTCAACCTCACTGTTACCTCTACCGCGACGAATAATAGCCTGATCCATCATGTTCTTAGCACCACTTTGGTGAAAGCTATTTAGCCAAGCTAATTGCAAGATTTTACTATTCTTCTGCCCATTACTGTCTAAATAATGTTCTAAAATAATACGATCTTGCGTTAAAGTTCCCGTTTTATCCGTACACAGCACATCCATTGCACCAAAGTTTTGTATCGCATTTAATCTTTTGACAATCACCTTGTGTTTCGACATGGCGATTGCCCCTTTGGCTAAGTTTGAGCTTACAATCATCGGTAACATTTCGGGCGTTAACCCCACAGCAACAGCCAGTGAGAATAATGTCGCTTCGAACCAATCTCCTTTAGTAAACCCATTGATAAGTAAGACAATTGGTACCATGACCAACATAAAACGGATCAATAACCAACTGACACTATTCACACCACGATCAAACGATGTTTGCGCACGGCTTCCCACAATCGATTTGGCCAGTGAGCCTAAATAGGTTTTTCCGCCTGTTGCGACTACAATTCCACGGGCTGTACCACTGGTAACATTAGTTCCCATTAAGCAGATATTTGAAATTTCTAACAACTCATTTTCTGTTGGCGATACAGGTTCTAAACTTTTAGCTGAAACATCACCCAATGTGTCATATTTTTCAACTGGTATGGACTCCCCCGTTAGAATCGCTTGGCTAATAAATAAATCTCTTGATTCGACTAACTTTAAATCAGCAGGAACCATATCCCCTGCGGATAACAACACTATATCCCCAGGTACTAAGCATTTAATCGGTACCTCTTTTCGAACTGAGCGCCCCGTTTTATTGTCGCGACGAAATACAGTCGCTGTCGTACGAACTAAAGATTTCAAGGCTTCAGCCGCTTTATTGGTACGATACTCTTGCCAAAAACGTAAAAATCCACTCAGTAAAACCATCGTGACGATAATAATCACCCCGGTTAAATCTGTTTCTTCACCTTGACGTTTGGGAATAACATAATCCGTAAAAAAGCTCACAATGGCTAATATAATCAGTACGAATATGAATGGATTTTTAAAGGAAGAGATCAATTGTTTCCATGCTGGAGGGGCTTTTTCATGAGCAACTTCATTTTCGCCTTCAGTCACTAAGCGATCCATCGCCTCATTCTCTGGTAAGCCTAATAAATTTGTTTGATATTCGTTGAGCACTTGCTCAATATTTTTACTCGCTTGTTCGCCAACAATAAATTTTTGGCGAACAGCTGCTTTGACGCTTTTGCGCGGTTCTCTTATTTCAGTCATAACGTTGTCTCGAATACAACACTCGTGATTTTTACGCTATCCAACTGAAATAAAATTAAATTATTATCAGTAGGATAGCTCCAATTTACATCTCCATGACGGAGGGTGGTCGTCCATTTCAGCTCCTATAGTGTGTTAATTTAAAGTCATCAGGCCGGTAGCTCTGATGCCACTTTCCAATTGATAGCACTAACACTTTGCTCAAGGCTTATTCTGCATACCAATGCTTCAATTTCTTTCTGTTCGGCAGGTGTCGCAAGAAACTCAGCACACACTTCCAGCTGTTCAGGTTTCAATGTGTCTGCGCTGCTTAACGATCGCAATCGAATATGCAATCCGTTAATTGCTTGTAAAATAAGTGTTCTTACTAAGATTTCATCCGTTTGATGGCACATGACACGAATTTTATAACGTTGTTCGACATCGAGCGCTTGCTGTTGAGGCTGTTTATTAATTCGTGAAGCCGCTTCTCTTAACAAAATATTGGCGCATAAAATTAATAATGTCGCCATCAATGCCAAAGAGTATTGCCCTAATCCACATAAAACACCGATCCCTGCAGAACACCAAAGCGTCGCCGCAGTGTTTAACCCTCGGATATTCATGCCTTCACGCATAATCACACCCGCCCCAAGGAAGCCAATTCCAGACACCACTTGAGCAGCAATACGCCCGGGGCTATCTGGCGATGTCGTTACAGAACTTAAAATAAATACCGCCGCTCCAGTTGCAACCAGTGCATTCGTTCTCAATCCCGCCATTCGTTGACGCCATTGGCGCTCAGCACCAATTAATGCACCAAAACACATAGCAGACAGTAAATTTAAAATATCAGGGGAAAAAAGCATGATAATCCCTCCAAAAATAACTTGGATAATGATTTATATGCTTAATAAAAAGCATATAGCCATATTTTGAGTAAAATAATTACTCAAAAACCATTAGCTATTGCCAGGAGGAAATAGAGAATAAATATAGACCAACATAATACACACTCAATACAGCTATAATACGCTATCTAGTGAAATACAATTATAAGGGAGTAGTATGATGAGGAAACATCAGACACCGCCCGCCGTTGTGGCAAGCAGTGAAAAGAAAAGACGATTACTGGCTTGCCATTAAATTAAGTTTTTATTCCAACTCTGACTGTCCAAGTAATAATCTCCTAAATAAAAGATGGAAGGAGTATAAGTGGGGAAAATTATTAAGTAAAGGACAAAGTGCCCATTAAATTGAACTTATCTTTCAATTGGCGTAACAAAAATCCCTTCATCGCCTTCTTTTTCATTAAAGAACCAAATACCTTCAGGGTAATCAGGTAATGCAATTAAATACATTACCCCTTCATTGAAGGGTTCAATAAGTAAAATAGTTCCTTCTCGACGCTCTTCTCCGTCTGTTTTTACATAAACACGGTCATTAATATTCATAACATTCTTTTCCAACAAAATATATTAACCATAAATGTAACGCATACGAAAAAGCCCGTCATTAAAAATGACGGGCTTTAGAAAATCAGTTAAGCAATTAGCTTAGATAGCAGTTACGTTAGCAGCTGCTGGGCCTTTTGCACCGTTTTCAATGGTGAATTCAACTTGCTGACCTTCAGCCAGAGTTTTGAAACCATTGCCCTGAATGGCAGAGAAGTGGACGAAAACGTCTTTGCTACCATCAGCTGGAGTGATGAAACCGAAGCCTTTAGACTCGTTGAACCACTTAACTTGACCTTTCATTTTGTCGGACATTTGACTTTTCCTATATAACATCAAAAAAACTTGCCTTTTGGCATATACGGGCCAGAGTCAACTATTTAATCAGGGAAACACCAAGATGCAGCGTCACGGTCAAAGGCTATCTGTGATAACTTTCTTCTTTAGAACACACTAACTCAGTAATCATACATCAAATAGGACTGCTAAACAGGCCGACACTCATTAACTCATGACTTAAAGATAATAGCAACTATTTTATACGAGCAAACCTGAAAAATATGCCGTTTTTTCGATTACATCACTTTTATCGACTATAACGTTAACAAAATCGTTGCATTTAGTTGATAGTTTAAAGAAAACTTTAATCTAAAAAAGCAGCTGCCACCAAATGTCAGTGAGAACTATCTGATACAATGACAATCTGTGTAAATATTTTTTTTAACTGATATATAACAATCTTAATTGCTCGTGATACCCTCCTAGTATAGATATCTGACAGAGAGTTATACACATGGATATTATCAAACAAATACTCGTCGAAGATTTGGCTACCATCAATAAACGCGAAAACCGTGATGGGAAACCTTATTTTAATAGCCAATTTCTCGCCAACCACCCTTATTTATGTATTGGCATGGTTGCGGCTTATGTCCCCCTGGCCATAATTCTTTGGTATGCCCCTTATTTTGGCCCTTATTGGGCTCTAGGTATCACCATTCTTTTTATTGTATTAGCAAGTGTACTACTTTTTGACATCAAACCTGTTTATCACTTTGAAGATATTGGCGTCTTAGATTTACGTGTCTGTTATAACGGAGAATGGTTTGTCACTGAGCCCGTTTCTGATAACGCAATAAGCAAAATTATTGATTCACAAGATGTAAGCCCAGCTATCAAACAAGAAATATCGCGTTTAATTGCTTTAAAGGGGATGATTTCATTTTATGACATCTATCACGTCGCTTATCCTGAAGTTTCTACGCAATTACCAGGCACACTTGCAGCTCAAAATTAATTCAATATCAATTAACTAGAGCAAAACTTCATCATAATGTGCAGTGAATGAGCAGTTAGATGTTTTTTCTGTTTTTATGATTGACAGCCTGAGATGATATCGTTAATATTCGCCTCGTTCTCAGGAACAAGTAATTCCTCCATAGTTCAGTCGGTAGAACGGCGGACTGTTAATCCGTATGTCGCTGGTTCAAGTCCAGCTGGAGGAGCCAAATTTTAAAAGCCCGCTTAATGCGGGCTTTTTGCTATCTGCTTGATATATCTCTCACTAATGTATCATTCATCTCTACTGTGAATAATCCCCCTCCCTAATCCATATGTCATGCATTAGGATAGATAATCACCAAATCGATCACTTAACACTCACTTGGCTATTTTTTTCATTTTTATACTTTACAACAGTGAACAGGATGGGTAATATGCGCCTCGTTCTCAGGAACAAAGCAATTCCTCCATAGTTCAGTCGGTAGAACGGCGGACTGTTAATCCGTATGTCGCTGGTTCAAGTCCAGCTGGAGGAGCCAAATTTTAAAAGCCCGCTTAATGCGGGCTTTTTGCTCTCTAGCTGAAAGTTACTCTTCTTAGCATTACTTTATTTACGGCAAATACAAGTGTTCCCACCATAAAATAAATGCCTATTCTTTCTCTAAAAAAAACTGTTTGATCGTCTGGCGTAACCATTGATGCGCAGGGTCCCGATCCAATCTTGGATGCCATGCCTGCACAATAAATATCGATTCCAACTCTAAAGGAAGTTCAATTTCAACTAATGGCAAATTCACACTCTTGACCCCTTGTAGCACATGACGAGGAAGCGGCAAAATATAATCAGAATTCATTGTTAGCATCATGGCTGAATGAAAGCTAGGTAAGGTTAATACAACATTACGCTGTAATTGAAGATCCCGTAATGCGTCATCAATTGGCCCTAACGTTCGCCCTCTCCGTGATACGCTAATATGCGGGTAATGGGTTAAACTTTCAGGCGTCACCTGCCCGATAATCGGATGCCCAGGGCGAACTAACGCCTGAAAAGTGCTAGTAAATAAGCTCTGAGCTTTAATTTCAGGGTGCCAATCTCGAGAAGAACCGATAACCAAGTCTACCTTACCACTACGCAAAGAATCATCTTCTGTATCACTTTCTGCGATAAAAACTAAACGGCTTTGTGGTGCCAGTTCCCTCAGTTTTTCTAATAACCCGCCACCTAAAGCACCAATAAAAATATCATTCGCACGAATAACAAATGTTCTTTCTAATGTTTTTGGATTGAATAACTCGTCAGGATCTATTAGCGCTTCCGCTTGAGCAATAATATGGCTAAGTTGTTCTTTTAGTTCTAATGCTCTCGGCGTGGGTACTAATTTACGCCCCGCCCTGACTAGGATCGGGTCATTAAATTGCTCACGAATTCTCCCTAAAATTCGGCTCATGGCAGGAGCGCTCAGGTTCATTTTTTCGGCTGCTCCTCCTACACTTCCCTCTTCCAACAATAAATTCAACGCATAAATCAAATTGAAATCAATTTTTTGTGGCATTTACCCTCCTAGCCCCTTAGCAGTCCTCCTTATTAGTGGATTGCGTTTTATGCAATAGTTTAATTACATCATTTCATTTTAAACAATTAAATAAAATTTAGATACTACTGCTGAAAAATGACAGAACAAATTTTTAAATAGCAGGAGTTTGAAATGGTTGATGCGTCTATCACACAACCCAAAAAAAACAAATGGATAGCCAGTGCGAACGAGATCAGTGGTCGCACATGGATGGGGCTATTTGGTGTTTTTTTAGCGGTAATGGCGAGTGGCGTGGGAGAAAACGCCAGTAAATTCGCTCTAGGCGATATTCAGGGCGCAATGGCATTAAATATCGACACTGGAAGTTGGCTAATCACTTGTTATGTAACCGGTTTTGTAATTGGCTCGGGATTTACACCTTGCTTTTGGCCGACGTTCTCACTACGTCGTGTCGCACTTGTTATGTGTTCTATTTATCTGATTGGAGGGTTAATTACACCATGGCTTGGAAACCATTATGCCCTTCTATTGACAATACGTAGTTTACAGGGCTTTGCTGGCGGTGCTCTCCCCCCGATGTTAATGACGGTAGTGCTGCGTTTTATGCCTCCACTTATTAAAGTTTTAGGTTTAGGGGCTTATGGTTGGGTTTCTGCGTGGAGTGCGACTTTTGGTGTCACTGCAGCCGCTTTTGCCTTTCACTGGGGGTGGAGTGGATATTTTTATTGGAATTTACCACTCATGGCGATAGCCACCATCTGTATTGGCTTTGGTTTGCCACAAGACCCTTTACGTTTAGAACGACTCAAACAGTTTAACTGGCGAGGTTTACTTCTCGGTGGAAGTGCACTTGCCATGCTCACCGTAGGGATTTCCCAAGGAGAGCGCCTTGATTGGTTAAATTCATCATTAATTTATGTTTTATTAATTGGTGGCCTTGGCCTATTAGCCCTGTTTTTGATAAACGAGTGGTATCACCCATTACCCTTTTTCAATTTACAATTACTTGGCAAACGAAACTTGTCATTCTCATTAATCACCCTTGGTGGTGTATTATTGATTATGGTTTCTTTGGTGAATATTACCTCTGGCTATTTATCGGCTATTCAAGGGTATCGCTTAGAACAAACCTCAGACATGATGCTATGGGTATCACTCCCACAGCTCATTACGCTCCCTATCGTTGCCATTATTTGTAATACCCCAAAAGTTGATTGCCGTTGGGTGCTCGCCATGAGTTTGCTTTTGATGGCGACCGCTTGTGTTCTCGCATCGCAGCTAACCCCTGATTGGAATGGCGATAATTTTAGATTGATTTCCCTCTTACAAGCCGTAGCCCAACCCATGGCCGTCATTCCGCTATTGATGATGGCAACCGGTGGATTATTACCTACTGATGGCCCCTTTGCTGCGGCTTGGTTTAATGCCGTTAAAGGGTTTGCAGCAACGGCTGCTGGGGGAGCAATCGCCCTGTTTAGCCGCCAGCGTGGCGATTTCCATTCGGGCGTGATTGCTGACAGCTACGGCAGTACTTATCGCGATACTGCTACAAACTCTATTGGCGAGCTCACTAAACTCGCCTCAAGCCAAGGACATGTTTTAGCTAGCTCTGACCTGTATTTGCTGGTTTCTGGTTTAGCACTGTTATTAACCGGGCTGATTTTAGTGATGCCAACTCGTATTTACCCACCGCGGTCTGTTGCCGCTGCTTAGTTATTGATTATCAGGAAATTAGAATGAGTAAGATCAAATTAAAAATTAATAAAAATGTCGCTCTGGCTATCACCGCTATTGCTGTTTTGATGGGAGGGTTATTAATTAATAAGTTCGCGATTAAAAAAAACGCTCAAAATACCAATGATGCCTATATCCGTGCAGATATCTCACGTATTTCACCACAAATTTCAGGCGTAGTGACCGAAGTCCTTGTACAAGATAACCAATGGGTCAAAGAAGGTGAATTATTAGCCGTCATTGACCCTAGAGAATTCACTGTTGCACTTTCTCAAGCCGCTGCACAAGAGCAATCTGCTCGCGCACGTCAAGATGACGCAAAAGCCAATTTAACTCGTCAGCAAGCCTTGATCGCTGCCGCAGAAGCCCAACTACAATCTGCTAAAGCTGAACTGCAGTTTGCGCACCAAGAAAAAATTCGCTACCACAAAATGGCCAATACCGGTGCTGGTTCACAACAAGCTGCGCAACAAGCAACGACACGCGTGCAAACAATGACGGCAAGTGTTGCACAAGCCGAAGCATCATTAAAAGCCGCCCAAAATATGTTACAAATTTTAGAAGCAAAACAGGCCGATAGCAATGCTGAGTTGACGTTGGCCCAAGCTAAAAAAGCGATGGCCGAGCTTAACCTCTCCTATACCCGTATTACTGCACCTATTAGTGGTGTCATTGGTAAAAAAAGTTTGCGTGTCGGTGAGTTTGTCAAGCCAGGTGATGCTTTAATGGCCATTGTTCCCCAAAACAAGCTCTACATCATCGCGAATTATCAAGAAACTCAATTGGAAAATATTACTCACGGCCAAGTCGTTGATATCAGTATCGATACCTTCCCAGGGCAAATATTGAAAGGTTATGTCGATAGTATTGCGCCGGCGTCTGGTGTGAGTTTCTCCCCCATAGCTCCGGAAAATGCGACAGGTAATTTTACTAAAATTGTACAGCGCATACCTGTAAAGATTATTTTTGATAACAATACCGACCATGCTGCGATGATGAATGCGCTGCGAGTGGGCATGTCCGCAGATGTCACCATTAATACACGGGATGGGAGCCACTGATGAACAAAACTGGGCTCCACACAAAACTCAGCGACTTTGCCCACCGAATGGTGGGTTGTTTTAAATTTATCAATGAACGAATGATCCCCAAAACCTCACTGTTTGCCAAAGGGTATTGGAAGAAAGGGGAATCTAACTTTAAGAGCGCTATTTAGGTCGCTTATTAGGAAATAATCATGATTAATAATGTATTGTTAGCGGTCGACAGCTTTGAAAATAGCAGTAATGCGCTTAGTTTTATGCAACGCATGACTGGCTGTGTCAGCAATGTCATTGTATTAACTGTTGTTGATAATACCTTTGCACTAAGCCGTACTGGATTAACTAAAGAGAGTGATGAGTGGGATGAATACCCTGCCGCGCAAAAAGAAGAAGCTTTGGCACAAAAACAGGTAAAAGAAGTCACAATCGCCTTAAACAACATGGGGTTTAAAGCCGAAGGGCTACTCGCCGCAGGTACACCTATCGATACCATCCCAAAAAAAATGGAAAAATATAATTGCGAGTTATTAATTATTTCTCATCGGCATCTTTCTTCACTTGGACGCTGGCTTAATACCTCGGTGACTCGTAGTTTACTCGACGATATCACCCAACCCGTTCTCGTCATTCCACTGTAGATATTTCCGGTAAATGATATCCAGCTATTACCCAGTGGTTAACTGCGGTTAGCCACTAAAATCACAATAATATACAGCCCATCAACACAGATTTATGGCACGCTTTTCGTTAATATATCGCTTTGATTTATCACCACCAGCCTATTTTCGATCAAACTTACGACAGTTCGTGCAGATAACAGGCAAACAAACGTTTTTTTCGTTATTCTCCTTTGACAATACAATAAGAGAAAGCTAATATCCTCTGCGTACCAAGGAGTTCCTCCATAGTTCAGTCGGTAGAACGGCGGACTGTTAATCCGTATGTCGCTGGTTCGAGTCCAGCTGGAGGAGCCAAAATTTAGAGAAACCTGCTTAAGGAAACTTAAGCAGGTTTTTTGCTATTAACGACCTGAATAAATAACCTATTTACGCCATTTGCGCGATCAGCCTCTCAAATACGCTATAATCGTGATTTCTCATAGCTATTTTTTCACTTTACCTTTATCATTCTATTCCGGCTTGAGCACTCGCTCATCATTCACTCTTCCCTTATGGAGCCGGTTTAATGACAACTGTAACTACCCTAACGATCCGCCGCCCTGATGATTGGCATGTTCATTTTCGCGATGATGATATGTTAAAAACGGTCGTTCCCTATACCAGTGAATTTTTTGGCCGTGCAATTGTCATGCCGAATTTAGTTCCGCCAATCACAACGATTGAAGCCGCAAAAGCATACCGGGAGCGCATTCTAAACGCGGTTCCTAAGGGGCACCAATTTACCCCTTTAATGACCTGCTACCTTACGGATAGCACAAATCCTACTGAAGTCATTCGTGGCTTTAACGAAGGCGTGTTTACCGCCTGTAAGCTCTACCCGGCTAATGCAACAACTAATTCTAGCCATGGCGTATCCGATATTAAAAAGATTTACCCGGTATTAGCGGCAATGGAAGAGGCAGGAATGCCACTGCTTATTCATGGTGAAATCACTGCAAGCCATATCGATATTTTTGACCGAGAAGCATTGTTTATTGAACAAGTTATGTTGCCACTACGGGCACAGTTTCCAAAATTGAAAATTGTTCTTGAACACATAACAACCAAAGAAGCGGCTCAATATGTCCAAGAAGCCAATGAATTTACAGCTGCAACTTTAACACCTCAACATTTAATGTTTAATCGTAACCACATGTTAGTTGGTGGCATCAGACCGCATTTATTTTGTTTGCCTATTTTGAAACGTAACGTGCACCAAGAAGCACTACGCACAGCTGTTGCTTCGGGGTGTGGCCGTTTCTTTCTTGGTACCGATACTGCACCGCACATACAGTCACGTAAAGAGTCCTCCTGCGGTTGTGCAGGGGTCTTTAACGCTCCCACGGCATTAGCGGCTTACGCAAGTGTTTTTGAAGAGCTTGGGGCTTTGGCCCATTTCGAAGCTTTTTGTTCATTAAATGGTCCTCAATTCTATAATTTACCTGTGAATGAAGGCACCATCACGCTAACTAAAGAACAAAATATCATTTGTGAATCTATTGACTGCTGTAATGATAAGTTAGTTCCTTTCTTAGCCGGGGAAGATGCTCGCTGGACAATCTCTCTAGGTCAGTAGTGAACACGCCAATGGGAAGTTCAAGATGCTTCCCATTCTGTTTTTTCAACCCTTGTTATCTGTTTTATGCATTTTCTGCTATATAAGCAAAAAAATGTTTTATTTGCTTTCTTATTAGCGAAATCTCCTTATACTAAAGTGGACTCATCACGAGATCATTGCTCTTAGTCAGTTATAGATATTTATTATTTATCACGATGTTTGATTAGGAGGTTTATATGAATAAAAAAAATGATGTCATTCAAACCCACCCAGTAGTTGGCTGGGACATCAGCACTGTCGATGATTACGACGCTATGATGTTGCGTTTGCACTACCTCCCTGAACAAGATAAACACACAGGCGACGCTATTGTGGATAAAACCATGTGGCTAACAACTGATGTGGCGAAACAACTCATCCATATTCTGCAAGCTGGCGTAGATAAAATCGAGTCAGGAGAATATGTCGAGCTTGGTTTTAAGACACACTAGGGAAATAAATGGATATTAGTGTTACTAATATCCATTTATTTATATATTCATGAAGGTAATTATATATCCTTATATAATTACCTAATCAATTGATTAATAATTTGCAATTGCAAATAAGAACACTATTTATTATTTTTATTAATCCTTGGTTGACTTATCTATCAATTCCAATTTATTGTAAGATATCTTCTCGAACAAGGATGTTCCAATGCGAATATTAGTTATTGATGAATGTTATTATACACGTCTTGGCATTACAGAATATTTATCCAAAAATAAAAAGCTCGAATTTATTAGCACAGGATGTATAAAGGAAGCCATAGGTTTTATAAATACACAATTACCAAGTATTATATTGGTAAATCTAACATACTATTGTAATTACTCTAATTACTGCCCTGTCCTACAGAAGTTATTAAACAATGCGAATAACACACGGTTTTATATTTATATAAATGCCCCTTACCCACAAACAAACAACCCATTACTATTAAAGGATAATTATTTCATCCTATCAAAAAGCATTATTATACAAACACTTGATAAAGTTATCCGAGACCATGAGCAAATCGAAAAAATCACAAAGCTTGCTAATAATATAGAATCATCCATTTTTACAATTAAAGAACAAAAAATTATTAATAACTGGATGAATGAGACCCCTAATCATATTATTTCTCGAAAGTTAGGGATCAGTAACAGTACTGTTTATTCACAAAAAAGGCATATTGCTTCTAAAGTTTTCGTCAAAAATAGAATTGAGTTATTTTTTATATATAATGTATTTAAATATTTATATTAAAAACAATCTAATTTAAATCGACTAAACAAACGTTAAAAGGCCTGACTCCGCTTTAAAAGCGAAATCAGGCCTTACTAACCGTTCAGTAACGGCATTCAACTTTATGAACTAGCTTCAATCGCTGATGGTTTCAATTTATAACACTATGATTTTATATCTTTATTTTCAATAGCTATTACTTGAGGCTTCTCTTCTTCTGGGATTTCGTATTCAATATCCAGAGTTAGTAATCCACTAGTTAATCCAGCGCTTTTAATCTTCACATTTTTACCAAGGTTAAATTCAAGTGAAAACTTATTTTGCGTTATTCCTTGATGGATCCATTTCTCAGAATCATCAACTAATTCCGCTGATTGCTCACCTTGAATATACAATTTCCCACCTTTTAAGGATACATTTAAATCCTCTTCCTTATAACCTGGAACACTTACAGTTAATTGATAGCTTGTTTCATTTATTTGTTTTAAATTGTATGGATGTTCTGAAGTTAACGGCCTGTTACCTGTTAGTTGGCTAAACAAGCGATCCATTTGGTCAAATCTGTTAGAAAGTAGGCTATCGGATAATGTTGGGAATAATGAAAAAGATCTAATGTTAGACATAATTTCTCCTTCAGTATTTTAATATCAAGCTAAACATATACGACTCTGCACCATTAATTATAAACCTAGTATGGGATAATGCTTTCTCTTGGTGCAATTCTTATATAGTGTCGATAATTCGTATTTCAAGCCCTGTTTTACAATTCTTTACAAAAGTGCGTAATTTGTTGTAAACCATAAAAAAAACCCATGAATTTCATACGAAATACATGGGGGTATAAGTAACATGATGACATCGAATAAAATAACTGTTTATTTCAATTCATTATCTTGATCTACCCCGCCCTTAATTGCAGAGTTGTCTCATTATCGGGAATATTAATAATTAGTTATCTTTATTTAATAACCCATCAGATAAGCGGTGCCGTGATTTATTAAAGATTTTATTGCTGACTTCGCGGCCTGCACGACGTGCGCGTTGTTCTTGCTCTGGAAGTTTCATTTCTTCTGTACAAGATAGACTGCAGCAACCTTCATACTTTTCTGCGCAATTAGGACATTGGATAAACAGCAAATGGCAACCATCGTTACGGCAATTTGTATGTGCATCACAAGGTGCCCCACATTGGTGACATTGTGCTAATGTGTCCTCTGTAATGCGCTCCCCCATGCGGTTGTCAAAAACAAAGTTTTTCCCTTTGAACCGTAAAGGTAGGCCTTGTTCTTTCGCCTTACGTGCGTATTCAATAATCCCACCTTCGACATGATAGACATTTTTGAAGCCGTTATGCAGCATATAGGCACTGGCTTTTTCACAACGGATCCCACCAGTACAATACATTACAACGTTTTTGTCTTTTTGTTCTTGCAGCATTTCAACCGCCATTGGCAGTTGCTCTCTAAACGTATCTGACGGTATTTCAATGGCATTATCAAAACGTCCGACTTCATACTCATAATGATTTCGCATATCAACGAAAACAGTATTTGGGTCATCAATCATCTCATTCACTTCATGAGCTTTTAGATATTGCCCCGTATTTGCAGGGTTAAATGTTTCGTCATCAATACCGTCAGCCACCACACGTTCACGGACCTTCATGCGCAGCACCCAGAACGATTTACCGTCATCATCAATGGCAATATTTAAACGTAGGTTTTCTAATGCGGGATCTGTTGCATAGATTAGTTCGCGCAATGCGTCCACATTAGATTCAGGCACACTGATTTGCGCGTTAATACCCTCTTTCGCAATATAAACACGTCCAAAAACGCTTAATGCTTTAAATTGTTGATACCATTGATTACGAAATGCGTTTGGGTCTTGAATATTAAAATACTTATAAAAAGAGATTGTGGTACGGGGCTCCGTTTCAGCCAACATACGCTCTTTTAAAATTTTATTTGAAACTTGGTTGTGTAACACTGGCATGGTGTTCTCTTTTCCTTTGTAACGAGTTAATTTCTAAAGCAAAAATCGGATGGTGTCCACGAAGTGTCCACACTTGGCCATTATTAAATATTATCGCTGTTATTTTGTTAATAAAAAACCCTTTATTTGCAGGGTTATTGTGATGGAAATATTAACCAATCGTTTAGATACCATTTTCAATCATTAGCGGATATTTTTCTTTTTAGTTTGCACTTCGTTATGTTATAACATTTTTTTGATAAAACAATTTAGCTGACTGAATGATGCGATTTTTTCCTTTTTATTTTTTATTTCTGTTTATCGTTGCTCCACACGCAGCGGCACACCCTCATAGTTTTATTGAGATGCAAATTTCCCTTGAAAGTAAACAAGATAAATATTCAGGGATTAGCTATGTTTGGAAAATGGACCCAATGACATCAGCGGATATCGCATATGAATTAAAAGGCATCAAACCGGATGACCCGCGTTGGAAACAGCAAGAAGCTATTATTATGGCGAATGTGTTGATGCAGGATTATTTCACTGACTTTTATTATCAAGGAAAGAAAGTCAGCTTTAAACGTATTCCTGATAGCTATCATTTAGAAAAAGAAGGCTTTTCTTTAGTTTTTTTCTTTAGCGCTTCCTTTATGCAGCCCTTGCCTATTGCAGGTTCCCATGTAGAAATTCAAACTTACGACCCAACGTTCTACGTCAGCATGACTTACCCAAATAAACAGCAAATTCACCTGCCTTTGGATATTGCCGCAAATTGCCAGATGGAACTACAAGAAGCAAATGTCACCGACTCAATGCGCACCTACGCTTTCTCTTTAGACAAAAGTGATAGCCCAGAAGAAGATTTGGCACTTGGCAAACAGTTTGCACAACGGGTTGATATTCAATGTCCATAATGCCTTTACGTACGCAAAGACTAATAATTACTGCGCTGTTTATGGGGCTTATTACCTATGCCGCTTGGCAGCTATACACCCACTGGGGATCATGGTTACAACTTAGCCTAGCTTGGCAAAAACAGTTAAACCAAGGGCTATCTTACCTATTACAAGAAACCACCTCTCGCCCATGGTATGCAGGCGGGTTACTGGTGGTTGCTAGTTTTGCGTATGGTTTTTTACATGCACTTGGCCCGGGACATGGCAAATTAATTATCACTACTTATATTGCCACCCAAGCGACTCATTTAAAACAGAGTGTTATCATTAGTTTATTAGCTTCGCTCTTACAAGGACTTGTTGCGATCACTTTAGTTTCCTTAGTCCTGATCCTATTCCAACTCTCTACTAAGCATCTCAACCAAGCCAGTTTATATGCAGAGCAAACCAGTTATCTATTTGTCATTTTGCTGGGTAGCTATTTATGCATCTCCGCTATACGTCGTGTCTGGCTAATACGCAAATCAAATCATTTGGCATCACTCACAATAAAAAGCATTCAGCCATTGAATTCAGCAAGTAAGGCAATAATTAAAACTCAGCCCCATAATGTCTCGCACAACTGTAACTGTGGTCATCAGCACGTTATCCAATCCCATCAATTACAATCTAGTTTTAAAAGCAAGTTATTGATTATCCTATCGATGGGGATCCGTCCTTGCTCTGGAGCAATTCTTGTCTTGCTGTTTTCTTATGTCATTGAAGTATATGCATGGGGAGTTATCGCAGCCTTAGCGATGGCAATGGGGACAGCATTAACTATTTGTTTAATTGCTCTTTTTGTTCATTTAATGCGTGATAATGCGGTTCGCGTATCACGCTTAAAAGGAAAGTCACTTTCCCCTTATTGGGCAATCACACTAAAAATTTTGGCGGGTATTTTATTCGTTTTGATGGGGATTCTGATGCTACAAAGTATTGGCTTAGAACAATCGGTTTCCCCACTGTTGCGGTAAACCATTAAAAAAGGGAGGGCTCCCCCTCCCAGGCATTTGCCGAAGTCACGGTGCAGTAACACACCGTTTTATGCGCAATGTCAACTGCTTACTACTTATTACAACGTCCAATTTTATTGCCAACTACCAGATGGCTAATGATGAAGCTATGCAGGTCCTCATCACTCACCATCCTTACTACTTCATTTAACCAATTAACTCAATACGAGCTGGTAAGCCTTGGCGTACCGATGCCCCCGAAACCCAATCTAACCACGTGTTTGCAACTTCACGTGTCGGGTCAGCGAACCCAAGGTCGTTTAAGTTAATTCCTGAGCCATTTGCCGCATTCATTGGCATTGGCTGGCCATCAAGGTAATGCTGCTTCGCCCCCATCTCTGTGTGCCCATAGCCATGCTCAATTGCTAGCACACCCGGCATTACGCCATCAAGCACGCTCACTTGGGCTTCAGCATGGCCACCCGGTGTGGTGATGCGGATCCAATCTCCATGTTTTACCCCCATTCTCGCTGCATCATCAGGGTGGATAGCAACTAGATTGGTCGGTTTCACATGGCGTAAACGTTCAATAACAGTCGTTGAGCTGCTCATGACGTGGGATTTAAATGACATCAGTTTCAGCGGCCACTCTTTTTCTGGGAATACCGCATTCACATCATCCCCATTCGCCATACGAGGCGGGTAATACGTCGGGCAACCGCTATAACGTTCACCGGTTATGGCATGGCGATTAACGGCCACCGTTGGGTTCCATATTTGTAGGCCTTTTTTCCACTGAGGGCCTGTTGCATCGCCATCCCATGCTTTTTCATAAGGTGCAAAACGGCCACCGCGTGTGAAAATATAGGCAACACGACGCACTTCTTCCGGTTTTAAAGTCCGCGTAATAGCCGGTAAAATGCGCTCCACGCCACTGATTTGGATATCTTCTGTTGCGGCTTCAGGGACTGGTTTTTCCCCTAACCATGCCATATTGGCAGCCACTCTTAAGTAATAGTCTTCCGCTGTATTGAGTGAATGCATGTTGCCATCCATGTCCTCAATCACGTTATCGCCAAAGCCGGGTAAATTAAGTTCTTTCGCTACAGCGATACAGAAACTTTCCATCGAAACTGGCTGGCCATCCGCAGTTTTCGCTGTACGTGACTCCACAATTGGCCAACGTGCCGTACTGGCTTTAACCTGCACACCAGACCAAGGTGCGCTGAACCCCCAACTCTCGAAGTTATGGGTATCTGGCACAATATAATCGGCTAATGCCGTGGTTTCATTCATAAAGGCATCAATACCAATAATCAACGGTAAATGTTTTGGGTCTTTCAGTTTTTCTTCCATCACCTGACGAATACCAGCAATACCGTATACAGGGTTAGTCATATTGGTGATCCACGCTTTCAGTGCGTAGGGGTATCCCATCAAGGCAGATGCTAGTTGCTCGGTCAGTTGACCTTTAGCAAACGGGTACCAAGGCGCTTTTGCTGGATATGGGTTTTCTCCTGCTGCTTGGCGCGCTTTGAATTCATCGGACTTTTCATACACTTCATTACTGCGCGATAACACCACACCTTTAGGTTTCACTTTACCTTTATAGCTGGCAATTTTATAACGTGGCCCATCGTTTTCCCCGTTGAATTTACCGCCACCAACAGAGACACCGCCTTTTAAGTTTAAGTTACCAATCAAGGCGTTAAGCATGATAACTGACCATGCGGTGTAGAAACCATTACCGCCCATCATACCGCCATGGGAGATAACCGCAGCTTTTCTATCGTAAGAAGTTAATGCTTTACCGAGTGATTCAATAGTTTTTACTGGAACATGGCAACGCTGGCTGTACTCTTCCAACGTCATACGGTTTGCCGCTTCTTTTAAACACTGGAAGCTGGATTTTACGGTCACTTCACTGCCATCGTGCAAGGTCACTTGGCGTGTCACAAACAGCTCAGCTGTAGGGGCTTCATCCGCCAGTTTTAACTCACCCGCAGCATCTTGCACTAAATAGGCTTTCTCATTGTCACCTTCCCCTGTCATATAAGAAGAAATTAACAATTTGCCAGCTAATGGATGGTTATCATCCGTAATCACTAAATGGGTTGAGTTAGTCCAGCTTTTCTCCCCCGCTGCTTCCATGGATTTTTCACTTGGCACGCTGAGGTATTTTGCATTGTAACGTTCGTTTTCGATGATCCAACGGATCATCCCCATCACTAGCGCGGCATCAGTGCCCGGTTGTACAGGGACCCAGTGACCGTGGTCATTCGCTAAAGTCGTTGTTAATGGTAATGCAGGTGAAACCACCACATAATTAAATGAATCGCGTAAACGCGCTGTCGCTAACTGTCGGCCTTGGCGCTTAAATGGGTTACCTGATTGCGCAGGCGATGTGCCGAGGAATAGCGCGAAACGAACATTATCCCAATCGGGTTTAACGTGGGCATTTTTGTCTAAATCATCCATTAATGCACCGGAACCCGCACGGTAAGCCAGTCCACAATAAGAACCGTGGGCACCGAAGTTTTTACTGCCAAAGGCATTTTGGGCAAAGCGGCGGATAAAACCATCACGGCCGTCATCACCTGCGTTGGTCACTAATAATTGGTTAGCTTTTGGCCCCAATTTAGGTTGAGACGGGTCTAAAGGCGTTTCTAAGTCACGAATTGCCCGTAAGCCATCCACATGCCCCTCGCCAAATAAATCGCCCCCTTCAACCACTTCTTTAATTAATTGTTCAAAGCTGATGCGCTCCCATTTGCCTTCTCCACGTTTACCCACACGTTTCATCGGCTCAAGAATACGCAATGGGCTTGTTAAGCCTTCCATTAACGTCGCACCGCGAGCACAGGCAGTAGAGCGGTGCTCAAGGCCTGACTCCCCGCTCATTTTATTAAATGCGGTTTTCAGCGGCATACCATAAGGAAAATGCTCTTCATGAGAAAGTGGGTGATAAGGGTTCCCCGCGATACGCAACACTTCATTTTTTGCTGTATCGACGCGAGCACGAATACCACACTGAGTCCAACAACCAAAACACTGGGTCATCGCAACCACTTGTTCTGGGTTTTCTTGCCAACCTTTCAGTGCCTGTCCTTCAGGGCGTAACGAGTTACCATTGATGCGATCAAGAGTGACTTTACCTGACGTACCATTAACCAGACCATCGACTGCACGTTTGGCAACATCACGGTAGCTTGCACCAAATAATGCGATACCACCGACAACCAAACCACCTTTAAGCCATTGACGTCTTGAGAATTTAGCCATGTTGCACTCTCCTCGCAAACCAGCGAACACCTTCACGAACAATAATTGTTAACGCAATCCATAAACCGAATGTACCGACGATAGCTAGTAGTCCGTCAGTTCCCAATGGGAAATGGTATGGGTTGGCGATAATGTTATATTTTGGAACCGCCTGAACTTCCATCAAGAAAATCCAACGTAACGTCCAAGCAAAAGCCATTGAAACTAAGGCTAAAACAGTGATATATGGGATGGAGCGAGTCACTTTTAAATTACTGACGGACATCGCAAAAGTGATTACCCACAATGCACAAACGCCCATCAGCATCCACCACCCAGGGCTTGCAGTATCTAACTGTTGGCGTACAGCAATACCTGAGGTGGTATCACCTGAGAGCCATAGCGCAAAACACACAGCGAATAGCAATAATGTCACCACTTGGAAGCGAGCTAAGCGGTTTTGATATTGAGGTTCACGGCGTGCACCTAGACTAATCAAAGCAGGTAAGACTTGCAGAGCACTCAGGAACATCAATACTGGGATCCACCAGCTATACCAAATTGGACGTGCATTTAACACTGAAGCTTCACGGCCGGTATATAACAATAGGCCGATGGCTGAAAGTGCGGCTAGCAAGGCAACCCAACGCGTTGCTTTGAATTCTTTTTTCCAAATCAGTTTCACCACTAATGCAACAAAATATAAACCAATAAATGTGGTGAATAATGGTAGCAACACAGAACCCCACCACATCCAAGACCATATTGTTGGATGTGCGTAGAAATGCCATACCCTTGCGGTTTGATGTAAATCTGCGGTTAATGCTAACGGTGCAGTGATACCCATCGTGATAGCAATAAATACAGCAATCATCTCTAAGCGGCTGTTTTCAGGTTTGTTTCTCCAATGAAGATAGCAAGCGTACAGTACCGCACAAGACGCAATTCCAATGAAGAAGAAATATTGTACCGCCCAAGGAAGCCAGAAGAACTCTTGTGGCTGAGCCATAATTTCTGAAATATAAGTCACTTGGCCATTCATCAGAACACCTCCTGCCATAATGCGGGCTGCCCTTTGCCTTGCAGCGGCTGAACGAATGCATCATCTAAACCAATATAGAAAACTTGTGGTAAGGTGCCACTTTCCGGTTTGAGTACTTTGATTTCAGCCTCGTGCTCCGTCAGCATTTTACGAATTGTACTGTTAGGATCTTTTAAATCCCCAATAATACGTGCGCCACCCACACAGGATTCAACACAAGCTGGCAATAAGCCCACTTCTAAGCGGTGAGCGCAGAATGTGCATTTATCCGCAGTTTGGGTAGAGTGGTTGATAAAACGCGCATCGTATGGACAGGCTTGCACACAATAAGCACAGCCAACACAGCGTTCGTTATCAACGACAACAATGCCGTCTTCCCGCTGGAAAGTCGCTTGAACTGGACACACCGGAACACAAGGCGGGTTATCACAGTGGTTACATAAACGGGGTAACAACACATTAGTGAACCCTTCTTCGCCTTTCACTGCGACTTGATATTGATTCACTGTCGTTCTAAATTGACCTTGTGGCGTTTGGTTTTCAACCGAGCAGCTTACTGTGCATGACTGACAACCGATACAGCGGCGCAAATCAATCAACATTCCATAACGTTTTTCTGGGTTGCCTTCTCGGCGTGTTGGGGAAAAATTGAGCCCTGCTTCTGCAATGGGAATTAATGATGCCCCTGCAGTTACGGCTCCAATTTGTTGTAGAAATTTTCGTTTACTCAGATCCATAATTGGCTCCAGTATTGACATTGCTAATGCGAAAATAAAAGTTATTAATCAATATGTTATTTGTATTACATGCGTTATTGACAATGGGTACAGTCTCGTTAAGATAACCATTGAAATTGTTATTTCTCTTTAAACCAGTTGGGTTACCTTGATAGAACTTGTAGTGCCATTGTAAGAAGAGTGGAGCCACTGCCCTATTGTGGTTTACCACATACCCGTAGCTAAATTGATCTAACGCAACGAATAACTCAAATATGTTAAAAAAATCGTCTAGGCCGTTGTATCACATACTGTTAATCATGCTACTGACGTGGTCTTTGCCGGCAATTTCGGCCCAGTGGACTATTGGGGTATTAGCCTTACGCGGCCCAAGCTCTACTCAATCTCATTGGCAGCCTTTGATTGATACACTCAATGAATCAATTCCTGGGGAGCGTTTTACATTACAGCCCCTCAATTTAGATGAGATGAAAGAGGCGATTTCCAATCGTAAGATTGATTTTTTGCTGACGAACCCTGCCCAATTTATTCAGTTAGATAACCGCTATCATTTACGTTGGTTGCTCTCCCTTCGCTCAGACGTGGAGCCCAACAGCACAACGCGTAATGTTATTGGCAGCTTAATATTAGTTCGTAAAGATAGTGATATTTCAGACGTTAAAAACCTAATAGGCAAAAAAGTCGGAGCAATTTCACCTGATGCTTTTGGTGGCTATTTGTTAGGTTACAAAGTGTTAAGGGATATGGGATACGACGCAGCCAAAGACTTTAAAATGCAATTTTTAGGCTTCCCTGCAGATGCATTATTATACGCTCTGCGTGATGATTCATTATCCGCTGCTATAGTTCCTGTCTGTTTATTAGAAAACATGCATAGCGAAGGGTTGATTGATAAAACACAATTTCTCCCATTAATTCAACATCCAAGCTCTCTCTCTTGTTTAACTAGCACAGAACTGTATCCAAATTGGTCTTTTGCCGCCTTAAGCGAAGTTCCAGACAATTTGGTCGACAAAGTGACCAAAACATTATTATCAACAGATAACGCTGCTATGCGTTGGGGAGCTCCAGCATCGGTGACTCAAGTCGAAACCTTGCTCAGAGACGTTAACCAACATCCACAACAGCGCCAGATTTGGCAGGATATCGTCAGTTGGACGATTCAAAACCAAATCACTATCAGCCTTGTCGCCTTATTTTTCGTTTTACTGGGTATTAACCATGTTTGGATTGCCTTTTTGGTCAGGCGCCGCAGCCGCCAATTAGAAGAAGCACATGACCGCTTACGAGAGCAAGAAGCTAATTTACAAAAGGCGCAGCGGTTAAATATTTTGGGGGAAATGGCTTCTGGATTTGCCCATGAATTGAACCAACCGCTGTCTGCAATCCGCCATTATGCCCAAGGGTGTATTCTACGCCTGACTAAAGAGTCTGAAAGCCATCCATTAATTAGCGCATTAACTAAAATCGACGACCAAGCTCAACGTGGGGCCGACATCATTCGTAACTTACGTCTCTGGGCGGGTAAACCGGGCCATGACCCCGCAGTCGCATTAAGCCCACAATCAGTTAAACAGGCTATTAACCATATTTGGCAATTATTGCGCGCAGACCAGCACTACCCCAATTCGAGGTTAATTTTACCTGAAACCCCTGACATCACCCTGATGTTGCCAGACACATTACTTGAGCAATTGCTCTCCAATTTAATCAGTAACAGTTTACAGGCAGGCGCAACCCTACTGCGTTTTGAGTTTCATTTTTCACAGCAGCATTTTTTACTTGTTCTGCAGGATAATGCGGGAGGAATGCCTTCCGAGCAATTAGAGCAAGGTATCACGCCATTTGCTACGACTAAAAAAGAAGGTTTAGGGTTGGGTTTGGTGATCTGCCAGCGTTTGATCCAAAGCCAAGGTGGGGATATTCGTATCGAAAACAACCTGAGTGATGATGGGTTGCGTGGCTTAATGGTGACTCTTATTTTCAATTATCACAATAAAATCGTGGATTAAGCATGTTTTGCCACGTAATTGATAACATTCATATTAACTATATGTGACAATGGCTTCATTACGATAATCAATGCTCATCATATAAAGCACCCTATTTTGTCACCCTCTACACGACGAGGTATATGTATGCCAGTGATCCATCTCGTGGATGATGACCCCGATGTAACGGATGCCTGCCAATTCTTACTTGAAACATTGGGCTATAGCGTCACTGTTTGGAATGATAGTGAAATATTTATCCAAAATGCAGCACTACACCAAGAGGGGGTGGTGTTATTGGATATGCGAATGCCAAAGTTAGATGGCCGGCAAGTTCACCAATACCTTAGAGAGCAGCAAAGCACATTAGCCGTGATATTTTTGTCTGGCCATGGCGATATCCCAATGGCGGTGGAACAAGTGAAACTCGGTGCTGTCGATTTTCTACAAAAACCTATAGATAGCCATCTGCTTGCCAAAACATTAAAACAAGCTCAATCACAAACCACCAAAGCCACTGAAAGGTATTTACTTCAGCAGCGCTACGAAACACTCACTCCTCGAGAAAAAGATATCTGTGGTTATGTGTTGCAAGGCTTAATTAACCGTGAAATTGCTGAGGCGGCCTGTGTTTCTGTGCGTACTGTTGAAGTTCATCGGTCCCGAGTCATGGAAAAAATGGCAGTTCGTAACTTAGCTGAGTTAATGAGCACCATGCAGGCAATTAACGCTTTAAACGAATAATTTGATATAGTTTAAGCATGCCTTTTATTAATTTATGACTAATATATTCGGATAACAATGATACTAGCTCCAAAATTTCAAAAACGGTTTCTCCACCCTCGTTACTGGCTAACTTGGCTAGGTATTGGCGTATTATATCTTCTTGTATTATTGCCTTATCCTGTCATTTATTGGATGGGAACGCGTTTAGGGTTATTTTCCAAGCGCTTTTTGAAAAAGCGAGTGAAAGTCGCAGAGCGCAATTTGCAATTATGTTTTCCAGACATGAGCGAGCAAGAGCGGCAACGCTGTGTCGACAAAAACTTTGAATCTGTTGGGATGGGCTTATTTGAAACGGGCATGGCTTGGTTTTGGCCTGATTGGCGCGTTCGTCGTTGGGTCAACGTCATTGGGGAAGAAAATGCGGCTGCTGCCCGACAAACAGGTAGAGGCATTATTGCCCTCGGCGTTCACTTTTTGACCTTGGAAATTGGTGCGCGTGCCTTTGGCATGTTAAACCCGGGGATCGGTGTATATCGCGCCAATGATAATGACCTGCTTGATTGGCTACAAACCCGTGGGCGGTTACGCTCCAACAAATATATGTTGGATCGCAAAGATATGAAAGGCATGGTGCGCGACTTAAAAAATGGGGAAATTTTGTGGTATGCCCCAGATCATGACTACGGCCCTCGCAATAGTACATTTGCACCGTTATTTGCTGTAGAAAATGCGGCCACGACCAATGGTTCACAAATTATTTTGCGTCTTGCTTCTCCTTTAGTGGTGCCCTTTACCCCAAGGCGCTTGCCTAACGGTAAAGGTTATGAATTAATCATTCAACCTGCCATTGATGATTTCCCAATTGAAGATAATGTAGCTACCGCAACCATGATGAACCAAATTATCGAAAAAGAGATCCTCAGAGCACCAGAACAATATATGTGGCTACATCGTCGTTTTAAAACACGTCCTGACGGCGAGCCTTCGCTATACGGGGATTTAGACAAAATCCATCATTAATTATTAACGTAATCAGATAAATTATGGCGTGATTTTTCAACTGTTTTTTTATGATGCTTTTCTTGCTGTTTTTCATACTGTTTTCCCTAAATAATCTGGTCTACAGCTAGGCGGCAAAATGAAGATATCCCGAGAAGCATACATAAACATGGGACTTGGAGAGCTGAATGAAGCCAACACTGCTGTAGAACTGAATATAACGGGAAAATTATGACGGGAAAAACAGAGTATTGGAAACGTAACCTATACGTCGTGTGGTTTGGCTGTTTTTTAACAGGCGCCGCCTTTAGCCTGATCATGCCTTTTCTCCCTCTCTATATTGAAGAACTTGGCGTCAAAGACCATGCTTCTCTGAATTTATGGACTGGCGCCGTTTTTAGTATCACTTTCTTATTTTCTGCTATTGCCGCTCCTTTTTGGGGACGATTATCCGATCGCAAGGGTCGAAAATTAATGCTATTGCGATCCGCGCTAGGTATGGCGATTGTCATGGTGTTAATTGGCTTTGCGCAGAATATTTGGCAATTATTAGCCTTAAGAGCCATATTAGGTTTATTGGGCGGTTTTGTTCCTAATGCTAACGCGCTGATTGCCACTCAAGTTCCCGTGAAAAAAAGTGGTTGGGCTATGGGGGTTCTTGCAACTGGTGCGGTCAGTGGCGCTCTTATTGGCCCACTCATTGGCGGTTTTCTTGCTGACCAATATGGCTTACGCCCCGTCTTTTTTATTACCGCAACAGTACTGTTTATCTGCTTTTTTGTCACACTTTTTTATGTCAGAGAACGCTTTACACCGGTTTCGCGCAAAGATGCATTAACGAGCAAACAAGTTTTTGCCTCTTTACGTAATAAAAATTTAGTCATCAGCCTCTTTTTTACCACCATGATTATTCAAGCTGCAATGGGCTCAATCAACCCTGTCATCACGCTTTATGTACGTGACTTATCCGTTTCCCTCGAAAACTTAGCATTTGTCAGTGGTGTGATAGCCTCCATTCCTGGTGTGGCAGCTTTAATCAGTGCGCCCATGTTAGGTAAACTCAGTGACCGAATAGGCCCTGAAAAAGTGTTACTTGCCGTTCTCGGCGCGTCTATTTTTGTGTTATTTCCAATGGGGCTAGTCAGTAGCTATTGGGAGTTAGGCTTTCTCCGGTTTATGCTTGGAGCCCTAAATGCGGCCTTATTACCGGCAGTGCAAACGTTAATTATCTATAATATTTCCCACCAAGTAACCGGACGTATTTTCAGCTATAACCAAGCATTACGAGACGTTGGAAACGTGACAGGACCATTAATGGGTTCTTTTGTCGCCGCAACTTATGGCTTTAGGGCCGTATTCTTTTTCACTGCAGCATTAGTTCTCTTCAACTTAATCTATTCGTGGCTAGTCATCCGGCGTCAATCTGATGGATTGCGAGCCACCCCTACCGACCAATAAACGTCTTGCTATTTTTTACACAAAAACCTGATGGTTTATAGGCTTTATTGTCTCACCTTGTCTAAAATCCAAATATAACAACCATAATTAATTGATTTAAAACAACTTAATCGATTCAAAACTCTTTCTTTTATTGTCAACTAAAATCCTGTATCTTCCCCTAGCTTATCGTGAGAAATGAGAGTGATATCGACTTTTCACCTTAAAAATACACCTTTTACAATAAATTCATTCTGTATATGGGTGATTCTATAATAATGTATGTTAAAAATATGTTTCATATATTCATGTTAACATATCAATAACAATTGACACTCGAGCGCACGGCTTGGTGTTTTATATCATGCACAACCTCTCAAGAGAGTATTTATGGGAGTTCACAGATGAATAATTCTGCGACTAAAACAAAAACTTTTTTTGGGCATCCATACCCATTGAGTTCACTTTTCCTCACAGAAATGTGGGAACGTTTCTCTTTTTACGGAGTTAGGCCGTTACTTATCCTATTTATGAGTGCGGCATTATTACAAGGCGGGATGGAATTACCTATTGAGCAAGCTTCCGCTATTGTTGGTATTTTTGCGGGCGGGGTTTATATCACCTCATTACCCGGCGGTTGGTTAGCCGATAACTGGTTAGGCCAACGTCGCGCTGTTTGGTATGGCTCATTAATCATTGCTTTTGGGCATTTGTCTATCGCAATGTCTGCGTTTTTATCAAATACTTTCTTTTTCGTTGGATTATTACTCATCGTATTGGGTACAGGGCTATTTAAAACCTGTATTACCGTGATGGTAGGAACCCTGTATAAGAAAGAAGATACACGTCGTGATGGCGGTTTCTCTCTGTTCTATATGGGAATTAACATGGGGTCATTTATTGCCCCGTTAATTATTGGTCCACTTCATGAAAAGTATGGTTGGCATTTAGGTTTTGGCCTTGGTGGCTTAGGCATGTTAATTGCGCTGTTAATCTTCCGTTTTTACGCCATTCCTCAAATGCGTCGCTATGATAAAGAAGTTGGCCTTGATTCCACTTGGAACCGTCCAACAGTTGAGCGTAAAAACGTGGGGAAATGGGTGACCTTTGCCATGGTGTTATTAGCCATACTGGTTGTCTTGATTGATAATGGTACGATCCCATTTAATGCCTCAATAATCGCGAAAAGCTCTGCTTATGTTATCTCGACCTGTGTGGGCATCTATTTCTTATTTATGTTCTTCCTTGGTGGCTTAACCAGCAGTGAACGTTCTCGATTACTAGCTTGCTTAATTTTACTGGTTGCAGCCGCCTTTTTCTGGTCAGCCTTTGAGCAAAAGCCCACTTCATTTAATATCTTTGCTCGTGACTATACTGACCGTCAAATGGGTAGTTTTGAAATCCCAACCATTTGGTTCCAATCAATCAATGCGCTGTTCATTATATTGTTAGCGCCAGTATTTAGCTGGTTCTGGCCTTCGCTGGCTAAACGTAATATGAACCCGAGCAGTATGACCAAGTTCGTCATCGGTATTTTATTTGCTGCGGGTGGCTTTGCCATCATGATGGTTGCCGCAAATCAAGTATTGGCAACGCAAAGTGGCGTATCTCCGTTTTGGCTAGTGGGCAGTATTTTGCTACTGACATTAGGGGAGCTGTGCTTAAGCCCTATCGGGTTAGCAACAATGACCTTACTTGCGCCACAAAAAATGCGCGGCCAAGTGATGGGCTTATGGTTCTGTGCGAGCGCATTGGGTAACCTTGCAGCGGGCATCATGGGTGGGAACATCCGTAAAGACCAATTAGATTCCATGCCTGAGCTTTTCTCTCACGTCTCTATTGCGCTGGTTATCTGCGCTATTGTATTGGCAGCGTTGATTATCCCTGTTAGAAAAATGCTTAAAAATGCAGATAAAAATGAAGCAAGTGCTTAATAACGGTCATTAATTGACCTCTATCCGGTAGCAGTTCACTCGCTACCGGACCTCCCCTGCATCATTATCCCCCTAATAATTTGCTTATTATATTTCATAGAATAGGCGCTATACTGCTCTCTCACCGTCCCATAATAACTTTAGGAAATCATTCAATGAGCCTATCCGCCCCTATTTACTATGTTGATGCCTTCACTGATACCCTTTTTCGCGGTAATCCTGCAGCGGTTGTATTACTCGATAACTGGCTACCAGATGAACAGCTCATTGCCATTGCCGCAGAAGTGAATTTATCAGAAACCGCATTTTTAGTCGGTCGTCATATCCGATGGTTCACCCCTAAAGTTGAAGTAAAACTGTGTGGTCATGCAACACTTGCCGCAGCCTTTGTGTTAAATCATGTGCGCCAACAAGATATTCATCCTTTAATATTTAACTCTCTATCTGGTGAGCTAGTTGTGACGCAAAATGGCCCAGGATTTACTCTAGATTTCCCAATATTAGGATCCGTACAAAGCGACCCAAACCAGTACCCACAACTCGCCGACATCCTTGGCGTTAAAATCAAAGAGCTTTGGATAGCGAAAGACCGTTACCTGTGTTTTCTTGAAAGTGCACAGCACGTTCAAGACTGTCAGCCGGACATGTTAAAACTTTCGCAGCTTTCTCTGCCTGGATTAGCAATTACAGCAGAAAGTGCTAATGGCGATTGTGACTTTGTTTCTCGCTATTTTGCTCCTGCAAAAGGGGTAGATGAAGACCCTGTAACAGGTACCTCACATTGTGCTATTGCACCAATTTGGGCAGACCGGCTGAATAAATTGCAGTTAGTTGGCCAACAAATTTCATCACGCGGAGGGGTAGTTCAATGTGATCTGACCGCTGAACGAATAAAGTTAACAGGTAAAGCCGTCTTATTTCTAACAGGTGAAATCCACATTTAACCTTACAAATCAAATTAGTATAAAAAATCATTTTTTTCTCTGCCTCCTCCTCTATCTAAATACTACTAGCGCTATTATTTTTCTTGAAAATAGTGGCGCCTATTTTATATCCCCAAAAAAAATATTTAACATTTCATTAAATATTTTAATTTCAAAGCAATTTGGTTTACAATTATAATTATTATTAAAGATATAATTACAATTATAAATATTTCTAATTGAAGCTTTGGTCAATTGTTAGAAACTCATTCGATATAAGGAACTTAATAAGATGGCTATTACTAGAAGAAAATTTTTGATTGGTGGTGGTGTTGTTGCCGTTGCCGCAGGGGCCGGAATTTTAACTCCAATGTTAACGCGTGAAGGCCGTTTCGTGCCTGGCAAACCGCGACATGGTTTTGTGGAAGGAACTGAAGGTTCTCTACCGCAACAAGCTGACGTCGTTGTTATTGGTGCTGGAATTTTGGGGATCATGACCGCAATTGAACTAGTTGGACGCGGTTTAGATGTTGTTATTGTTGAAAAAGGTAATATCGCAGGCGAACAATCATCCCGCTTCTACGGCCAAGTTATCACGTATAAAATGCCAGATGAAACTTTCTTACTACACCACTTAGGGAAACAGCGTTGGAGAGAGATGAACGCGAAAGTTGGTGCAGATACCAGCTATCGTACTCAAGGCCGCGTTGAAGTGCCATTCGATGAAGAAGATCTTGTCAATGTTAGAGAGTGGATTGATACTCGCAGTAAAAACGTCGGTTCAGATATTCCGTTCAAAACACGTATTATCGAAGGTGCTGAGCTCAATCAACGTTTGAATGGTGCACAATCTAAATGGACTATCGCTGGTTTTGAAGAAGACTCTGGTAGCTTAGATGCTGAAATTGCAACCTTTGTTATGGCTGATTACGCGAAAAAATTAGGTATAAAAATTTATACTAACTGTGCAGCTAGAGGCTTAGAAACCCAAGCAGGTGTCATTTCTGATGTCGTCACCGAGAAAGGGGCTATTAAGACTTCGCGTGTTGTTGTCGCTGGTGGCGTATGGTCAAGGCTGTTTATGCAAAACTTAGGTGTTGATGTCCCAACACTACCCGCTTATCAATCTCAACAACTGATCACCGGGTCACCGACTGCACCGGGGGGTAACGTTGCCTTACCTGGCAATATTTTCTTCCGTGAACAAGCTGACGGCACCTACGCAACATCTCCACGTGTAATTGTTGCCCCTGTTGTTAAAGATTCCTTCGTTTATGGTTATAAATACATTCCATTGCTGTCTATGCCTGATTTCCCTGTGCATATTTCATTAAATGAGCAGTTAATTAATTCATTTACTGAACCAACCAGCTGGAAATTGGACGAAATTTCACCATTCGAAAAACACCGAAATATGACGGCACTGCCTGATTTACCTGAGTTGAATGCATCATTTGAGAAACTAAAAACTGAATTCCCTGCATTTAAGGATTCTAAACTCATTGACCAATGGAGTGGTGCAATGGCCATCGCACCAGATGAGCATCCAATTATTTCTCAAGTTAATGAATATCCGGGTCTTGTCATTAATACCGCGACAGGTTGGGGAATGACTGAAAGCCCAGTTTCTTCTGAACTTACCGCTGACTTGTTACTGGGTAAAGAGCCATCATTGAATGTTAAACCATTTAGCCTGTACAGATTCAGCTAAATTGGCTTGAAATATTTACCCACAAAAACCCTTCATATTGAAGGGTTTTTTATTACTTATAGTGGCTTTATTTCTCATCATTCGAAACTTAAATCAAATTAAGTAGTTATGAGTAAATGACTATTGGCAATTGCTATTTCACTATTAAGTACTACGATTTCCACTGAAAAAGTTATACCGTAAAGCAATTAAAGGACATGATTGCTGGTAACAATGCAAAAACAATTCGCATAAGTGCCGAATATTTAGATAACTAACTCTGCTTTTATTGCTATTGCTGGGAAATAAAAGATTCATAGTCTAATTCTCAAGCTGTAATCTCCCTCCACTTGACTAAATACGGATATCTAAAAAACTTTTCCAACTGGAACGATTCACGTCACATTTATTGCTGAATTAATTTGAAAGGAGTATTACACTTAGCATCTAACATTATTGCTTTTAACAATTACTAACATACTAAGTAACACTTGTAAGGTAGACCATGAGTTCCATCGCTGACGATGTCATCGCACAAAAAATAGAGCAATCCATTTCTCGCGTCTCTAAAGTCGTATTTCCAACGACAACTAACCATCATAGTACCCTGTTCGGTGGTACAGCCCTAGCTTGGATGGATGAGGTTTCATTTATTACCGCAACGCGTTTTAGCCGTAAGCGTTTAGTGACCGTATCAACTGAAAAAATTAATTTCACCCATCCAATCCCTTCAGGCACGATTGTTGAGTTGGTAGGTAAAGTCATTCGAGTCGGAAGAACCAGTTTAACGGTTAATGTATCCATTTTTTTAGAGGATATGTATTCTGATGGTCGTGAAGAAGTGATACATGGCCAATTTAATTTTGTCGCCATTGATGATAACGGTAAACCGACGCCATTATTCGAGTCATAAGCTTTTTTAAACCATCAACAGGTCGTTTTTTATCATCTTGTTAAGGTGTGTATTCGGTAAGTTCCAATTCACACCTATCTAATAGAATATGTGTCACGCCTTATTTTATTTACTTTCTTCACCTTAGATGTGTTTTATGTCGATAATTTATTAATATTAAATACTTTTAAAAATAATCGTCTAAAATGCAACTTATCAATTAATATTTCATCCACTTATACTTTTGTCTGCTCATACTACTTTCAATCATTTTTTATTAATATCTTGTAACAACAGATACATAACATTACTAAAAGACATTAAACTTCATACTCAAATATATTGTATTTTTTATTATATATTGATATTTTTCAATTAAAATCGTAGAGTATGGGTAGTTACTAATTACCCTAAAAATGCGTAAAGACACATAGTATATCGCTTGTTTTATATTACGCATTTTGATGTGAATTTTCTTTATATAATATGCTTTACTTTGTTGACAATAAATCTCATTGAGACATCGTATTAATAACAGAAATAAATAACGCTAATATAAGATATCAAATCATGCTTAGAATTCTCTCATTTATTATTTTATGTGCCTTTTCAATTAACCTAAGTGTCGCTGCAGTTCCCAAAGAAGCTATCAAACGTATCGAGCAAGAGGCACAAAAAGGGGACATAAAAGCACAAGTCATGTTAGGGATTGGCTATTACCTTGGAAATGAGCTTAAACAGGACTATGGTAAAGCAAAAAAATGGCTAACAATGGCGTCGAATAAGGGCAACTCTGATGCTCAGTTGTTTTTAGGTGATATGTATTTAAATGGTAATGGTGTTGAAGCCAACCTTGAAACGGCCATGGACTTATTCGAAAAATCAGCGAATAAAGGCAATGTTGAAGCCCAAAACTATATGGGGCAATTTTACTATCAAGGTATTGGTGTAAAACAAAATTATATTATTGCGTTTGAATGGTTCAAAAAATCAGCCGATAAAAAATTCCCACCAGCACAATACCAAGTCGGTAAGATGCTAGAAAGTGGTGAAGGCGTTGAAATAAATGAGAAATCCGCGGCCGAATATTTAGCTCAAGCCTGCAAAGCTGGCTTAAAAGAAGCTTGCGTAAAAAAATAAACCTATCCTAATATTCCCTGCATTTTGCCTGATATTATTCATTGTAATGGCATCAGGCCTCTCTCTTTTTTTGATGAAAAATCTTATTACGGCTACTTGCTCACACCCTTTGGGCAATAAATCCATTACTATTAATAATCAAATTCACAATGTATGATATTGTTCTAAACTTATAATATAAAAGAAAAAGGGAGATATTATGTACAAGACAATTTTAGTTCCTATCGATGTAACCGAAGATGCTCTCACTAACTTATTAGTGCCTCATGTTAATTCGCTACAAAAATTGAATGATGCAACAGTACACTTTCTTGCTGTAACCGCACCAATTTCAAATTATTTACGCTACGGTGGCACTATCCTACCAGGGGACTTCCCTGATGACGAAAAACAAGCTGAAATTATTCTTGCCGAGTTAAAAGAAAAAATTAAATTATTTGATATCCCTGCAGATAAGATCAAGGCAAAAGCAACCGTCGGTTCAGTTAGAGACGAAATTCTCGCGACAGCAGAAGATATTAACGCTGATATTATTTTACTCGGTTCACGCCGCCCAAGTATGTCAACCTATTTACTTGGTTCGAATGCCGCTTCAGTAGTTCGCTATGCGAAAACTAGCGTATTAGTGGTTAGATAATCAGGATTAAAGCGACATTTTCAGCTAAACCAACGTATTTTACAAATAAAAGGTTTAGTCTTAATGATTGTTACAAAAAACAGCAAAGACATACACTTTATAAGGCTATTTGCCCGCTGATTTAGGGTAAATTAAAGGCTCATAAACATTTTCGTGATTTTCACGCCCTGCTTTTTAGCAGGGTTTTTTTATGCAACAAAACGGGTTCAATGGCTTAATCTAAAACGCTTAAAAGGAATACCGTCAAAATCAACAATAGCCTCTTCAATAAAACCATAACGCAAAATCGCTGATATTCTCTTACGCGTTAGCGGTAAGTGAATTGTAACGGACTCAACCTTCAGTGATGTAAAAGCTTTATGAATGATATTATCAACAATGTATTTTCCCTTTCCCCAAAACTTGGGATGTAAAACTAACGCTAAATCCGCGTCACCCGCTTCATTTTGTAACCCTCCCCAGCCTGCAAACTGACCATCAATCATAATGGCCCATACGCCATAGCCATGTTGCTCCCAATGCTGCTCTTTTCCTGCAACCCACTCATGACAGGCTTGCTCATCAAAAAGACAGCTACCTAATGGCATATGTTCAAGCACAGCTGGATGCGTATTTAATGCGATAAGATCTGCGATAGCAATTTGCTTTAGTTGAAGAAATTGAATAGGCATAGTGACTAATTTGTCCACATAAGATGTTAATAAACCAAATATATAATGTGGCTATCTTCCCAAAAAATGGTGCCCCACTCAAGTTAGTAGGGCATCAATATAGCGTGATTACTGTTCTAAGGCTGTCGCCATGACTTTCTGGAAATCTTCCCAAGAACAATAGCCGCTTTTATCTATTGGGCACCCTTTTAGTTCTAATGTGACATGCTTAGGAGGTGTTTGTAATGATAAATACGCGTTATCCCTAAGCTGATCAGAGGTTTGGTAAACATATTCTACTTTCATGAAATCTTTATTAGCTTGCTTATCCGTCCAGCGTTGGAATACTAATTTCCCCCCAATCGGGGTATGCTCATACTGCTCTGGTAATTGATATGGCTTAAAATCCATTGCTGACATCAATGACGCAATATTCGAATCATGGCCGACTAAGAATATAAATTTTGCAGTTTCTCCTTTATCGACAGAAACAAAGCCTTTATCAATATAATTCAGTATTGGATGAGCCACATTCTTAGCAATAATTTTTGGTGTAAACAACGTTTCTTGGTAAGCATTTTTTAACGTATTCAGTTTTTTCCATTTTTCAGGGGTATTCACCAGTCCCCAAGCCACATCATTAGCCGGAAAACCTTCATAATATTGCAGATCAATAGCGTCTACAGCTGAATTTGCAATTTTTAATGGGCCACTGACGCCCGGTTCTTTTTCTGCTTCAATAATAAAACTATTTTTTTGGCTGTTTAAATTACACAGTTTATCTGTTTTACATTTTTGGGAGTCTTTAATATTCAGAACCGCATCCAATTCATCATAACCCGCTGTAAGCGATAACCCGTTAAAATATTGCTCCATCTCCGCGAGTGCCTTTTGCTTAAATTCAGGGGAGTCATTCGTAATAATGGGGTTAAAAACAGGATCCATTTTGCCAATTTCAGGCTGATGATGAATACTCACCTTGCACCCAGGAAATGCACCTGCTGCAAAAAATTGGGCGGTTGCTATCGTTCTTTGTAGACTATTCGTATAAAGGTACACATCTTCATTACTCGTTGGGCACAGTTCATCTGCAAGTAATTTATTTTGATCGATCCATTCTCTAAAATAATGCCCCATATAGACTTCAAGTGCGCCGCCTTTCGTTGTGAGATAGCCACTTTGTGCATCCCAAGCTGGCCATTTTTTATCAGTCACTTCAGTAAGAATACCGGTATTTACGATAGGAGTACGTAAATTATGGCGGCTAAGGACTAAAACTTGGTCCAAAATCATATCTGATCCGCTGCCTGTATTCGCGAATACAGGTGCAATTGGTGTTAATAGTGCCGTAGATAAACAAAGAGTTAATAATTTATATTTCATTAAGATACCCCTACGATTAAATTAACAAAGAAAAGTACTTTTATCGCTATATTCAATAATTGGCGAAAAAATTACGCCGTAGCTAGTCTAATAATGAAGTAGTTAGCTTTTTTTTCTGCGATAAATATCTCAAAAACAACCTTAACGTAAATTTAAAATAAGCGATTGACATAAAAAAAACAAAAGCTAGGATTTCCAGTTAATACATGGAGATAATATAATGATAGTCCAAAGTGCTACGCGTGCACACGATGATGATATTATTCGTGTTTGGGAGTCTTCAGTTAGAGCAACCCACCATTTTTTAACTGAAGAAAAAATTGCAGAGCTGAAAGTTGCTATCAAACAGCTTTATTTACCACATTTAGCTGTTTTTGTGGCATTCGATAGCACAGGTAATATGACCGGTTTTCTAGGCTGTGATAAACACCGCCTTGAAATGTTGTTTATTTCCCAAGAAAATAGAGGCCAAGGTACTGGGAAAAAACTCCTTCAATATGCCATTGACACGTTAGGCATTACTGAACTGGACGTTAATGAACAAAACCCTCAAGCTATCGGCTTCTATCAGCACATGGGTTTTACACAATACGCACGTTCTGAACTCGATGGCGAAGGTAATCCGTTCCCTATTCTCCATATGCGCCTTAATAAAAAATAATCATGAAAATCATTGAATTAGAAACTGAACGTTTACGGCTACGTGGGTGGCAAGAAGAAGATAAACAGCCACTTTACCAAATGAATAGCCACCCCGATGTCATGCGCTACTTTCCTTCAGTGCTAAACGAACAGCAAAATGCACAGTTTATGGAAACCATCATAGATAAATTCGCTCAACAAGGGGGATGGGGACTATGGGCTGTAGAATTAAAATCCAACCAACAATTCATTGGGTTTATCGGTTTGAATATTCCCGCCGCTAATTTACCTTTTTCCCCTTGTGTCGAATTAAGTTGGCGCTTGTTGCCGGCATATTGGCATCAAGGCTATGCGACGGAAGGAGCCCATGCAGCAATTAAGTTTGCATTTGACCAACTAAAACTAGAAGAGATCGTTGCGTTCACCGCGGTGGTCAATTCACCATCAGAGTCTGTTATGAAAAGACTTGGAATGATAAAACTCCCCAATAACTTTTATCACCCAGCACTCCCTGATGGCCACTGGTTGCAAGAACACGTGCTATATCGATTAACGGCTGACAACCGTTAGTTTGCCACAATGAAATTGCTCACAATTCAAGCTTATTTCCCCCAATAAAAAAACCGCTGCCATGCTTAGTCACACAACAGCGGTTTCGTTAACCTAAAAATAAATTATTTTTTACTTTCAGCTTCGGCTTTGGCTTCTTTCGCTTCAACATCACGGTACCAACGAGGGTGATGTTTTCTCGCCCAACGGCGGCTAACTTTCCCTTCGATCATTCCATTAATTGAGCCTTTAACCCAAAATGCCATGTACATATGAATTAAAATGGCATGGATCAAGACAATCGCAGCAACAGCATGGATCAACAGCCCCCAACGCACCATCCACATTGGGAATAAATGCGCAAAATAAGGGCGCCAAATAATAATCCCCGTGACCAAGAGCACAAAAATTAGGCTCATGATACTCCAGAACATCATTTTTTGACCGGCGTTATATTTACCGACATCTGCCACTTCATGTTCATTACCTTTGAGTACTTCAACAATATTTTTAATCCAAGGTAAGTCTTTCTTATCTGGAATATTGTGTTTTACAAAGCGCACAAACATAAACATCAGCACGACGAAAATCAACACACCAAAGAAAGGATGTAAAATCCGTCCCATTTGTGGCGTACCAAAGGTTTCCGTCAACCATTTCAATGTTGGGAAAAATAACGCGATCCCCGACAAAGCAACCAAGAAGAAGCTGATGACAACTGTCCAGTGACATGCGCGGTCAATAAACTTAGTCCGCACAATCATTTTGCTTTTCTTACTCATGGTCATCTTTCTCCTCTTCATCACTCACTTCTTTGTTTGGACCAATTCCCACATAGTGGAAAATCAACCCTGCAAAGGTCGCGATAAATCCAACGACAGAAAGTGGTTTCAAGATGCCCTGCCACAGATTGATTGGTGTATCAATTTGTGGGTCTTTAGGCAGGCCATGATACAGTTCAGGTTTGTCAGCATGGTGAAGCACATAAACAACATGCGTACCACCCACACCTTCAGGATCATAAATTCCCGCTTGCGCATAACCCCGATTTTGTAATTTTGTTACGCGCTCTGCACCGTATTCCAACATCTCTTTTTTCGTACCGAAACGGATAGCGCCCGTTGGACACGTTTTCACACAAGCCGGCTCTTGGCCAACACTCACCCTATCAACACACAAGGTACACTTGTACACTCGATTATCTTTCGGGTTTAATCGAGGAATGTTGAATGGACAACCTGCGATACAATAGCCACAACCAATACAGTGCTCTGATTGGAAATCCACAATACCATTTGCGTACTGAATGATTGCTCCTGCTGATGGGCAAGATTTCAAGCACCCAGGATCGGTACAGTGCATACAGCCATCTTTACGGATCAGCCATTCTAGCTTGCCCATTTCAGTGGTTTCGCTAAAACGCATCACCGTCCACGATTTTGCACTTAAATCGGTTGGGTTATCATAAACCCCAACGCAGTGACCAACTTCGTCACGGATATCATTCCACTCAGAACATGCCACCTGACAAGCTTTACAGCCGATACAGGATGACACATCGATGAGCTTACAGACTTCAAGCTTATCATCACGCGCTTGTGGCGGAGGCGTAATGCTATTGGTCGCGGAACGTTTAATAATGTCTTGAGATTGCATGGACATGTTCCCTCCCTTACGCCTTCTCAATGTTAACTAAGAATGCCTTATACTCAGGTGTCTGAGAGTTAGCATCGCCGACAGACGGCGTTAACGTATTGGTGATAAACCCTTTTTGAGTCGCGCCTTCAAAGCCCCAGTGAATCGGTAATCCAACAGTTTCAATTGGTTTCCCATCCACCATCAGCGTTTGTAATCGAGGAGTGACAACCGCAACTGCTTTGATAAACCCACGCTTACTACTGACTTTGACCTTATCGCCTAACGCAATTCCTTTGGCTTTCGCTAGTGTTTCGCTGATTTCAACAAATTGCTCTGGTTGAGCAATCGCGTTCAAGCGAGCATGCTTGGTCCATGTGTGGAAATGCTCTGTTAAGCGGTACGTGGTTCCCACATAAGGGAAATCTTTGTGGTCGCCAAGACGTTTCTTGTCTTCATCAAAAATTCGCGCTGCTGGGTTAGAAACCACATTCGGGTGCAACGGGTTAGTGCCAAGTGGCGTTTCAAATGGCTCATAATGCTCAGGGAATGGCCCTTCTGCCATCTTATCGATAGCAAATAAACGACCTAAACCTTCTGGCTGCATGATGAATGGCCCTGTTCCTACTTCAGGTGCAGACGCATTAAAGTCAGGAATATCATTACCGACCCATTTTTTACCATTCCACTCGATAAGCACGCGGTCTTTATTCCACGGTTTACCTTGGGTATCACAAGACGCACGGTTATAAATCACACGGCGGTTCAGAGGCCATGCCCATGCCCAGCCCAATGTGTTACCGATACCGGATGGGTCGCTATTATCACGATTTGCCATCTGGTTGCCTTTCTCAGTCCAGCTACCGGTGTAAATCCAGCAAGAAGAGGCGGTTGAACCATCGGCACGCAATAAAGCAAATGAGCTAAGTAATTCACCTTTTTTCGCTTGTAAGTTGCCGTCGGCATCATAAAGATCAACCAGTGCAACACCGTTGTTTTCTTTTGCCACTTCTTCTGATTCAGGATGGAATTGTTGTTTATAATTCCATTTCATTTGCATCAGAGGATCTTGGCCTTGGCCACCTTCTTTCTCATACAATTCACGGATCTTATACAGAATTCCGGTCAAGATTTGGCCATCATTACGTGCTTCGCCTGGGGCATCTGCGGCTTGCCAGTGCCATTGTAACCAACGGCCTGAGTTTGCTATCGAGCCATCTTCTTCCGCAAAACAGGTCGATGGTAAACGGAACACTTCGGTTTGAATCGAAGCGGTATCAACGTCATTCATCTCACCGTGATTTTGCCAGAAATTAGCCGTTTCAGTGACTAATGGGTCTACAACAATCAGGTATTTCAGTTTACTGAGGCAGCTAACCACTTTATTCTTATCTGGGAATGAAGCCACTGGGTTAAAACCTTGACAGATATAGCCAGTCACTTGGTTTTTGCTCATCATGTCAAAATACTTCATCACATCATAAGCTTGGTCCCATTTAGGTAACCAGTCATAACCCCATTGGTTTTCTGCTTGCGCTGAATCACCATAAAAAGACTTCATCAAACTCACGAAGAATTTAGGGTAATTACTCCAGAAATTCACCTGATTCGGCAATGTCGCTTTTGGTGTATTCGCAGTCAAATAGCTATCAATGTCTTGATGCTTTTCAGAAGGCAGCGTCAAGTAACCCGGTAAACTGGTTGATAGTAACCCTAAATCGGTTAAGCCTTGAATATTCGAGTGCCCGCGCAATGCGTTCACACCACCACCCGCAACCCCCATGTTACCAAGCAGTAACTGGATCATGGCCATAGTTCGAATGTTTTGTGCGCCAACAGTATGTTGTGTCCAGCCTAATGCATACAGGAAAGTCCCAGCTTTATCTGCCGCACTTGTTGTGGCTAAAATTTCACAAACTTTCAAGAAATCGGCTTTTGGCGTTCCACAAATTTGCTCAACGATATCAGGCGTATAGCGTGATACGTGTTTGTGAAGTAAATTCCACACACAACGCGGGTCTTGTAATGTGTCATCACGTAATGCGTGACCATTTTCATCGAACTTATAGTTCCAGCTGGTTTTGTCGTAACTACGCTTATCAGCGTCATAACCACTGAATAAGCCATCGTTAAAGTCAAAATCATCTCTAACAATCAACGAAGCATTGGTATAGTTCTGAACATATTCCGCATTGATTTTTTGGTTTTCAATCAGATACAGTAAAACACCCGATAAGAAGGTAATATCGGTTCCTGAACGGATCGGCACATAATGGTCAGCAACTGATGCAGTACGCGTAAAACGCGGGTCTATGACAATCAGTGTGGCATCATTGTTATTTTTCGCTTCAATTGCCCAGCGGAACCCAACAGGGTGTGCTTCCGCAGCATTACCGCCCATAACGACGACAACATCGGCATTTTTGATATCAACCCAGTGGTTGGTCATCGCACCGCGACCAAATGTTGGAGCAAGACTTGCTACCGTTGGTCCGTGTCAGACACGCGCTTGGTTATCAACCGCTAGCATTCCTAGCGATCTGGCGAATTTTTGCGTCAACATTCCCGTTTCATTACTGGCAGCTGATGCACAAAGCATCCCTGTTGATAACCAACGGTTTACAGTTGTTCCTTCCGCATTCTTTTCAACGAAATTCGCATCACGGTCATCTTTCATTAAGCGTGCAATGCGTGTGAAAGCATCATTCCAACTAATGCGTTCCCATTTATCAGAGCCTGGTGCTCTATATTCTGGATAACGTAAACGATTTTCGCTTTGGATATAGTCGAGTAGGCCGGCCCCTTTAGGGCATAAAGCACCACGGTTTACCGGGTGGTCTGAGTCACCTTCGACATGGAATATCGCGGATTTAGCATTCATGGCACCATCGCCCATGCTATATATTAGTAATCCACAACCGACAGAACAGTAAGTACAAGTATTACGCGTCTCTTTAGAGCGAAGTAATTTATATTCACGTACATTAGCTATTGCCATTCCAGGCATAAAACCTAACGCAGCTACAGTTGTACCTGCCATCCCGCCAGCGCAGATTTTAAAAAACTTTCTGCGACTAACGTTCATTGCTACCTCTTTATATTTTTTGTATAAATCGATGAGAGAATAGCAGCCTAATATGATTAGATATTGCCTAAAATCAATGAAAGTGAAAATAAAAGTTTAATTAATATTAACTGAGTAGTTAAACATCAATTAAAATTACTACCAATAGAGTATTTATTGTTAAATTGACTTGGATCAAATGTTACATTTGAAAACATTTTAGTTAAATTACATTTTAATTAACATTTTTCAAAAAAACAAATCTCAAATTTAATTTGAAATACAAATATGGATTTATCCTTTGTTTAATAAAATTAATATAACGGAATAATATTAAAGTCACCTTAAAATAAATAATCCATTCTTTAAGGTGACAATATAACGTTTCTTCTATTTCCAACCGCTAATAATGATCCCTGCCCCTAGAAGTACAACAAGTGCACCAACCCAGTCAGTCACGGTAAGAGAGACACCATCAACCACTTTCAGCCAAATTAATGCGGTGACAATATATATCCCGCCATAAGTTGCATAAATTCGTCCGCTCGCTTCTGGGTGTAATGTCAGCAACCAAACAAACAGCATTAAACTTAAGGCTGCAGGAATTAATAACCAAGACCCACCTTGTTTTTTCATCCAAAGATAAGGAAAGTAACAACCTGCGATTTCAGCCAACGCTGTGATAAAAAACAAACCAATAATTTTTATCGACATAAAAAACCACTCAAGATAAAGCCCATAAATTTCACCTTTAAATTGGAAAGTCGCAATTCATTAGCCGCCATGCTTGGTGTGTCTGTCAGGCAACTAAACCGCACATTAATAAAACTAGTTGAAGGTAAGCTTATTGAGCTTAAAGATAAAAAAATTAAAATTATTAACCTAGAAAAGATTAACTGACTGAAAGTGAATTACAAAAGGCTGCCATAACAGCCTTTCAACAATTTTGACTACTTCTTAGTTGCCAAAATAACACTAGAAGCTTTAATAATGGCTGTCACTTTACTTTTAACATTTAATCCCAACTCTACGGTACTATTATTTGTTACCACTGCAGATAATAAAGTTCCTGCGTTGGTTTTTAAATTTACCACAGAATTAACGCTGCCTTTTTCAATGGACTCAATCACGCCATCAAATTGATTACGAGCTGAGAAATTATACTCTTCAGCATTAGAAACAAGTACAACCCAAGGTGCTTTTATTACTGCCGTTGCCAGTTTACCTTTTTCTAAACCCAGTTGTTGGGTGCTGTTTTTAGTAATCACTGCCGCAATACTTTCACCATTACCTAAATCGAGTATAATTTCATCATTTACTGAGCCCATGACAATAGACTCAACAACACCTGAAAGTTGGTTTCTTGCAGAAATAGCCATTAAACATCTCCTATACCTAATAGAATACGACTTCAATAAGATTATTTTTTAGTAACTTAAACTGATTATGGCATAATTGGAGCAGGTGTTGGCTCGCGCCTATCATTAAAAACACCCCCAAAACGAGAGCTTCCTTGGTTCCATTCCTCAACTGCAGCTTGAATATCAGCTTTAGTTCGACCAATAAAATTCCACCACATCAGCACTGATTCATTTAAAGGCTCGCCACCCAGTAATAGAATATGGCTATCTGTGGCGAGTTCTACAGAAATTTTAGTTATATTTTTGCCTAAATAAACTAATTCATTACTATTAACTTGTTGCCCTTCAATAACAACACCGCCACTTACAACAAAAATACCGTATTCAAATTCAGAGCGTAACGTTAAAATTTGTCGCGCGGTTTTCTTCGCAATAATATCGAGTCCAATCAACGGAGAAAATGTTAAGGTTGGTGCTTTATAAGTTCCATATTCCCCAACGAGTAAATTGAAGTGTGTTTCGCCTTCAGACCAACGTGGCAACGTAGGATAGTGGTCAAAACGGGGGGCAATATCTTTAACTGCTTCAGGTAAAGCAATCCACAATTGTACCGCATGTAACTGGCGACTTTCTCCATGGGTATCTTCAGAATGGCTGATCCCATAACCCGCAGTCATTAAATTGACCTGCCCTGGTCGAATAACCTGTTCATAGCCAAGGCTGTCCCGGTGTAATACTTCACCTTCAATCATCCAAGTGAATGTTTGTAAAGCCGTATGAGGGTGAGGTGATACCTTCATCCCCTCTGAATCACCTTTAAAAACTGTAGGCCCTGCATGGTCAAGAAAACACCAAGCACCGATTAATCTCCGTTCTCTTGTGGGTAAAACTCGTGCAACAGGAAGCCCCCCAACATCTTTTGAACGTGCTGTAATTAACTGTAAATCAGGTATTTTATCATCATGTTGAATACTCATGCTTACCTCATCTCATCAGTAACTAACAAATATTATTGGCGGATATCACTGTATTCAGGTGTTCTATCGAATATTGCTTTTGCAAAAGGACATAATGGGATAATTTTTCGCCCTTCTTCTCTCATTCGCTCAACAACCTTAGCAACTAATCGCTTTGCAATTCCCTGTCCTTTTAAGCTTTCATCAACCACTGTATGATCAATAATCACTAAGTCATCACCAGTATAAACAAAAGTTATCTCGGCAAGGCGCGTTTGCTTGTCATCAGATAAAATAAAAAAGCTATTGTGATCGGATTGGATATTCATCATAAATAACGCCTCTAAGTTAAATCCATTTGATTTAGAGTATGTGAGGTATGCTGAAAAGACAATATTCTTCAATTGCCGATGTGATCCAAATATTTTGAAGTTAGAATAAGAATAAAGTGAGAAAATATGCTGCGACAGCGCTTAACTAGAGGCTAATTTAGTTTAACGCTGTTTTTTCAACTAACTCATTAATATAATACACATTAATTGTCAGAAAAATTACTTATCACCGTATAGGTTAATGAATTTTCTGAACTATCAATGACTTTTAATTTCACGTTTCTATAGGAAATAATATCGCTATGTTTAAGATTATACTGAATGTTATCTCCAAACCCTTGATTCTCAATATTTGAACCTATTTTCTGATAACTCACATCGACAATCTTGTCATTTATCCCATTGAAAATTAAGGCTTGTTCAAATGAATTACCATCCGAATTATTTAGTTTTACCTGTTCGACTTGTGCTTTATCACTACAAACAGCGACATTCACATCTGTCACGATACAGATTTCATTAGGACCAGACCCTTTTTTAATTAACAGTGAATTCCACGGTTGCCCTAAAACCTCAACGACGACCGAGCCAGAATCAACGATTTGGTCTGGCATATAAAAATCGCCTTTATCACTTGAACCCACTTTCTTGAATACACCGGGGATAATTTTGTAAGCCAAATCTATCTGTACTGGGTTTAGTACTTTAATTCCATCTATTTTACTAATATTGCCTTCTCTTACTAAGGGTTGCCCTACAGTAATATGATTGACCTGGCCTATTTTAGGTTCACTGATTTTTTGTGAGTCAGGAACATAGTTATACTCAGTTACCGCACATCCAGATAAAGAAGCAATACAAAAAGCAGGAATTAATAATTTATTCATCTTGATAAATCCATGGAGTTAAGATGCTAAATAATATATTTATAAAACAGTTACAACAAGTTACTATTTATATCCTCTGATACACATCAAACCTTTGGTTCATCACTCCGTTTGAATTTTTCTCTACTTATATTGAATACTAAAAAATACTGTAACTATTCCGTCTTATTCATATTTAAATTAATAAAATGTTATAAACGAAGCATTAATAGTTATAAATACAAAAAACAACCATTTTACAGATGAATAACCCACCTTATGATATATTAATAATACAAGCGATTATTTTTAATACACATCTGCATTTTAATCAAAGAAAGCCACTCGAAGAAGAACTACGCGAATTAGAGCAATTACCCATGAAGCCACCGTAACTGGATGAGTAATAATTAGCCTTAAAACAATCAAAATATATTCATGACTTATTAAAATAACAGTTCGGCAATAATTTTAAAAAATCCGCCGAAGCGGATATTTCCATTTAAATTGAAAGTAAAGTGATTACTCTAAGAAAAATGAAACATCAATGCTTCCTTGATATCTTCCTGCTTTGATATTTCCATTATGACAAAGGTTGAAATATAATGTTTCTTTAGCACTACTATTTGACATAGTCCCTAACTTAACACGGTCATAATAGGGAATAGCATCATTATTTCCATTTCTGCAAATATCTGAGGAGGATATAGTTCTTGAGGTTACAATATATGGTCTTTCTGTTGAATCAGCCGTATTTCCACTAAGTGAATCCAAAGCCATCCCAGCCAAATTTGTATCTGAAGTATTTCCAGCACTACTTTGCCCATGTAGTTGCTGATTAGCGGAAACAACCATCAAAAGTTTACCAGCCGTTATACAATTAACATTTATACTTGCAGGCCTAGTTTCAAGTAATTGGTTCTGTTTCCGGCCTGCCATTTGATTACTAAAAATAATATTAGTTGTGGTAACAGGCGCTACAGTACAAGAGTCTAATGCCTCAACACTTAAACTTTCGTTATCTAAAAAGAAAGGGTATAAAAAAAACCATCCTGAATTACTTCTATATAATTCACCTTTATGTCCAAAAGCAATAGACTCACCAGGTAATAAAGAGTACCTACCTTTAACTACCGTGGCATTGCCGCCAGAAACGGAACTTGCATAAGCAGAGAGACTTGAAATGCTCACTTGGGTAAGGCCATCATTTCGTTTAGCGTTTGGATAAAAATAGTTTGGTCTATCTACACCACCACTTTCAAGAGCCCACGTCAAAATACCAGTTGGTACAAGATTTCCTGATACTTGTTTCGATTCTTTTAAGACTGCAGATTTTGTTACATCACTACCATAATACCCTTTAAATCTTGCAGTTACTGTGCCATTAAATAGCAATACAATAATTCGAGAGCTATCGTTCTCATTGACTAATCTAATTCCATACCCTGAATTATATTCAGCGAAAGAACCACCATTTGTAGTCATAAATTTTATATAGTCATTTACTTTCGGCAGCATAGGATAATTAACATTTGGATCTGTTGGAGCGGTAGATTCTATCGGATGCGAATTATTATCAAACACCCTTACTGATGGGTATATTTCGCCTAAATAGCCAGTTTGGCCGGCTCTTACTGTTAATTTATCTGCAGCCCCTGCTGATAAAGATATTCCAAACAATAGGATAGCGGTTAACCGTCTAGCTACTCGTTGGTAACACATTAAATTTGGTTGTTCTATTTTCATAATAATGCTTACGCCCAGAATACGTTTTTCTAAAAATACAAGACACTCATTCTCTATCAAGTATTATCATTATTTTACATGGTGGCCCATCTATACCTTATGTAAATTCAATTAGGATCATACCTCATTACTCTATATATGGGTGTTAAATTCACACTATAAATGTAACAATGTATTACTCCAAATGTGGGTTAATTTAAAATTAGACACTGAAAGCTTAGATATTTTAAAGATAATATAAACTCTAAAAATTACAATCCTTATCGCTAAATTCTGTCATAAAGCTAGAATCGTGGCATTGTCCACTCCACCCAACGAGGTAGATTTTATGGTGTAAATAATGTAAATGGTACTCATATGCAATGGTTTACTGTAAATATCCTCATTGCTTTTGGTATGCTAGAGAATGTTACTCATTTGTTCCTGACTCTTGGGAAGTTGGTGAAACACTTTTCGTTGAATGGCAAGTAATAAATGACCCACTTATAATAAAGAATTGAGTTTGCAGAATCAATTTCACCCACTATTCCTCCATCGGACCAAATCGATTTATTTAGAAAAAAATAAGATTTCCCCTCTCTATCAATGTAGGAGTCTTTAGATAAAAGACCTAATGAATGTCATATAAACCTGCAATAAGATAAATCCAGTTTTTATTGGGTAACATTAAATAGGTAATAATATTAAATCACTCAACACAAATGTGTAAATATGTAACACATTGTAAGCATATTAATTCCGCATCACAGACTTTTTATACTTATTCCATTGATTCACATACATTGTGATGTTAAAAATACTTATAGCCAATACTGTAAGAATACAAATAATAGTCATATAAACTGCGGGCACACATTAAATGATTAGCGGCAGCAATAAATACCAAAAATAAATACAAATAGAGTGAATTTATAAAATCAACATCACCAAATTATATTTAGATAACAATTTACTTGTTGATCCTAAGTTAAATTTGTATATCATAAAAAGCTGAAAAAAATAAAATATACAAATTGGCAGTTTAAACACCTTACTGGGAAAAAAAATCTTAACACAGAATTCATTCTGTGTAGGGAAATGTATGCTCTAAATTTATTATTAATTTAGGCATTTTAATTTATGGAATGAAGAAGTTATCGTATACTCATACAAGGAGATTCACTTAAATGAGTAAGAAAAATCTCGGTAGTGTTGCCCCTAAAGAAAGAATTAATATCAAATATACACCTAATACAGGTGGAGCTCAGGCTGAAGTTGAACTTCCCTTAAATATGCTGATAGTGGGAGATATGACAGGTAAAACTGAAGAGACCCCCATAGAAGAACGAAAAGCAATTTCAATTAATCAAAACAATTTCAATTCAGTTATGGAAAGTGCGGGTATTAATTTAAATATCAACGTCCGTAATACCCTTGAAAATACTAATGATTCTGAGCTTAATGTCAATCTTGATGTGAAATCACTACAAGATTTTTCACCCGATAGTATTGCTCGCCAAGTGCCAGAATTAAATAAACTTCTTGAATTACGAGAAGCTTTAGTTGCATTAAAAGGTCCTCTAGGCAATGTCCCTGCTTTTAGAAAGCGTCTTCAAGAATTACTTGAGAACAAAGAAACACGCGAACAACTTCTAAAAGAACTCGATATTGCCGCTAATCAAAAATAATGTTTATAGAGGATTATTTCATGTCACTAAATACTGAAGCTCTAGGCCAACAAGCCCCAGCATCTAATGGCTCTCTTCTAGATGAAATCATGGCTCAGTCACGTATGTCACCTGAGACTGAAGCGTATGATATTGCAAAGCAAGGCGTTGCCGCTTTCATCAGTAATCTTTTCGCTAATGAATCAGAAGATCAACAAATCAATAGATTATTAATTGATAAAATGCTGGTTGAACTTGATAACAAACTAAGCGCCCAAGTTGATGAAATTATTCACGCACCTAAATTTCAAGAAATTGAAGCATCATGGCGCTCCCTGAAGTTACTTGTTGACCGTACTGATTTTAGAGAAAACATCAAAATCAATATTCTTCATGCAACAAAAGAAGAGTTATTAGAAGACTTTGAGTTCTCTCCTGAAATCGTTCAGTCTGGTTTTTATCAGCACGTTTATTCTTCTGGTTATGGGCAATTTGGTGGTGAGCCCGTCGCAGCAATTGTTGGGAACTATGCATTTAACAACACCGCGCCTGATATGAAGTTAATGCAATATGTCAGCACTGTCGGAGCGATGGCACATGCACCATTCTTATCATCTGTTTCCCCTAATTTCTTCGGCATTAACAGTTATGCTGAATTACCGGCAATTAAAGACCTTAAATCTGTTTTCGAAGGCCCTGCTCATACGAAGTGGCGCTCTCTGAGAGAAGCAGAGGATTCGCGTTACTTAGGATTGACGGCACCACGTTTCTTATTACGCTTACCTTACTCCCCAACAGAAAACCCAGTGAAAATGTTTAACTATTCCGAAAATGTTAAACAAGACCATGAGCACTACTTATGGGGTAATACCGCATTCTTACTCGCAAGCTGCATCAATGATAGTTTCGCACAATACCGTTGGTGCCCAAATATTATTGGCCCACAAAGTGGCGGTACCGTCAATGACCTCCCTGTACACATTTTTGAAGCGATGGGTGAATTACAAACTAAAATACCAACTGAAGTTTTAGTTACTGATCGTCGAGAATTTGAACTGGCAGAAGAAGGTTTTATTACCCTAACAATGCGTAAAGGAAGTGATAACGCGGCTTTCTTCTCTGCAAACTCAGTTCAAAAAGCCAAAACCTTCCCAAATACCCCTGAGGGTAAAATGGCAGAAACTAACTATAAGTTAGGAACCCAGCTGCCATACATGTTTATTATCAACCGATTAGCTCATTACATTAAAGTGCTACAACGTGAGCAAATTGGCTCATGGAAAGAGCGACAAGATCTTGAACGTGAACTGAATATCTGGCTTAAACAGTATGTAGCGGACCAAGAAAACCCACCAGCAGATGTTCGTAGTAAGCGCCCTCTTCGTTCAGCTGAAATTAAAGTGCTTGATGTTGAAGGTGATCCGGGTTGGTATCAAGTCGCAATTCAAGTTCGCCCTCACTTTAAATATATGGGTGCAAACTTTGAACTATCACTTGTTGGTCGCCTTGATAAAGAATAGCGGAGATGTCATTTAATCACGGCTGGTCCCCTAACAGCGGAGCCAGCTTATTCGATCGAATTAAGAGGAAAAATGCGAGTTTTTCCTCTCGTTCACGTACAAATACACTCATTGAATCAATTAAACAAAATTTAAATTATGTCCTGAATAGTCGGCCGAATGGTTGCCAAGGCTCACCATGTTTAGGGATACCTGATTTAAATGATGCGACTCAATCTGCGGTTGATTTTAAAGCCGAATTAGAGAATAGCATTGCAAGTTGCATCCTCACTTATGAACCTAGGATCACAAGTGTTGATGTGCAATTCATTGAAAATGATGCAGATAGTTTATCTTTACAATTCAGTATTAATGCTTGTATTGATTTAGATGACCAAAAGCAGCTCATTGAATTCAATATGTATTTGGATAGCAATCGTAGATACCAGTTAAAGTAGCACTCTTATGTCATCAAAAAACTATTTTACGAATGAATCAGAATACTTAAATGATTTAGCAGAACAAGTTGCGCAAGAAAAGCCGCAACTTGTCAATTTGTTATCTAATAAAATTCAAGATCCTGATAGTGCCCGTATTATCGACGGGCTATCGTATTTATCAGGTAATTTACGGCAACAAATAGATAGGCAATTTCCTGAATTAACTAATAGCTTAGCAAATATGCTATGGCCTAATTACGCACGTCCTGTACCTAGCATGACAATTGTTGAATACCAACCTAATTATGCAGAATGCCAACATGCGATAAAAATTTCAGCGGGCCAATTCTTTAATGCAATACCTATTTATGTACAAAATGAAAATACCAACCAAGAAACTTTATTTCAATGTCGATTTAGTCAAAGTCGTGACCTCTGGTTAATACCAGCGAAAATTACGCAAACCTTACAAAGAACAACCGCCATTGAAATAACATTTGAGTTGGATGAAATACAACCTCTCGCAAACATTGGTTTAAATAAATTATGTTTTTATTTAAATGGTTCTGCATTTACAACAAATCAGCTTTATTTTTTATTAAGCCAGCATATACAGAATACCTCACTAATCACAGATGAGCATGTATTACCACTTAACCAGTTTGCAGTGAAACCTGTTGGTTTTCAAAAACAGGATGCATTACTCCCTTATCCAAAAAATAGTTATGATGGTTACCGCATCTTACAAGAGTTTTTCTGTTTTCCTGAAGCCTTTCTATTTTTGGATATTCAAGGAATGGATGACATTCCCTTAGCTATCCAAACCAAGCAATTTAAACTTGTTATTAACTTTGATAAAGAAATCCCCGATGGGGTTATTCTTCATAACGATAGTATTAAACTGAATTGTACTCCCATCGTGAATTTATTCCGTGCTGACAGTGAAGCAATCAATCTCACAGGAAAAGATGAGGAATATGTATTAAGTCCTAATTACCAATACGCCCACTGTTTTGATATTTTTTCCATTAATGAAGTTTATGGATTACGCTATCCATCTGAAGGTAAAGCTTACCCGGTCACCTATACCCCATTTGAAAGCTTTTATCATCAGAACCATCACGAGCAAAATGATGGATATTATCGTTTAAAGGTAACCCAAAAAGAGCGTACCTATGGCTATGCCCATCGGCTTTCTTTTGTTCGTCAACACGAACACCAATTACAGCAATGTGACGAAACGGTTTCGATTTCACTCAATTGTACTAATCGCTATATCGCCTCCCAATTATCCACGCGATCAATTGACTTAGATAATTCATTCATACCTTATGGGGCTTTATCAGCTAAAAACTTATTCAAGCCAACAGTTCCCTTATATCCCCTACTTGATAAAACGCTGTATTGGTCTGAGCTAACGAATTTATCCCTAAACTATCAATCTTTATTGAATCTAGATTCATTAAAAAAAATATTGCAACTTTATGATTTACCTTCAGTTTATGACAAACAGACCGCAAGGCAATCCCAAAAACGTTTGGATGCATTAGTTGATTTACATTCAGAGCATATCGAACGTATCTACAAAGGACTGCCAGTTCGTGGATTAAAAACAACCTTAGTCGTACGTCAGAACGCGTTTCTTTCTGAAGGAAGCTTGTTCTTATTTTGTACTGTTATTGCTCAATTTTTTAGGCTGTATACCAGCATTAATATGTTTCATGAATTAGAAGTTCTTAACCTTGATAATAAGGAAATTTATCAGTGGCCAGCACAAATCAACCAGCACATACTGAAATAATCGATCGCTGGCTGGAACAAGCTGGCTCATCGGTTACAGAGTATAACTTTTATCAACTTGTTGAATTATTAAACAAAATGATTCATCAAGACATGGATATCACTCGTGATAATAGCGATATTATTCACTTTAAATCACACTCTAATGTCGCATTTCCAACGAGAGATATCGTGTCTTTTGAAAAGAATGCCACTCATCAGTATGAGCTAGAGGTTGCTTTTCTCGGGCTGCAAGGAAGCCAGTCGCCACTTCCTGGCTATTACCTTGATGAATTTGCTTGGGAAGATGCGCAGCAAATTCCAGGGATCTCTGATTTTTTAAATATCTTTAATCATCGATTGCTCTCTCTGCTCTATCGTATCTGGCGAAAATACCGCTATTACATTTGTTTTGAAAATGAAGGCCAAGATTCATTTTCCCAGTATATGTTTTCTCTCGTAGGATTAGGGAATGGGGCTAACCGTGGACGGATTAAAATCAATCACAGCAAAATGCTCGCTTATGCTGGCCTTTTAGCGAGCCCCAGCCGTTCAGCAGATGTCATTAGTAGCCTAATATCTCATTGTTTTGACTTAGAAAATGTAAATGTTATTGAGTGGGAAACCCGTCGTGTCCCTATCCCGGAATCACAGCAAAATAAGTTAGGCATTATTTCTCATCAACCTGGGCAAAAATCTCAACCTCGAATGTTATTAGGTGAAAATTTTAGTCTTGGGTCTCACATAGATGATTGCAATGGAAAATGCACTATAGAAATCAGTGGATTAACTATAGAACGTTATATGCGTTTTTTACCTAATGGTAGTGATTTCGCTCCTCTCGTTGCCTTCGTTTCATACATTTTTCATGAGCAATTAGCTTGGGATTTACGTCTTAGTATCGCAGAGAATCAAGCTGAAGGTTTCTGTTTAGGTAAAAAAAATCACAACCAATTAGGCTGGCAAAGCTTTTTAGGTAAACCCGCTAAAAAACCAAATATCACCATTACGGTATTGGAATAAAAGACATGGATAAACATCAGCCAATAATTTCATTTAGTATAACGAATAGTGAACAGCTAGAAAGTGGTTATCTTCCGAGCGCAACCTTGACTCAACATGGTGGCCTAATAGGTAGTGGCAATCAATGTGACTGGAAAATTCAAGATGCTGATGGTGCTATCTCTGCCTGTCAGTTTACTGTTTTCTGGAAAGATCAGCATTTTTGCTTAAAAGTAAACTCAGACTCTGTTTACATTAATCACGCAATTATTCCTATACATCTTGATGCCGTGAAACTTGCCCAAGGAGACCAAATCAGAGTGGGCAAACTGGTTATTACAACCAATATTAGTTTAACTGGGCAGCCAGTACAAAATATGATGGTAGCAACACCTCAATCGATTGTTGCAAAAGATCATAATCCTTTAGATTCATTATTTGATATTGATACGGTCAATAATGAAAACAAAGAATCCCCATTTGTTCCAACTGTTCAAGGTGCTTTCACGGCGGATCCCTTACAAGCGCTAGAAAATGAAAATCTCAGTTTAATTTCTAAGAGTCAATCCGTCGTCTCTGAACCTTCTTTATTGAGTAGCCCACTCTCTTATTCACCTACCCTTGCGATATCTGATAATCAAGAGAATACCATGGTACAAGAATTTATTGATTTACCCAAAATTACACCTTTCGAAGATGAACACATGACCGATATTGATCATGTGGCCGTTAACCCTCTCATGCATGGTTTAGGTGTCCATCTTAATTTAGCTAGCTCTCAACAAGCTAATGACTTTCTCATCGAGCTCGGTAAAACAATGAAAGCTGCTGTTGAAGGTTTACTCGCTTTGCAGCAACAGCAGGAGAGTTTACAAGATAAGCAACTCCGCCCTATTGAAGATAATCCGCTACGTCTAAACAGTAGTTATGAAGATACGATGAAATTGATGTTTACAGATGAACGTAGCCCTGTTCACCTTTCAGCACCTTCCGCCGTCACTGAAAGTTTGCACAATATGCAGTTGCATTACCATGCAAATCAAGAAGCGATATCGACTGCTTTAGCAACAATGCTTGCGGCTTTTTCTCCAGAACATTTATTAAACCGTTTTTCCCAATATCGACGTGCTTCAGATAATACGCCAATGACTGATGGCTGGGCATGGGAAATGTACAGCAACTACTACAAAGAGCTTTCTTCATCTCGGCAGCAGGGTTTTGAAAAATTATTCTATGAAGTTTATTCCCATGCTTATGACCGAGCATTAAGAAAAGGCATAGAGGAAGCTTAAAATGCAGCTTAGGACTTTTTCAGTGTTATTGCTATTTGCCTCATTTTTCATTTTGAGTGGGTGTAGTAAATCGCTACAAACAGCGTCAAAAGTGGGGCAAATTCTATTAGACCCGTCTATTCCCGTTGGCTATCCAAAAGATCAGCCATCCACGGTTGCTTTAACCATCCTCGCCGAGCCCTATATTAACCCTAATCAGGAAGGTGAAGCTGCACCGATAAATATCCAAATTGTTTATCTTAATGAAGATTCTTTATTTGGTTCTTTAGATCATGACCAGATAGAAGCTAAAGATGGGGACTTAGAGAAAGTGCTGAAGAAAAATTATATTGATCACCAAGATTACACTATCTTGCCTGGCCAATATAAGCCCTTCCCGACGATGACGCTGCAGGCATCTAATCGTTATATCGGCATTATTGCCTATTATTCAGACCCTGATAATGCCGAATGGAAAAAAATAGTCAAAGCCCGAGGTAAGGGACGCCATTACTTTATTTTAGCTCACATTAGAGAAAACGAAATCGAATTTAGACAAGAAGAGGATGATTAATATGTCGACTAAAAATAGAGTAATTTGGCGTGAAGGGCTATTTATCAAACCTCAGCATTTCCAGCAACAACAACGTCATCAAGATTACGTTACAGAAAGTATTCTCAAAAATTTTATTTCTCATTTTTGGGGATTCAGTCACTTATCTTTAAGTAACGATTTATATTCTTTAGGCCGTATTGGTATTAAGGAAGCATCTGGTGTTATGCCTGACGGTACCATTTTTTCTTTTCCTAACCAAGACTTGTCACCTCAACCAATTGATATACAAAACATTACCGACAGTGATAGTAATATTATTTATCTCGCCTTTCCTTTGACTAATGGAAACGTCAACGAAATATCAAACGAGCATAATGGGAGTCGTTTACTTTCACGTTATAGCGAATGTATAGAAAATGTTCGTGATTTACATACAGAAAATGGCGATTTAAGCACTATCCATGTTGCACAACTAAACCCCATCCTTAAACAAGGTAAAAGTGGCTTAGATGCCTACGTGGCACTGCCTATATGCCGCATTAGAGAGCGTAATGCCAACGGAAGCATAACGCTTGATGACGATTATATTCCAAGCCTTTTGAATATTCGAGCATCGCTATTACTAAATGAATTTCTCACTGAGATTGAAGGTACTTTGTATGAACGGGGTAAGCAAATTGCCTCCCGAATTGGCGCCCCTGGCCAGCAAGGTGTCGCGGATGTCGCTGAATTTATGATGCTACAAGTACTCAACCGTAGCTATCCTCTTTATTCGCACTATGCGCAAGAACCGGTTATTCATCCTGAAAAACTCTTTCGGGATTTATTAGAACTTTGTGGTGAGCTACAAACATTCACGAATTCGTCACGCTTACCCGATACCATTGCAAAATATAAACACTTTGATTTAACAAATAGCTTTCTCCCATTAATAAAAAATATCCGTGAAGCATTGAGTGTTGTCTTGACGCCTCGAGCAATTCCTATTCCGTTACAGATCCAAGAACACGGTATTCGAGTGGCCACTATTCATGACAAACAACTGCTCCAAAAAGCTGAGTTTATTATTGCAGTTAAGTCGCAGATGCCTCAGGAACAATTACGCAAACAGTTCCCACAACAAACTAAAGTAACAACGGTAAATAACATTCGTAGCTTGGTCAGTGTTCAAATACCGGGGGTTCCTTTATCTCCCCTTTCAACCGCCCCACGACAATTACCTTATCATTCCGGGTATAACTACTTCCATTTTGATCAACAAGGTAATGAATGGAAAGGGATCCAACAGGATGGCAACATCGCATTCCACGTCTCTGGGAATTTCCCTGATTTAGATATTCAGTTATGGGCAATAAGAGATGGAGCACTCTATGACTGATAATGTTTTGCTTAATCATGATGTTGATAGTGGTATTTCGCAAAAGAATTACCAAATCCCACTTAGGGGTAACAACATTAATCCAATGATTGATGCTGCAACACCTCTTTTAGGTATGGTTTTACGAATGAAAGCGATGTCTGAAACACCACTTTCAGAAAAACTTTACCAGCAAGTGGTCATGGACATCACTTCGATTGAACAACAATTACAAATACAAGGTTACGAGCCTGGGGCCATTGTTTCGTTCCGCTATGTCTTGTGCACTTTCATTGATGAAACAGCTCTTGGATTGGGCTGGGATCAAGAAAATGGCTGGGTAAAACAGTCACTACTTGTTCACTTTCATAATGAGTCTTGGGGGGGCGAAAAGGTCTTTATTTTAATTGAAAGATTACTAGGTGAACCCAAACGTTACCTCGACCTCATTGAGTTTATCTACCTTTGTCTCTGTCTTGGATACCGTGGTCGTTACAAAGTATCTGCGGGTCAGAATGATGAATTTAATCATTTACTTAGACGCTTACAGAAACAAATACAACAACTTAAAGGTGATCCAAAACCAGTTGTTCTCTTTGAGAAAGGCGATAACAAGCAGAGCCGCTACCGTTTAGGTAAACGGTTAGGTATGCGTTACATCATCATTGGTACTGCAATATTTGCGTTCATTATTTATCAAATATATTCATCCCAACTGAATTACCAAACACTCAGTATTGTGGAACAACTTAATACTTTACTCGGCTAGGGCGCACTATGATCCAAATTGATCTCTCAACACTTGTAAACCGATTACACCCGATTGCTAAGCATGCGTTAGAAAGCGCAGCAGCCTACTGTGTAAGTCATCAACAGCCTGAAATTACGATTGCTCAGTTTCTTCAGAAACTCATTGAGACACCATTAACTGACATTCGCCTAATCAGCCAGAAGAGTACTTTGGATATTAATAAGTTGTCTGAATTATTAGATATTCAAATTCCACCTCATCAAGCCATAACACAGAGCTACCCGAGTTTCTCCCCATTATTAGTGGAGTGGATGAAAGACAGTTGGTTACTTGCATCGACGGAATTCAACCACAGTGAACTTCGCTCAGGCGTTCTCTTTCTGACATTATTACAAATGCCATTGCGTTACCTCCCAAAGCCTGTTGCAGACATGCTTTCGCAAGTAAACCGGGAGCAACTAAAACTCAGTTTTGATAAGTGGACAGAAGGGTCTGCTGAATCACCTTTTGACGAACAAGCACCTCAAAATAACGGCAAAATCGCGTCGGACTCATTGTTAGCAAAATTTACGCAAAACATGACCGAACAAGCTCGAAATAATGAACTTGACCCTGTTTTATGTCGCGATCATGAAATCGACCTTATGATTGATATCCTTTGCCGTCGCCGAAAAAATAACCCTGTTGTTGTTGGGGAACCTGGAGTCGGAAAAAGCGCGCTTATTGAAGGCCTCGCATTACGTATTATCGCCGGTGAAATCCCTGAAAAATTAATAGGGTGTGAACTTCTAACCTTAGATTTAGGTGCATTACAAGCCGGTGCAGCGGTTAAAGGCGAATTTGAGAAACGTTTTAAAGGCATCATGCAAGAAGTCTCTCAATCTCCTCATCCAATAATTCTATTCATCGATGAAGCACACACATTAATTGGGGCTGGTAACCAACAAGGTGGCCTCGATGTTTCTAATTTATTAAAGCCAGCGTTAGCGCGTGGTGAATTGAGAACAATCGCCGCAACCACTTGGAGCGAATATAAAAAATATTTCGAAAAAGATGCTGCATTAGCTCGCCGTTTTCAGTTAGTTCAAGTCAAAGAGCCAACATCTGCGGACGCAATTATCATTATGCGTGGTTTACGTTCTATTTATGAAAAAGCACATCATGTTTTTATTGATGATGAGGCTCTTAGAGCCAGTGCTGAACTGAGTGAACGTTATATTTCAGGACGCCAATTACCCGATAAAGCCATTGATGTATTAGATACCGCGTGTGCAAGAGCAGCGATCAATTTATCTTCACCACCAAAAATGCTCTCTTCATTAAAAACAGATCTCCAGCAAATAGAGATGGAGACAGTGATATTAAAAAGAGAACATCATCTTGGCTTGGATAATCACTCAGAGCGCCTTGAGGAATTAGCATCAAAAGCAAATGCGATTGAGCAAAAAGCTTCCGATATACAACAAGCATGGGAACAACAACAAGCGCTTGTTTCACAAATTATAACTTTGCGCTCAACATTATTAGACGATGAAAATACCGAGCTCCAGTCCGAAGAGGCTCGTCATTCAGATGAACTGAAACAGGAATTGCAAACATTAGACCAGCAACTTGCACAGCTGCATGAAACACACTTACTCGTTTCACCACACGTCGATAAAAAGCAAATTGCAGCTGTCATCGCAGAATGGACAGGTGTGCCGCTAAATCGATTATCACAAGATGCTTTATCTATTGTTACCGATCTTCCTACCTACTTAGAAGAAAGCATTAAAGGGCAATCATTAGCAATACAGTGCTTACACAAACATTTGTTAACGGCACGCGCTGATTTACGCCGACCAGGTCGCCCTTTAGGTGCATTTTTATTGGCAGGGCCAAGTGGTGTCGGTAAAACAGAAACCGTGATCCAAATTGCCCAATTAATGTTTGGTGGAACCCAATACCTAACGACCATCAATATGTCTGAGTTTCAAGAGAAACACACGGTATCTCGTCTCATCGGTTCACCTCCTGGTTATGTCGGCTATGGTGAGGGCGGAATATTAACAGAAGCTATTCGTCAAAAACCTTATTCTGTTGTTCTACTTGATGAAGTCGAGAAAGCGCATCCAGACGTTCTAAACTTGTTTTATCAAGCATTTGATAAAGGCGAGATAGCGGATGGTGAAGGACGAGTTATTGACTGCAAAAATATCGCATTCTTCCTAACATCTAATTTAGGTGACCATGTGATTAGCGCTTATGCGGACAAGCCAGATGAGCTGCAAGATGCACTTTATCCTGAGCTCACCACATTTTTTAAACCCGCGCTACTGGCCCGCATGGAAGTTGTCCCTTATTTACCTCTTTCGACTGCTATTTTACGACAAATTGTTGATAGTAAGCTGATGCGTCTTATGCTCTTATTGAAACAACGTTTTAATGCAAAAATTCAGTTAGAAGAAAACGTCCCTAGTGAAATTTTACGTCGAGCTTCTCGCGCGGAAAATGGCGCACGTATCTTAGAATCAATTATTGATGGTGCTTTATTGCCGCCTCTTTCTTTGTTACTTCTTCAGTTCAGTGCCCGTAATGAAACCATCTCCCATATTCGTTTAACAACGGAAAATGGTGAATTTATTGCGGAGGTTAACAAAGAAAAATGAAAGCAAGACTAAAAAATGCCCTTGCTCTTCTTGAGTGCCATGACATAGAAGCGCTAGCCGTTCAATTTTTGACATATAGTTTTTCGCGCAGCGCATTCAGCGGGCTAATTATTTCATTGGTCAATAAAACCGAAAATAGATTAGAAAGCTGGAACATTGACCACTCACTCCAAGTTCAAAGCCATTTTTTAGACACTGATATTACTGATGCCGATCACCCTTTAATACAACTTGTATTAAAGGGGGAACCCACATTTTGGAAGAATTTACAGCAAGGTAGCTATATTAATAACGCGTCATTACGTGATTTTATTTCGCAACTTCCAGTCAATACTGGGCTGTATAGCTTACCACTGCATGATCTGAACCATAAACCATGCGGCGCCATTATTCTTTTAGGGCAGGCAAAAGAGTTGGAAAATTTCGAACAGGGCATTTTCCCTATTTATTGTGAGCTCTTTCATCAGCAATTAAAACGCATTCTTGAATTGGCAAATACGCAACAAAAAATTTCTCACTTGCAATATCTCAATCAGTTGCAGAAGGAAAAGGAAGTCAGCCTCAATGAGGCCTTAAACATATTAACGGCATCAATCACAAGCATGGAACCAACAACAAATAATCCAAATAATATTAACGACTTAGAAGCTGCCGTAGAGGGCTATGAAAAAGAAATTTTATTAAACAAGCGGCGAGAGCTAAAGGGAGATATCAACGCAATGGCAGAACACCTCAACATATCTAAGCGTGCGCTGATATATAAATTGAAGAAGTACGGAGTATAAAATGAAAATACTGAAACTCTTTTTTTGCTCTTTGATGCCAGTTTTCTTCACTTTGTCTGGAAAAGCTGAAAGCAATATCAGCCAGAAGATCGCTGAAGAACTCACCCAGTGTCGTCTAGAATCTTCTCAGCTTATTCGCTTAGATTGCTATGACAAAATAGCGCAGTCCTCTACGCCTGCGGCCAATACTTCACCTAATATCGCTCAAATGGGAAAAACTTGGCGCCAAGCTTATGAACACGAAATGAAACGTGTCGAAAATAGTGCGGGTTTCTTAGTCTCAATACCTGAAGATGGTGATTACCCCGTCATTATGACCATTCCAGCCATTGGTTTTCAGCCTCCTCGTCCTGTTCTCATGTTGAGTTGCATCGACAACATTACCCGTATGCAAATTATTTTACCCAATAAACAAGATGCAGGCAGTGTCATGGTCTCAACCGATAGAACGCAATTCACTGCAGAATGGTTTTTACGTGAAAATGGCTATGTATTGGAATCAAGCCGTGGTTTACCTGGCATAGATGAAATCAAGCGTTTATTAAATGGCGAAAAATTGACCTTGAAATTAACGAATAACGAAAAACTAACGTTCAATATTTCAGGGATGTCCCAAGAAATTAAACCATTAAGAGCCGCTTGCCACTGGTAAAAATAATGACAAACAATACCCCTTATTCTTGGAAAGAACAGTTGCTTGCCCATCTTGATGAGCAGCTGGTGTGTCGTGCTGTGAACGATAGTGACCCCGACTGGGAGTATATCGATAGTGAAATGATAAAATTCGGCTCTCTTAGTCACAGCCAATTAGATGTTAAAGAAATTCAACGTCGGTGTTTGCGGTTGCTTGAAACACAGACAAAAGATTTCCGCTTAATCGTTCACTTATTACGTACCTTACAGCATGCTGGTGAACCTAAAGAGTTAGTTTTAGCAGCGCAGATCCTTTCTGATTTTACGCGCCAGTATTGGCATGTCTGCTATCCAACGAATATTAAGCTCAAGGTACGTCTAGCTAACCAAATTCTAAAACGCTTCGAATCAGTGAACGATATTTTTTGCCGTTCTGCTAATAGCAAAATGCGTGATGATATTCTGGGATCTTTTGCCTATTTAGCTCAATTTTGGCATGAACAGAGCCCCGAACTTTCTGAACAAGTTGATGCATTGAGTCGAGGTTATCAACGAATTGAAGAAAGCGAACAGCCCATCGTGTTAGCTTCAGCGCCAAAAGAAGCCGCAAGACCTATTACAGAAGCTGTACAACCACCAGCAAATAGCCTTGTCATGCCAGCAATCAATATAAATCAACATGACGAAAGACAATGGAAGCAAACGCTACTCCAAATTTCAGAGATTATTTGTTTGCAAATACCTGAAAGTTCAATTGGTTATCGCTTACGACGCTATGCTATCTGGCATTCCATTACAATGCTGCCTCAAGCCGATCGTCAAGGTAAAACCCCATTAGCGCCGGTTTCGATGGATCGCATAATGGATTACAGAGCCCAACTTTCTCAACCATCAAACTCCCTATTAAATAATATAGAGCAAAGCTTATCACTATCGCCTTATTGGCTAGAAGGCCACATGCTTGCAGCACAAGCAGCAGCTAAACTGGGTTATTCAGAAGTCGCGGATGGTATCTCAGAGGAGTTACGTCTTTTTTTAGCTCGCCTTCCAAATCTCGTCAATTTGCATTTTTCTGATATGAGCCCTTTCGTCCCCGACAGTGTGAAAGAATGGTTAGAAGATTGTCGCCAAACAGAGAGTGGCCAATTATCTCATTCAAATACCACATTATTACAGCAAGATGTTTTACTGTGCTATGAACAACAAGGGCTTGAAGCCGCATTGAAACTCATTGAGTCAAGCCTTGTCACTGCAATAGAGCCTAGAGATAAATTTTATGGGCAATTATTGTCAGCGCAACTATTCGAGCTCTCAGGAATGGGCTATATGGCGGCCCACTTATATCAGCAACTTTATACCGCTACTTTACACATTTCACTCGAGGATTGGGAACCCAGCCTCGTAAGACAACTCGTTCAAAAAACAGACAAAACACAAGAAACAACAATGACTATGGATAGGGATCTACAATAATGAAATTACCGTTTTTCTCCATTTCAAACATAACCAATTCGGTAAAAAAACTGTTTTTTGCTGATAGGCCAAAAATTGCCTCCTTTTTCCTATTTTTATTAGCGTTACTCCCTGCTCTCGTCATTGTGTGGATTTGGTGGTGGGGGCCGACATTCACTTATCAAGACTCAAAGCCATTTAGTACACTCACCTCACGCTGGCTTGCTACGTTAATTATTATTTTGCTTGTTGTCAGTTGGATAGGTTTAGTTACATGGCGTCGAGTAAAAAAACTTGAAGCCTTAAAACTCGATGTTGAGTTAACCGTTGTTGATCCCGTTAGGCAGGATATAGACTTCCAAAATCGTTATTTAGACTATTGGAAATCTCAATTTACGCGCCACCTAAATGGCCATACTAAGGCCGTTTATTTACGCCCTTGGTATTTTGTTTTAGGTGCAAACCAAAGCGGAAAACATAGCTTATTAAAAAACGCGCTAAATCCATTGGATATCGCGCCAAGTGACAATATCGTTAATGAACAAAAGCTGCCTTTAAATATTGAGTGCTTGTTGACGGATAATGCCGTTCTTTTCGTTCCTAACGGCAAACTATTGACTCAACCAAATGAACATCATGAAAAACCTCAGCTCTATCATCGGTTGTGGGAAGAGTTACTTAATTGGATAAAGACTAATCGTTCAAGACAACCCATGAACGGGATTATTTTAACGGTAGATACCTTATCTCTACTCACCAATACGAAAGAACAAAATAGCCAATTAATTGCTGACCTGCAAATGCGTATTGAAGAAATTAGAATGACTTTTAATAGTCAACTACCATTATATATCGTATTAACGAAGCTAGATTTATTACGTGGTTTCGATTCAATGTACCAGTCATTGGATGCGCAACAACGTAACCAAGTACTGGGGGTTTCTTTCGATCTTAAATCTCAAAAAGATTGGAAGACGGGTTTAACGCATTTCTGGTTACAGTGGGTTAGCCAAATGAATAGCGCACTACCAGAAATGATGCTACAACGAGCAGAAGGTAACCAACGTAGTGATTTATTCAGCTTTGTACGTCAAATAGAAGGGTTACAGAGCCACGTTATAACATTAATTAATGCACTGTTGATTAATAACGAGCAACATAATATTTGTTTAAGGGGCGTTTATCTCACCTCTGCATTGCAGATTGGCCAAATAGACGATGTCTTTAGCCAAACGGCATCCGTGCAATACCATTTACCAACAGCCCCACTAACAACTTGGCCAATCAATGATAGCCACCCTTATTTTACACATAATTTATTTGATCAAGTCCTCTTCAGTGAGCCGAATTTAGCCGCTGAAAATCAATATTGGGTCAAAAAGCACCGTTCTCGCCTCTTAGTCACAACACTGGCCAGTTTTGCTGGTTTAATTGCACTTTGGAGTGGTTGGAACCACTATTATGATAAAAACTACCGCGCCGGTGAGAGTGTGCTTAATGAGGTTAAAGCATTCAGAACGATAGATAATAACGTCCAAAAAGATACTGATGGTAGCTTACAACTTCCTGTCCTCAACCCATTACGTGAAGCGACACTTGCCTATGGGAACCACCGCGATAAAAATGTGCTATTTTCTGATATGGGACTGTATCAAGGCCAAAAAGTCGGCCCACAAGTTGAGCAAGTTTATCTGCAATTACTGACCGAGCGTTTCTTACCTGCAATTATGTCAGGGCTTTTAATTGAGCTTAATAATGCAGATAAGGGCAGTGAAGATAAACTCGAAATTTTACGTATTATGCGCATGTTAGAAGACAAAACAGGGCGTAATAATGGCATGGTTGAAGACTTTATGGCGAATTATTGGAGCCATCTATTCACTGGGCAACGTGAAAAACAAATGCTATTAAAAGCACACTTACGTTATGCACTTGAACACACTGATTGGAAAGCGGAACGAGACAACGGTCTGATGACTGCGATTAAGGCCTTCACGCCTTTTGCGACCCCCATTAAAAATGCCCAGAAAGAACTCAGTGTGTTATCGCTTTATCAACGTGTGTACCAGGCGTTACGGTTAAAAGCCAACCAAGAACTTTCAGCACCTTTAAATTTGCAATATCAAATAGGCCCAAGTTTTAATACTGTTTTTACCGCGATTGATGAGGATAAATTAGAAATCCCACAGTTTTTAACACGTTCAGGATTATTAAACTATTTTATTCGCCAAAATGACAAATTAGTTGAACTTACGTTGCTCGATGCTTGGGTGCTCAATCTCACATCAAATACCCAATATAGTGAGAATGACCGTAAAGAAATTCAACGTCAAATCAGTGAGCAATATATCAGTGATTATATCGCTCAATGGCGTAACGGAATGAGTAATTTAGAAATTCGTGAATTTGACTCAATCCAAGATGAAATCATCGCACTTGAACAAATCATCAGCGGAGAACAGCCTTTACGTCGTGCCTTACAAGTTTTGCGTGATAATACGGTCATTCCATCAATTGATGCAAGTTTACCTATTGAGAAACAAAAAAGCTTGATGGCAGAACCTTCTTACCGTTTATTAACTCGTTTAGATAGAGAATTTACACCCCAAACGGAAATACTGGTCAGTAATCAAGGAGAAAACTTACAAAATCTTAATCAAAAATTGAATGATTTGCATCGATATTTGTTGGGAATACAAAACTCTCCAGTACCGGGTAAAGCGGCACTTAAAGCCGTATCCATGAGACTCAATGATAATAATAAAGATGCCATATTTGAACTATCACAAATGGCTAAAACATTGCCTGAACCGCTCAATCGTTGGGTAGATGAAATCGCTGAGCAAGCTTGGAATGTTGTCCAGAAAGAAGCTATTCGACATATGGAAGTTGAATGGAATGAAAATGTTGTAAAACAATATAATACCTATATTGCGGGTCGCTATCCGTTTAATCCAAACTCAAAACAAGATGTTCCATTAAGTGAGTTTGAACGTTTCTTTAAACCTAATGGCACACTCGATAGCTTCTATCAACAGAACTTACGTTTATTTGTTGAAAATAACTTAGTCGATAATCGGGATAGTCAATCGCTGATCCGCTCTGATGTTTTAGCGCAAATTGAAACTGCAAATCGCATAAGAGAAACCTTTTTTAATGCACAAGGTAATTTAGAAGCACAATTTGCAGTTGAACCGCTTTCATTAAGTGGCAATAAACGTCGTAGTATCTTAAACCTTGACGGTCAGCTCATTGATTATGCTCATAGCCGTAGCCATGTCACGCATCTCGTTTGGCCAAACTCGATGCGCTCAAATATTGAAAGCAAACTGACTCTGGTTCCTCTTTCTGGTGATAAATCACCTCGTTCTGTTAGTTTCTCGGGGCCATGGGCACAAATGCGTCTGGTCGATAGTGCAAAGTTAATGAATATCAAATCTAATTCATTCGATATTCGCTTCACGATTGATAGTGGGGATATGACTTATCGAGTTCTGGTTGATGAGTCTAATAATCCTTTCTTCGGTGGATTATTCACAAAATTCCGTTTACCTGAAACCCTTTACTAATGTGATTGCCTCCACTTTATGTGGGGGCATAGGATATTCAACGAGATGAAATCAGAACATTTAGTCATTAAAATCGGGAACTCCCCTTTAGATACTCCTGAATTTATTGCTCTTAAAACAGAATTTAACAAGTTAAGTCATCCTGCACGCCCAGAGGTTAGTTGGACACTCATTGAGTCACTTTGTTTATCTCTCTTTAAAAATCATGGTATTGACCTACAAAGCGGGGCTTATTACACAATTGCACGGTTACAACGCCATGGACTCAGTGGCTTTACTGAAGGCTGTGAATTATTAGCGAGTGTTATTGTGACTCATTGGGATGCGTTATGGCCTGAAAAACCGAATCAACGAACAGAAGCACTCAACTGGTTTAATACAAAGGCTAGCGCCCTGCTCCGCCAGCAAACCTATGAAACAAAAGACCTCCGTTTGGTTTACCGCTCAGAACGCGCACTACAATTAATCATTGATAAACTGGCTAAAACAACGTGGGAAAAACTACCTAAAATTGAAAACTTGTTATGGTTCTTTCAAAACTTAGCCAAACAGCTTGAAAAGCAGGAAGAATATGCAAAACAGAATACATCCGAATCTGTCACGCTCCCGCCTTTAGTGTATATCCAACAACCCGCTAAACAGGTAGAACAACCATCACCAACATTTATTTTTGAACCCCCTGAGCCCGCATCGACATTAACAGTAACAACTAAAAAAATGAGCGCTACCCGTGGTTTTATATGGGGTTGTGTGCTCAGTAGTGTACTCTTTTTAGTCTGTGGATTTAGCGCCTATGTGTATTTTAAACATGAGATGGAGGCTATAACGTCCATTCCTGAAGGTGCTGTTGCCAAATGGTTATTTAAACCCGACATAAATACCTATGAATATCATTTAGCTTTGCTTGAAAAGCGTTCACCTCTCGCTAATTTAAAACTGATCGAGAACATGCAAGAAAAAGCAAAATCTTATTGGCCTGCGGATGCTGATCAGGCTTACTTCAGCCGAAATTGGCAAAACCAATATGAGACGCGTTTAGAAAATATGCCTATTAATGATAGTTGGTCTGAAACAGCGATGTTATTACAGCAACTTTCAAATAAAATTATTCAACAAGAAAAAAACCGAGGTAGTTTTACATTATCCTATTTAAAAACCGCCATCTATGACATTCAAAAGCAGCACAATAAGGTGGAGCCTATTGAGGAAAAGCTTCGTCAATTATCACTACAAATTAAAAATGGGCAGCCAGTTTCCCCTGCCACACTCATCAATATTGATAATAAAATTAATGGATTATTAGCTCGTTACTATGAATTACAAAAACAAGCAGAGCAAAAAGGTTTAAAACCCAGCTCATATTCATCTTTTGGATTAAGTCATGAGTGAAATAAAATATATTAAAGAAAAGCAATACTTACAAAAGCTATTCAGTGAATATGCCGATAAGAAACCACATTTAGCAGATGTGTTAGATCCTCAAGATCCACAAACGAGTTATCTATTGGAAGGATTTGCTTTTTTGTCTGCACGTTTACAAGATAAAATTGATGATGCATTTCCTGAAATCACATTACCTCTACTGCAACGGCTTGATTCCCAAGCGATAAAAGGGCTTCCATCGACGACTATTGTACAAATTGACCAAAATGAATTGCTTTCTTTTCCAGTAGAGATAAATAAAGACCATCTTGTCTTAGGTAATAATGGGGCTCGTTTTAGCTTTTGTCATGATCTCGTCGTGACACCCTATAGTCTTCTTGATAGGAAAATTATTCAACACCCAAATCGCTCATGTATTTCGCTTGAAATACAGTATCGAGGTGAAACTAAATTTCATTCAACAAGTTCACTTGATATTTTTTTAGGAGCCAATAAAAAAACATCAGAAATCTTATTACTCGCATTTAGCCAGTATTTTGAAAAAATTGAAGTCATCCATAATCATATTCGCTATGAGGGTGATCCACTTAATTACGCTTTCGAACCCAAAATTGGAAAGCCCTATAAAATTTTTCCGCAAGAAAATGTATCACTCAGTGCTCCACAGCAATTATTAGAAGGCCTTTATTTACCTCATGTTCATCATTTTGTTGAGCTCAATATTCCCCAAGTTGTCACTGAGTTAGATTGGGAGCAAGAAAGGCGTTTTACAGTTAACATCTATTTAAATCAACAGCTTCCTTTGACACAAGAGGAATGTGAAAATAGCTTTTATTTAAATTGTGCTCCTGCAATAGATACCGAAGCACAACACACCCTGCTAATTGATTTTAAAGAAAATAAATCAAGTTATTTACTTCCTATCCCTAGCCATCACTACTTGGCTGACCTCTTTGAAATCCAACTTTCACTTGAGCCACATGAACAAGAGAGAGGCATATATTGTCATTTTTATCCTACGACAGAATTGACGGCATCTTCACGCCTTATGCCTCAATACCATAAAACCCTTTTTTACTCCTTAACGATGGAGAAAAATATCACGGGACATACCCTTTATTATTTAAATTTTTTTGATAATAAAGGCGCCCCTATGGTAACACCGCCCAGCTTACATTTTTCATGTATTTATACAGGCTTTGAACGTAACCAAAAAAACGAAATTGGCTTATTAAACCAACACAGTGAAAAAATGCCTGACGGAATTAAAACGGGAAATATCACGTTATTGTCACCTTGCTATCCTCCTATCGTCAATAACCATCATTTTTGGCAATTACTATCCCACTACAGTGCTAATGCCTCAATGCTAATGTCGTTAGAAAGCATAAAACACCTAATTGCTGATTATATTCTCTATCGAGATACTGATAGGCAAGTGACACGAAAATGTGAGCGACTATTGTCTGGGCTCATTGAGCTGAAAACACATTTATATGACCATATATTAAAAGGTAAACCTTACCGGTGTTTATCTTTATCTCTACTACTTGATAACGCCCAATATGAAAGCGAAGGTGAGGCCTTTGTATTTACCACTCATCTCTATCACTTTTTTCCATTTTGCCTATCTGAAAATATGTTATTAGAGATGTCTGTGACACTGAATGATGAGAAAAAAACAATGTGGCATTTATCTCCATCCCCCCTAAAAGGACATAAGTCAATGATTTAATTATCTCTCTTAATGAGTAACTAATTAAAGTATCCCAAAGACTATCTCAATATAGTAAAGGGGAGCATAAAAAGTGTGGCGCAAAAACGCTTCAATTGCATCCCCGCCCTATGAACTTATAAGGCAGCGTTGCCTGCTTTTAAAGTTTCAAGGTTGCAGTGATTCGCTGTTGTAAAGGGCTAATAATCCTATCTCTGTTTAATGACTAGAATTCATAAAGCCCATCTCACTACAGCGAAGGTATTCTTGCACAAACTCATTATTCAGCTCGCAATCACAAGAACTCAGTCTATTATTTAATTTATGTTATTTCAGTGAATATATTATTGTAAGTAGCAACATTATTTTAAATAAACTTGATTGTGGGTGTAATTATTTTTCTTAATTCTAATCATATTTTTATTAACTATAAGGCCTAACAATCTTATGCCATGCCGTTCCATCATACAGATCTACACTATAATCACCCGCTACCACTAAAATGCCGTCACGCACATCCATATGGCCAGACAGAAGAACGCTTTCATCACCATCCATCGGGCGCACCATCTCGTGACCGTCCCAACATTGCAAACGGTAGTCATCACAAGCCCAGACTTTATCTTCAAACCAGCGCAATTGATTCAGTAAAATCGTCGAGCCACCGTGGTACAATTTTTCCCATTGGAATTGACGGCCACGCCATAGGCTGCCGCCTTCGCCACCGATATACACATAGCCATCTGGAGCACATAGCACAGCACTTAGTTGTTCATTGGACGGGAAACCACAAGGGATCCATATTTCGCCGTTATAATGCCAGACATCCCCTTCACCACCGACGGCATACATATCTTGCTCTGAAAAACCATCAAGATCCGTGAATCCCATATCGGTATCTGTTTCTCCACCTGGAATACCTTTTTGAAGTCGCACCCATTTTCCAATGTCGACACGTTTATAAATTTCACGTGCAGAGCCGACATAATAGGCATAACCTTCAATGCATTTGATATTTTTAGGGTTTGCGTAGTCACCTTCCATGATTTTTTCTAAAGGAAAGTCATCTCCGCTGCCAACACACTGGACATTTCCATCATCCCCCCTTTCAGCAATCATTCCTTGTTCTAGAGGTTTTAAACAAACACCTATTTTCGGATTATCGAAACCAGTAATACTTAAGCTTCCAGTCGGAGTTTGAGGGGTATCTAAATAGATGGCTAATAGCCTACTTGGAATTTCACTATTCCATAAGTTTCTAGCCTGTTCATACGGAATATCTTTGCGCAAACATAGGTATACTATATTTTTATCCCTTACCGCACAGCCTGTTATAATCCAGCCTTTTAAAAGTCCTTTCCAATCATTTTCTTTTATATATGTCATAAGTTACCTATCTACTTGATTATCTTTTATTTCATTACCTCGAGAGTCTTTTGCTGGCAATCGCGCATTCTTACACATCGGCAAGTAATAGCCCTTAAGTTGTTCTCTTATGCAATGACTAGAACAGTTGGCATACGGAAACGTTTTTTTGTGGGAACGTACTGCCGCCTCAATCGCCTGATCCATACTCAGGGTATTATTATCTAATTTATTATTTTTAGCTAAGCGGCTAAGTTCATCATCCATCGCCGTATGAATACGCCCATGGCTGCCACCATGCCAAGATGTCCCCTCAACACAAACTGTAGGGGCAATCGCTTCATCATAATTTGGACAGGCGTCTTTTATCATATTTGAATAAATTAAATGATGCCCCGTTTGCCCTTTGCAACACCCGTCGTTGTTGGCCGGCTCAGTTTTACTCCCTCTCGCTTCCTTGATGGAATATTTTGAATAGGGCACTAAATGGCATTTTCGTGCCCGTGCACACTTTTTCATTTGCCCCTCTTTCGCTGCTCTTTCAGGCTGTTATTGGGCTTAAGGATTAACTGACTCGAACCCCTGAGTGTGGCGTAATTTAGCTGCGAAGCTGACCACCGCCCGCAATTCACCTTAAAGGGCAGTGGCTAAAAGACGCAGTTTTTGAGACAGGCTTCACCTTTACCGTGAAGATTTTAAACGGCTGTTGGGTATTGATACCCGACAGCAAAGATATCCGAGCAATGAAACAGCAAAACCAACAACAGCAAGCGCAGCTAACCGCCATACGGCATACGATGCGCGAGCTGGTAGTAGAGTATACAAGAGGCTCTTAAAAACGAAGAATCTAGCTCGACAGTTATTAGTTCAGCCCATTAACATTATTTATTGCTTATCATTTATATACACATAGCAATAAGAATTATTTGATATCTAGCTGGCTGGTATTCACCACTAGCAATAATTCTTAATATTTTTTTTGAGTCTGAATTACATTCATGCATATCATAATATATGGGTAAAAAGTTATAATTGTAAGAATCACTAGTTGATGATAATGGAGATACTTTTATTTTTTTCATCTTCAACAAGATAGCATTTTTTACTTCTTCATCTAACAGTCTAAATGGTTTTAAATTTAAAATATCAATTATTATGTTTTCATGGCATAGAGGGCATTTGAAACTATGAGGCAAATCATAAAAATCATCTTCAAAACCGTCGTAAATAATTTTCTGTATATTTTTTATTTTATAAATCATGGCAGCCTCTTCAAATATCCTTGAGTAATCAAATCATCTATTCCATCTGTGAACTTGTATTGAGCTCCCATTCCGGGTTGACCAAACCAGGGTATTGCAGGTCCCATGTCAGCAGGAAGTGGTTTGACGACTTCATATACAGTATAAGGTCTATTTATGTCGCCAGCAGGTAATGCTCTAACTTCAAATGGAGCACCCGCTTGAGCTACATATGTCCCTTTATCATTAAATACACCGTTAACCATTCTTCCTCCATAGCGGTCAACTTGCATGCCAGGTTGTAGGGTTGTTCTAGTTATGCTGACAAAACCTCCATTAGGAGGCCATGCTCCTGGCGGCATCATTTTTTCTAATGCAACCCAATCTTGGTTTTTCCAAAGTTGATAGGCTTTAGCTGCCTCTGTTCGGCTACTAAATTGTCCTTTCGATCTGCTTTGGAAATCATTCCAAGTATTAATAGACGGACAACCCGCCAACCCAAACGGATCTACCCAACCTGTCGGACAGTGCACATACCCATACGGATTCACTCCACCCAGTAGCCCTATTGGGTCAGGGGAGATATATTGCCCGTTGTCCTTATCATAATAGCGGAAGCGGTTGTAATACAACCCCGTCTCTCGGTCTTCATATTGACCTACAAAACGGAAGTGGCACTCCGTATAATTGGGGTCATTGTCAGCAAGCCCATCGCGGGATTGCCAAAACTGCATCTGCCCCCATGTGTTCAGCCGCCCCGCCCAAGTGGCTTTCCCCGCTTCCGTGAAAATTTCTCGTGGTGTGCCTTGGTGGTCAGTCACCACATAGTGTAATTTGCCATTTTGATAACGCGCGGTCGGTGTGATACTGCCCGGCTCGTACAACCATTGCACTTGCGAGTCATAAGCGATTGTCCCATCCGCATAAATCGGCGTCTCTTCCACCATTTGGTCTCCCGACCATAAATAGTGCCATGCTGCCACTTTCGGCTTAAGTTGGGGAAACTGAGGATCGATATGAGCTGCTTGACTATCGACTACTTTAGTTTTGCTCAGCCGTCGACCAAACGCATCGTAAGTGTAACGCCAGCAGTCTCCTTTCGGGGTAAAACAGGCCGTCAGTTGGTTTTGAGTGTTCCACAGATAGCGCCATTCTTTTGGCCGATATCCATGCTCATAAACAACTTTTTTCTCTAACCGCCCGTTGACATCGTAGTGGTAAAGCTGATAGCCCCTTGCCGTATCTCGCCGTGTGACGCGCCCCGCTTGTTGTTGCTGAAATAACTGCAACATCGCCCCTTGCGCATCCGACGGCAATGTCATGTGCTCGGTGAGGTTTAAGTTCGCATCATAAAGGAACTTTTCATCACGATTGCCAATTTGGTTACTGTATTGGGTTTCGGTGATTTGGTCGTTCGCGTTATACCGATAGGTGGTCTGCTTCCAACGGTCATCTTCAATACGCACCACATTGTGTGCACGGTCGTATTGATAAGAACGATGCACATCAGTACAAAATGGCGGCTGATGCGGATTCTGTTGCAGTGATTGCAAGAAGTTTTCACTGCCACACCCCGCCCGTTGATGGGCGAGTAACCCGGTGGCGGTGTAATGGCTTGAATTGGCGAACCCCGCCTCACTGCGGCGAAGGTACTCTTGCCCGACCGCATTGTAGCTATATTGCAGCGGCGCGTGCTGGTTGATTTGTAGTGAGGTTAATTCACCGAGTTGCCCAAAGGCATAATGAAGTTCACGGTCACCGAAAGTGGTACGCGCTAACGTCGAATGGTCGCTGTCCCAATCATGTTTGATTTCTTGACCATTGATTCGCTCACACGTTAAACGCCCCTGCGCATCATATTCAAATTCAACCACTGAATCGGGGTTGGTGGCTTTCACCAATTGCAAACGTGCGTTGTACTCATAGGTCGTGGTCGATAAACATTTATTTTCAACGCCATTATCCAGCCATTCACTTTGTTCAACAACCAACCCAGATACATCATAACGCCAACGTAATTCGTGTTGGTCTGGATAACGTGTTGCTATTCGGCGACCTAACTGATCATAACGGTGCTCTTGCACTCGCCCTGTAAAGTCGGTTTCACGAATAATTTGCCCCGCGCGGTCACGCTCGTAGGTGTATTTATCCCCTGTAGCGTTAATCACCGCTTTTAAACGCGTCAAAGAGTCATATTCAAAACGGACTTCTGTACCGTCTGGACGTACCATCGCCAGCAGTAAATCAAAGGGGCCATAACGATAACGGGTGATTTTACCTTCACCGTCTGTGACAGCAACCACACGGCGTTCGCTGTCATATTCAATGTATTGATGCGCGTCATCCGGCAGCAAAATATCGCTGACGCTACCATTGACGCCTGCATGCTCTGAACTGTAACGATAGCGGGTAGTGTGTTTTAGAGCATCGGTATATTCTTGCAAGCGCCCCAGCTCATCAAACTGATAGTCAGTGCTGTTTTGGTACGGGTTGGTTGTTTTGATTAGTTGATGGCTATCATTGTATTCATACTGCCATTGCGCCCCGTTGGGGTGAATGGCTTTGAGCAGCTCACCGTGTTGGCTGTATTCGTAGGCTTGAATGTGACCTTGAGGGTCGGTGAGGGTCGTTAGGTTGCCTTGGGTGTCGTAATCAAGCAGCCATTTTTCTCCCGATGGCGACGTGTAGGAAATCAATTGCCCCATCTCATTATAGTCATAATAAACATGACGCCCATCAGGAAGGAACAGGTAAGCCAATTGGCCATCAAAATGATAGCCATACTCTGTCTTCTCACCTAATGAATTGATTTCTGATATTTTTTGACGCTGCTTCCACTGCGTATGGGTTTCACGCCAAAGAGGGTCAATCGCCCGAGTAACTAGATTATCTTCATTATAATAATAGCGTGAATAGCCGCCCTCACCATCAATGTAGGTGGTCATTCGTTGGGTATCATCATAGATAAAACGATCATGCCAATACCCTGAAGAGGAGTGAGTAGTAATGACACGGCCTTTATCATCATAAGTGAGTGTTAATTCAGTTTGATCGGTATCCCCCCACTGAACCATTAAGCCATCAGTGGTATAGCGGTGCCAAAGGCGATTTTGTTGATAGGCATCACACTCCGATAAATACCCCTGGGGATCATACGCACACACGGCAAAAACATGCTGCTCATCTTTCTGTTTGCCTCCAATGATGCGCTGCAATTGACCTTTTTGATATTCAAGCTCTAAAAGGAAGCCATCATTTCTTCTTATTTCGGCTAACTGGTGAGTGTCATTATAAATAAAATGAATGCTATTTTGGTTCCGATCCGTGATAGCACTTAAGCGGCGATAGTCACCGTCAATGTGAGCAAAAGATAAGGTATGTTGCTGTATGCTATCAAAAATCGTCAATGATTCATTTTTAGACCCCGCCAACAAATAATGCGGTGCGTGAGTATTTCGGGAGCGAACGGTATTTTCTTTAGCAATAAAATCAAATTGAGCTCCATCGCTGTCTTTAAAAATAATTTTGTTGTTGTCAATTCGTAAACAACGTGACCATTCATCAGTCCATTTTGGACCGAAAAGACCACTGGCAGCAGATGTTGACTGATATGTTCGATGCAAGATAATGGGTAATAACCCGGGAATACGAACAACTTGCCACTGCTGAATAAAATCCCCTGTTGCAACATTAACAGGTTCACCTTTACATGTTGCGCCAGCAGTACAAGTCCCCCCTACATCATCACTTTTCTTCGGTGCGGGGTTTTCAGCTTTCACATCGGTATTTTTAGGTGTCGCTGATGGTTTTTCAGCTGCAGCTTCAACCTTCGGTGAAATACGGGGCCCTGGCGCAGGTAATGCTCGTTCCGCATCTTTCGCAATATCAGTGATTGTTTGAACTGATTTTTCAGCAACTTGCGCCTCTTTTGCGGCAATAGCGGCTTCAGCAGCTCTAAGTTCCTTCAGAGTTGTAATACCTTTTGAGGTGTCCGCCACCGCATCAAGAGCCCTAGCCCCTTTAATGGCATTTACACCTTCCCCAGCTTTACCTACCGTACCTGCTTTGCTCGCAGGGAATAATATTGTCGCAATTTCTAATATTCCTCGGGACACGATCTCCGCTTTATCACTGGTGCCTTTATCCCATTTATTCTCCAAACGCTCCATCGCGTCACTCACTGCTTTTTTGGTATTTTCCCATGCCTCTTTAGCACTCTCAGACATACTTTCTTGGCAAACATTGCCTAAACGAGTATTTTCGAGAAGGATTAAAGCATCTAGTGTATTTTCAGCATTTTTAACCATTTGAATGGGGTTTATTGGGATAGCATCAGACATATGTACTAAACCGATACCCGTGTCTTTCACAAGCCCTAGCGTAGCCCGCCTTGCTCCATCTCTAACATCCCGATAAAAATTAAACGCATCCCCCGCCCATCCCCATCCTTCAACAGGCTCAGACCGAATACTGTCAATTTTCTCATCAAGATATTTATCTGCCTGATTAACCGCATTCTCTTTTGCAACTATTGCTTGACTGACAAAGCTTTGCTGTAGCGCTTCTTTTTCCGTGACCAAGTTTCGTAATAAATCAGAAATTACTGGAGGGTCATTACAGGGTATTTTATTACTTTCAACGGGATTACCAGGGGACGCTTCATTCGTGATTAATGTCCCTAACGTATTTTTATTGTTCATGGCGACAAGCGAACCATGCATCGCTGCTGGCTGCCCCTCAATACGTACGGAAGTACTGCCCGTCAGTATTATGCAGTCACCACTCCCTTGAGATGTGCCAGACATCACTCCTGAGCCCGCATTACTTTGAGAGCCTGCAATGATAGAGCCCACATTTAACGTGAGAGCCCCCCTAGCTCTAACGGATGTTGCAAATTTTTTGATATGATTGAGGCTTTGATAGCTATCAAACGGCACTACGGCATTGCCCACCTTGCAAACATCAGGCGCACTACTGACTGCTTTAAAACCGCCTTCTGCATCACCTATGTGTTTATCCGACATGACATGCTCCTTTTGTCTGCGAAGGGACAACAACTGAAATGACAGCTTGTTTTATGGGGTATTCAGCAGGAATGCGCACCCGACGAACGACCGAAATAAATCGGTTATCAAGGTCAATGGTTAACGTGTCGAGTAAAGGTGTAACAGGAAACAACTCCCCCTCAATATCCTGAAGCAATACAAGGTACTGGTAATCGGGCAAAGCTGTGACGACCGTTGAAGATTCGGGTAACAATCCTTCCAATAAAATGGGTTCATTACCCGCTAAAAAACCGGGGTAACGTAAATGGACAGGTGCAGAGTTAAAAAATTGCTCATCAAAATCATCAGGATAAAAAGGGAACCGCGTTTCTTCCCAATGTTTATCATAGGTTCCAGCATACTCAAGACGCCCCATCCACCAACGGGATACTGGGCCAGAACCCAATGTTAATTGCTCTTCATTAATGACGTGATGTTCTCTTGGTGTCGTTATAGTGTCCTCAATAATTTGCGGAGCTGGATATCGCTTAGATTTATCTAATGCGGAAATATCAGGATAGAAACCTATTCCAACCGGATTTGCTGCGTAAGCGTCAGTTTCTCCTTGGGTATTTATCCAACGACCTCCATATGCCATTTCATGACGCAAACTTACTCCGTCAGTCAATAAAGGAGCGGTTAACTGCCAATTATCTTTTTCATGTTGCCAATAGGATGGGCCCGTTAAAGTCCATGTACGAGAAAAATCCTTGACTCTGATTCCCGCTCGCCATTGTTCTGTAGGAATACCATCTTTAGGTTTTGCCACCCCACGAATGTGGATATTGGTACAAGGACGCCCAAGGACTAAATCAGTTTCATCAATAAGGCTGCTGCTTTCCGAAGTATGATAGTAATCATCCGCCATAACGAGTGGAAACTGTGTATTATTTAAATCGGAATAATGCCCCCCAGTTTTAAGTCGAAATGTTTGCCGAAATGCAAGTACATTAAATAACGCACCTTGTTTACCATACTTTTGGTAAAGCAAATGTGGAAATGGCGTATAATTCATCACCTCAAACATCGGTTATTCCTTAATTTATATCCACATCTTTACCCGTAATCTGCACTGGGCCTGATGCATTAAACTTAAATTCCGTTCCATTGATCGTGACATGGCCGCCACTGTCCATACGCAGAACACTTGCGCCACAACGCAGCTCAATCACGTCGCCCACATTGATTGAAAGGGTATTCCCCACCGTGATGCGCTTGTGTTGCCCCACCGTTTCCGTGTTATCTTGATCAATATTTTCAGTTCGATTGCCTTTGACCAACATGGCTTGATTGTTATCAATAACCTCTACATGGTCATGAAGCACATGCGTAGTCCGATTATTCAACACTTTAGTATTCATGTCCTTTTGGGCATGAATAAACACTTCCTGCTTGCCGTTTTCATCCTCAAAGCGCAGTTCGTTAAACCCTTCCCCTTTATGGGTTTTCGTCCGAAACGTGGTGCGGGTTTTATTTTCAGGAAAACTGATTGGAGTCGCATTGCGCCCATCGTAAGTACATCCTGTGATAATCGGCCTATCGATATCACCATTCAGGTAACTGATTTGAACGACCGTCCCAATGCGTGGTACCGCAGAAAAACCATAGCCGCCACCGCTCCAACCCATGGCAACACGCACCCAGCACGAGGCACTGTGGTCAGGCTCTCCACGTCTGTCCCAGTGAAAATGGACTTTCACCGCACCATGTTCATTGACATAGATTTCTTCACCCGGAGGGCCCACGACAGTTGCAACTTCATCCCCATCCGCGGTTGGTTTATAACGATAAGGTGGCCGCCACTCTTGCGTACCAGGGATAAAAGAAACACTGTTCGACAACTGAGTACCTTCTCCGCCACCATTGTCTGCCAGAGGTTGAACGCCATGATGGCTCACGCTGATCACTTGCCAGCTGTCATTCATTGGTAGGTGGGGGTGATTCGATAGCGTAAAAATTTTACCCGGCATTAGGGCAAAGCAGTTTGTTGTGGCATTACCCACTTTGCTCCCATTACGTAGCTGTTCAAAACGAATTTGGGTCAGTGGTTTGCCTTCTTCATCCAATTGGAAGCGGCCGTAACTTTCAAAAACGCTGTGCTGCCCACCTTTTTCCAATTTATTTTCATGTTGAAGTGGGTAAGAAGGACGAATGAAATTATTGTCTTTATGAATGGTTTCATCCACACACAGGTATTCACCGTACTGCCATGTCATAGCGGTGCTATCACTGATATCCGTATCGGCTTGCGGGTTATACGTCAGGTTAATCCCTGCCGTCATCCCCATATGTTCATCACTGTAAAATAATTGGTCCTCTTCAAACCAAAAGTTAATCCCTTCCTCAAAGGCAAGGCGACACCAAAAATCAAACGCAGACTCGCGCTTTTGGGTGGTGTAAATCCGTTGGGGATGTAAATCCTCACGGTAAAATTTGCAGTCCGACTTCACATGCGCTTCATCCAGCAAGGTTTTTAATATCGTCGGGACATTTTGATTTTGAAAAATTCGGCTATCTTGATTAAGGGTCATTACCCACATTTCAGGGCGAATATCAAAGTGATACCACGTCTTTACGCCATCCGTGTTTCCTTGAACGGCCCCCGCTAAAATGCCATTCACTTTACGGATTTGAACACCATCACGCTTGACAGTTAAAGATGAGGCGACTCCAAGGTGTTGCTGAAAATCAATAAACGGTAAGGCACTGACAGCACTAATCGAAAGGGAAAATAACGATGATAGCCCTTCTGTTAAATTAAATTCGGTGACTTGAAAGGTCTCATCCGGTAACCCAGCAATCGAGCAAGTAAACACCAAGCCACTTTCCAGGCTTCCCATACCTAGTGCATCCAATAATGCCCCGTGAGCCGCTTGTAATGCCTGACTTTCTGAATAAGTTTGCCCGCCCCCGAGTTTTAACCCACCACCAAACCCACCGCCGTGAATGAGCGGATTATTGGCTACACTGTTTAATGGGGATGTCGCCTGCGTTGCCATGGATGCTGCTGTTGATACCAAAGCCCCACCTTGCTGTGCCAAGGCCGCCGCTTTTTGTACTTTACTGGACACCCGCTCATTGACTTGAGATTGCACTGTATTTTTAATTTGATTTAAGGCTTCATCTTTTATCATGGAAGCAGGATCAATGGCGGTTTTTTTGGGGTCTTTGCTAAACATCACGAGTCTCCATGACAAAATGGATAAGGAGCGAGGAACGAAATAAAAGCGGTGACGAGCCCAAAAGAGCCCGTCAAAAAGGTATTACGCTTCGAGCGGCGCGCGCCAGTCATCGGCACCCGATGTGCCTGCAACGGTGTGCTCCCAGTCCACTTTACGGTAAGACAGAGACACTTCGATAAGCTGAGTGAAATCCGCTTTCGCTGGGTCTTGGCAGTGAGGCATTTGGCAGTCAATATTGACGATGGTTGCATCGGTCAGTGTGGTGGTGAAGAAATGCTCTTGTTTACCTTCTACTGATGTGCGGTACCATTTCAGTTCCACTTTCGGCAACATTTCACCTGACGCTAACGCGTTATACAGCAGCGGAACGGCTTTGTTTAACGCCACAGTAAAACGGAACGGTTTATGTGCGCGTTGGCCTGAAGGTTGACCAGATTGCGGGTCTGTCGGCACTGTCACAACGTGAGAGAATTCTTGGACTAACATTTGGTCTTCGTGACCTTGTACATAGATGTTGCCCACAGAATCGGCAGTAAATGCGCCCGCGGTGATGTTGCCTTGAGTTTTTCCTTCAATGGAAATATAACATGGAGTTGGCATAGCGATATCCTTTATCTATAATGACAAATTGAGTTAAGTAAATATAATTAACCATTAATTTCCGTCATCTCAGCCTGTGCGCACGGTAAGATTTGCGTTAAGGATAATAAAAGCTTACGGATAGACTGTAAACCTAGCGGCCTTTTTGTATCTCCCTAGGATAAGTGACTTAGCGTAAACTGGTTGAAATATCGCTATATAATTCCAGTAAAACACTAAAAAATGAATCACAACCGAATAATCATCGAACAAAAAATAGACCAAACTGCAATAAGCTCAGTAAGTTCTAATGTACATAGAAATAAACTATGTAACCAAATGTTTCATTCCAAAAAAAATATCATAACTATATGATTTAATACAAATAAAAAAAAAACTCAAATTATCTTCACTACCAATAAAATGACCAGCTTAAACTGGCAGTATAATTATCTGTTAATCTAAAATTAATAGTGATTAGTTTCAATTAAGATATAGCAGATAGTTTTCATCGGTGAGCAGCCAATTTGCAGATGAGGAAAAAGGAATTTTAATCTTATTTATCCTATTCAATATCCTGTGAATTTTATAGCATTCTACTCGCAATCTGTTCTGATTATGAGAAAGATGGCGTTTGATTGTGGCCGGCCCGTCACTTGTTATTCCTCATATTCCTCATATTCCTCAGAGCAAATATTTATAATCTTAAATCCCTGTATTTCATCAAATTCTAAGTATCGTAATATATAAAAAATGCATTAGCCTATGATATAATTCAATTAAAATATGATAAAAAACGACTAAAAAAGACAAAATGAGTGACTTATATGAAAGCTATGAGTAATAAAAATAAATATATCAGTTTTAGAAATAACGGAGTTTTTTTGATTACTGCAATCGTCAATTCAACTGTCTGTTTCTTTTTATTTGGTGTCATTGGTGGAACATTTGGCCTTTTAACAACACTATTTTCTAATATCGTTTATGATACAAAACCTGATAGTAGTAATATTTTTTATGTGTTTTTTTTATTATGCTTGGTCATCGTTGGTGGGGGCATTGGTTTTATACTAAAGCTAACAGTTTATTTTTATATATACTTATTTATCTTATCATATTGCTATTATCTATTTTATAAAAAAGATGATTACTTAGATCGTACATTTCCATTTTTGATTATCTTTTCTTCCATGGGGACAACACTTGGCTCTATTAGCCTTGACCTGCCAATGGCCTATATCTCAGGGATTGCTATTAGTCTAACTATTTTTAGCTTACTAAAACATAAAAACTTTGAAAGTCATGCATTTAAAAATGGATTATTTTCAAAAGAAATATATCATAGTGACGAAAAAATATATATACGCGCTTTTTTGTTCAGTTTTTCCTATTTTTAAGCCTTTCAATACCTGACTACCTAAATTTATATAAACCTTATTGGGCGCCCCTAACATTTATTATGTTACTCCACCCAAAAGAAATGCATATAATAAAGGTTACTTTGCTTAGATTTTTAGGAAGCCTATTGGCGGCTATTTTTGTTATTTCCATGTTTAGCCTAACAAAATCAAAGGAAACTTATATTTACCTAGCAGCTTTAGCTTTTATTGTCTTTTTCATTCCAACACTTTTTCGTTTAAATTATCTACTAAAAACATTTTCTATTACTGTTTTTGTTCTACTTCTTCTTGAAGAAACTCAATTTTTACATGATCCAAGTTACTTACTACCGATATCAAGGGTATACGAGACATTTATCGGTGGTGCTATTGCAATCCTTGCTAGTTTAGTTTTAAACATTTTTAGGGTTATAAAGAAAAAGGAAATTATAGGTTAATAGCAAGGAAAAACAAGGGGCGTCATCTTAATAAACCATGCCCCCTCTTTTTAGACCACAACAAACGCAAGTTATAATAAAAAAGCGAATGTAGTTTTATCAGATTGTCACAAATGCATTATTTATTTTCACGTTTATTACAATACCAATGGCTAAACCAACGTGTAATGTAAATATAAATCAAAATAACTAATGTAACAATAAAAACATCCATATCTAGAGTTTTAGTATCAAATCCAATTATACTTATGAAGATCACGGGTGATAATATTAAAAGTATTATATCAAATAATAATTGTAATCTATAAGGCTTTGAAGTGATCCCATGCCATATTGATTTACCTATTTTCATATCAAAAACCTCTTACTCACTTATAAATTTAAAAATATCAGAATGAGAGCTAACTGTATTGTCTATTACCTACTGAATATCCGATATAAATAGCAACGAATCCAATAACGATACTTAAAACCAAATAACTCATTCCAACCAATAATAACTGCGGAGACTTCATTATTTCTACTACACCGTAAACGAAGCTGGAAAATGTCGATAATCCTCCCATGATCCCCGTAGCCAAAAAGGCATTCATCCCTTGGCTTATTTTATTTCTCATAAGTAAGCCTGCAACAACGCCCAATAATAAGGATGCAACAATATTTGCTACAAATATATCAAGGGGGAAATGATTGTTCATGGTAGGAACAGACACCATCAGTAGTTCTCTGGAAATTGCGCCAATTGCACCACCAATGAAAACTAAGATCATAATATTCATTTTTAGCCCCTGTTAGTTTGCTAACCAAGCACCAATAAATGCCGCAGCTAACCCAAATAAAACCGAAAGTAATAAGTAAAATAGTGCGAGTAATTTTTGTTTAGTTTGAGTCAATTTTAAAGCATCAAGTTGCATACTACTGAATGTCGTATAGCCACCGAGTAGCCCAGTTAAAATAGCTGATTGAAGAAATGTCCCATAACGGTCATCCCAGTCGATCGCAAAATAACGGCTTAAAAAACCAATAACAAATGCGCCAGAAATATTAATAATGAATGTGGATAATGGAAACATCCCATGATAACGTTCTCCCACTAGGCGACCAATCCACCAACGAAGTAGTGAACCAATACCGCCACCTGAGCCAACTAGTAAAATTTCAATAGCTACCATTGCAGCCCTCTTCTATTTAATATCATAAATATAAAAATATCATTTTTAAATAAGTTTAAATTACACACATTAATTGAATATGATTAACCACTAGTCGTTAAATGATAATATTAAATGCCCCGTAATTTTATTTAGCCTTATAAAACGGTTCATTCTGATATGGCTATATTCCAAATCGAGGTACATACCTTTTTCAATAGAAATTTATTATGGCTAAAAACAACCATCGATAATGGTCTTTCTTCAGAAAGTTGAATTAAAAACTGCCATATATCTTTCTGCAAATGCGCATCTAATTGTGCAGTAATTTCATCTGCAATTAAAACTTTTGTTCTTGGGTCTAATGCTCTTAATAAGGCAATTCGAGCAAGTTCCCCCCCTGAAAGTTCACTGGGCCTTCTAACCAACCACTCTGATTTAATAAACAACCGTTCAAGGTAGTATGGATCAGGCTCCCAAGCATCCTTCACGCTGTCACCAACTGTTCGATAAGGGTTAAAACATTTTTCAGGGTGCTGAGGAACTAACTGAATAGGGCAATACCCTTTTTGAGATAATTTTTTTCCATTAAATAGCACATCGCCTTGTGTAGGCATTTGCCATTGGGCTAATACGCGACCTAATGTTGTTTTACCAAAACCACTCGGTGCTGAAATCCCTAGTCGCTCATTGTTATTCAATGAAAATGACACAGAATCCCATAATGTACGGTTATCTTGCTTTATACATAGGTTTTTGACTTCAAGCATACTGAAACTCTCTATAAGCTAATAGATGGATAACCAAACAACAGCAATAAAAATACAAATAGTGGAAATAATACCGCCTGATTTTGTGAACTCTAAAAACGATATTTTAATACCATGAGCTGAGGATTGCTCAACAGCAATAATCCCAGCAATACTGCCAAATATAAATATATTACCTGCAAAACAAGCACCTAAAATTAAAGCGGCACCTAACAAATCAACATTTCCATGGGGGTAAACAAACTGGATTAATAAAATCACCGTGGGTGTTGTCCCTACAAAAATACTCATCACGATGGTGACCAAAAATAACGTAATAGGACTATTTAGATCGATACCTTTACCCAATAAGTAGTGCAATACTTCCTGAGGGATACCTGTATTGGAAAATGCAGTATTAATAATAAATAGGCCCATCATTAGAAGAATTAAGTCACCATTAACATGCTTTAACATGTCACTGGATGCTATTTTTCTGTTTAACAATAAAAAACAGGCTGCCGATAATGCAACAAGCTCACGCGGAAAATCACTAAATAAAAACGCCAAAATAACAGTAAATAAAACCGTAGCAGCTTTTATCGTTTCCCACCAATTGAATTCAATAATCGAAGGCTCAACATGGGGCATTAATGATTTTTTATCTTCAGATAAATACCAATGATTACGATAAAGCAAGGTAATCACACACCATACAATGGGAACTGAAAATAAGACTGGAATGGCTGTAATATTGAGTATTCCAATAAAAGATAAATCCAATCCTTGTGCCACAACCATATTTTTAGGGCTACCAATTAAAGATCCTGCGGCACCGTTATTGGCCGCAAAGCAAAAACCAAGTAAAAATGGAATAGGGTTAAGCCCACGGGATAATGTGATGGAAACCAATAAAGGTGTCATCGCCACCACCACAATATCGTTTGTAAGTACCGAGGCAAGAAGTGCCCCAACAATAATAAAAACGGCCATTAATTTAGGTGGGCTAATGTTTAAGCTTGCCACTTTTTGTGCTGCTTGGTGATAAAAACCTGATACTGTAAATGATGCAGATACTACCATTAAGCCAAATAATAGCCCAATTGCACTATAATCAATTGCATCCCAAGATAATTTTGGTGAGATAATCCCAAACCCTATCATGGCTAATGCACCCGCTACAGATGCACCAGTACGGTCAATTTTAATCCCTGGAAAAGTCCCAAAAGCCATTGCGACATACACTAAAATAAAAATAATAACGGTTAGATCCATAATAAACTCTCTATCTCTTATCTATATTTTTATTTCTTCGTATAAATGATAAAACTGTAGATACTCGAGTAGCAATTTTACCATTGGCCCTCCCAGCATATTACGAATCTAATATGTTGTTTGAAAAAATAATATTCTCCATCACTTGGTTATTAATGTTTTCGCCAAAGATCATTTTAATCAAGACTTCACTTCCTAAAGATGAAAGCGAAATAAGTAAATCTGCATGTAATAGTTGCATATTTTCGTAATTTTTATCATCATTTACAGCAATGACGCTTTTAATATTTCCGCCGACAATTTCTTTCGCAGCTAACATAGAGATGGTGTTTTCCGAATCAGAACCACCAAGAATAAATAAGGCTTTTGCCTGACCTAAGTTAGCACTATTTAATGCATGTTTATTAATTTGTTCCGTGGTAATAACTTGCGCATTATCTGGATAGCTCTTTTTTTGATCTTCATGGCAAAGTACCATAACGTCTAAGTCACGCTTTCTTAATCCGTGGTAGGTGTTTAAAGCTAAGGGGCTTGCGCCAACAATAATATAGTGGTTTTTCATACGGAATAATCTCTTCTTAACAATTTCTTGTGTGCTTTTTGCAAATACCCCTAGAAAATACACAATAGAGGTTGTAAAAATTGTAATACCTAAAATAACAATCGAAATTGTAAACAGTCTTGCCTCAACACTAATCGGAACAATGTCACCAAAGCCTACCGTCGTCATACATACCAAAGCAAAATAGAATGCAGATGAGATGTCAGTAACATGGGGTTGAAATTGCTCGCCTAAATATAAAGTACCAAATACAGAATAACCTAATAGTACGCTTAAGCTCATGAAAGCAACAAAGCCTGCACCAGATAAGCTATGACGATTAAATGCTTTCCAATTTGCAGCGGCAATAATCAATACTATTAGTGAAAAAGTTCCAGTCAGAACATTTTCTCTTGCTAATACCAAGTTAATTAACATGATAATAAACAGCATAAAACAGCTGAATAACCAACCGATGCGTAGACCTAAGTAAATAGGAATAGCTAGAATAATGAGCACAATGCCAATAGCAAATCTTGGAATATCTAATAATTTAACAAGTCCTAATGATTGTAGCCAATCAACAAAACCTAAATGTTGGGGGTATAAATGAAGATCATAAGTTGAGATTATGGGGAGAATAATCAATATCCCATCAGCAAGTATTAATAATGCGAGCACTAAGCGTAGCATTCTCATATTTTGAATATATTTATATATTGCATTTTTTTTCATAATTGAATACCAAAAGTTTTAGTGCAAATATTACTGTCGATGCTTAGGCATAATATCTTGGTTCGGTACTAGAAATAACCATGATGCGAGAACAAATGGCATCGTTAAGGTCGGAATACCAAATGGTTCAAGAATTATGTCGAGTGCCCCTTGAACAAATACGGTAAATATCACACCAACGATGGCATAGACGACCACGCGATAGCTCGGCTTATTAAAGGTAGAACCTAAAGCAATTGCAGTTAATACAGCACTAAACGAATATAACCCAGTATGAATACTCGCAAAGTCACCTTTTAAAAGAGTTGCAACAATAAAGGCAAGAAGAGAACCAAATACAGCAAATATCGCTGCCCATATAGAACTAACCGCTAGGCCAATGACAAAGATGATGCCAACAATCATGCTACTAAGTAAAAAAACTTCAGAAATACCACGGAAAACATCAGCAACCAGATCGCTATGTGGAATTAACCCAATAGGTTCAATAAGTTGTTTAGGTAGTGCAGGAGTCGGTAATGCAACGCCTTCAATACCTAAGAAGTTGTAACTCGCAAGCAAAATAATCCATGATACTAAAACAAAAGGCGCTGTTAGTGCTGCAACTTTCCAATTCTTAAGAAAATCCATTAAAGAGATAGTCGCTATAACCGAAACGATGCTCCCCAATACGATAGTTACCCAAACAAATGGAGCATTCTCTAAGAAAGTCGGTAATACAACCCCCACTAAACAACCATTGTAACCATAAAGCCCCGAGCGCAACGATTCAGTATCTAATTTACTAATATAAGCTGTCAGTGTAGCGACAACCGTACCTAACAAACAGCCTAAAGCGACTTGTGGCATTCCTTCTAAAAACGCACCGATGAAAATCGCAATAAAAAATAGAAGTCCGGTTAGTGCGTTATTTTGAAACATAACTTGAGCACATCCACGCAAGACGACATCAATAAATTGAATCGTCATATTTTCGCTGGCTAACTTATTCCAAGCGTTCTGATTTATTATTTTTTCCATCGTATAATTCCTTAATAGGAATATCAGTAGAGGATTTATAAAAATCACTCTACTGATAATATATTAATAAATTACCTTGATAACCTAGCAGGTTATTTCAGTCATTTTATGACAATCATTACCACGATGTATTAAATGCAATAAAATACATTTAATACATCGAATCATATTTAACGCCATAAAAAAGGCTCTTGTAGCGAAATACCTAATATTTCTTCTCTCGCTATTTGCCAAAAATACCTAACAGCATCCTTTACTTTTGGACTATCAACACCCAATGCTTTAAATATTAATCCACAATCATTCGGTAATTGAGTTGCACCAAAAGCAATTTCATTTTTCGGGTCATATATCGCATCTAGACGTTCTAGAATACGTTCATGGTGAATTTTCGGTGTCAATAAAATCACATTGCCAAAAGTATCGAAGCTATCCATAACAGCAGTAATATTTAGCGGTGATTTTTTTGGCTCTAAAATGTATTTCTCAACAAACAGTTCTTTATTGGACGATGACTCTGCTCGAATATGTGATGAGAAAACATCAAAGCCAAACTGTTCATCAGGATGATGATACTTTCGTCCTGACATCAATATTTCTGAGTAAATCATCGTTGCACTTGGGTGAATATTAATCCGTGTGTCAGTAATAAACCGAGAATTACGGTGAGGAATGATAGGATCGGGTAAATATTCTAAATACCCATCCTCCTCAACAATAATATTTTGGTACTGAGTAGCATAGTTCGCTTCCATCATATGAACTTTGGTCGCAGATTGCGTTGTTACATGAGCACAAGCACCCTTTTCAACTATAATATCAAGAGCTTGTCTATCACCTTGTAATAAGCTACCAGAGGTAGAGATCATAGTGACGCAGGGTAGCTGGGGCATCAATTCATCCCAATACAGCGCTTTTTGCACTAAAGAGGGAACACGACGCTCCATTTCCACCAGCTCACTACGATATTCACCCTGAGCAAACCTTAATTTTAAGTAACCACTTTTACCAACAGCACCACTTTGCATTTGCTTCGGTTCATCTTGATATGCGGCGAGTTCAGGGGCATTGCTACCTAAAATATGAGCTTTAACACGCGCTGGAGTATTTGCTATATCAGCCCTGAAATTCGTCATCTTTACCCCCTTGGAACTTGGTGCGTAAAGAGGAATTTATCCATGATCATATCAACTAGCTCAACAACCCCTTCTCCTGTTTTACAGTTAGTTAGTACGTAAGGACGGTCCCCACGAACGACTTTAGTATCATGCTCCATCACTTCAAGGCTAGCACCAACATACGGCGCTAAGTCAATCTTATTAATAACTAAAATATCAGCTTGTACTAAGCCTGGGCCATTTTTACGTGGAATTTTTTCACCTTCAGCCACATCAATAACATAGATGTAAAAGTCCGCGAGTGCAGGGCTAAAGGTCAATGTTAAATTATCTCCACCGCTTTCAATCATGATCACGTCGCTATCAGGGAAACGTTCTTCCATGTCTTCAACTGCAGCAATGTTCATACTTGGGTCTTCACGTACCGCAGTGTGAGGACATGCCCCAGTTTCAACACCTAAAATTTTCTCTTCATCAAGAATACCTTTCAAGGTGCGTTTTACTTGTTTCGCATCTTCGGTCGTCACAATATCGTTTGTGATGATTAGTGGTTTAATGCCTCTTTCAATAAGGATCGGGGTGATCACCTCAATAATTGCCGTTTTTCCTGAACCAACAGGCCCACCAATTCCAATCCGAGTCATTTTTTTCATCGTTTTTCCCCAAAATTTTTAGTTGTTCGCTAATTCATAAATAAACGAACAAACGATTTAGTGTGTACCGCAGCTAAGACATCAATAACAGGAACATATGAGGACATTTGCTCTATATCACCACAGGCTGCGATGTCACAAAAAGCCTTAATTTCTTCATTTAATTCAAAAAGAATATGCTGTGTTTCATAGTGTGTGATACGCATTAATCGCATCGCAGCACTTAAGATTGTCATGGCAATACCATATTGGTGCATCACAACAACATCTCTTTCGGTGATCCCCTGTACCGCCATAACAATGGCTTGTATGACCGGCTGGGTCCCTGGAACCTCATTGGCTTTAATTTTTGCAAGCCACCCACTCACTTGTGGGTCATCAAAAATATGAACTGAGATTTCAGCGAGTTTTTTTCCCATTCGAGTCGTCATTATTCGCGCTTCTTCATTCAATTTGCGATTATGCACTGCCCAATCAATCTTCGTTAATGCGTCATGATCTTGTGCAAGAATGGCGCGATGTGCCGCCACAATCGCAATGCAATCTGAATGAGCTGCGACCTTCAAAGACGTGTGAACAAAGGATTTCAACGTTTCTTTGTCGTGGACAACACCTTTTTGAATGGCGGATTCAACCCCATTTGAAAATGTGAACGCACCAACTGGTAGCGCTGAATCACCAAATTGCATAATTCTAATTAGGTCAGATGCTTCCATATCACTTTCCTTACTCATGAACACGAACGTTATTTGTGTGTATGAGTGTGGTCATGATGGTGATTATGACTGTGATCGTGCCCATGGCTGTGATCATGACTGTGGTTGTGTCCGTGGATCTGTCCTAACTCCACATGAACATGCGTATCCGTTTCCTCTGCACCACCAAATAATAAGCGTGCTTCAGAGTGGCTCAATTCAGGTAAAATGCTTTCCCCCTTCACAAAGGCAAATGTTTCTTCACCGAACCCATGTGTACGCATCACTGATCCCATCACTTTTTCACTTACCGTTAATGGCACGTAAACAAGATCCCCCTTTAAAACAGCTTTCCAATGTTGGTTTCCTAAAGCATGCCCTAATTCAAAACTAATACGAATATGCTCTTCTGTGCTTAAGTTTTTCAGATGGGATAAATTGACCATCATGACGTCACGTAAAGAGATCTGAACTACCGTCATTGTGTTGGTGGCTTCATCAAATAGCAGAACGTCGCCATCCGATAACAAGACGTTTCTGTCCAGCGCGATACCCAAGTCTTGGCCTTTTTCCGTATTTTTTCGACAGCGGCTTTTCTGTGCTTCTCGTTGATCAAGAATCAACGTATCAACATCGGCATTTTTCTGGCGTGCTTGCCACACTGGGTCTTTTTTAACATTGCCAAGAATATGTTCAATAATGATCATAATATTACCTTTTATGTTAATTCTGCCCACCACTGGCAGGCAGATAATCCAAACATGTACAATTAGCTAAAGAAATAACGTTGATTCATTGCGGCTTCGCTAATCGGCTGGCAAGTTGCATGTTCACCATTCACTTTTACAGCAAAAGTTTCAGGATCAACTTCGATATTTGGTGTTTCACCGTTACGCACTAAATCACGCTTCCCGATTGCTCGGCAGTTATTAACAGCAATCACTTGGCGTTCAAGATCTGCTTTTTCTTTAATGCCATCATCTAATGCGGCTTGTGAAACAAAAGTCACACAAGTGTCATTAACAGTTTTCCCCATCGCACCAAACATTGGGCGATAGAAAACTGGCTGTGGTGTTGGTAAGGAAGCATTTGGGTCACCCATTGCAGCCCAGTTGATCATGCCACCTTTAATAACCAGTTTAGGTTTAGCCCCAAACATACGCGGGTCCCATAATACGAGATCAGCCATTTTCCCAACTTCAATCGAACCTAAGATATGGCTGATACCTTGAGCAATTGCTGGGTTAATAGTGATTTTTGCCACGTAACGTAGAACACGGAAGTTATCATTTCCCGGTGCATCTTCAGGTAGTTTGCCACGAGAAGCTTTCATCGCATTGGCAGTCTGAACAATACGTAACCAGTTTTCACCCACACGTCCCATTGCTTGTGAGTCACTTGAGAACATCGAAATAGCACCCATATCATGTAGTACGTTTTCTGCTGCAATGGTTTCAGGGCGAACACGGCTTTCTGCAAATGAAACATCCGACGGAATATTTGGGTTCAAGTTATGACATACCATAATCATGTCAAATAACTCTGATTGGCTGTTAACACCGAACGGTAATGTTGGGTTTGTTGAGCTTGGTAATACGTTAGGTTGGCTAACAACTTTAATAATATCAGGGGCATGTCCACCACCTGCACCTTCAGTGTGATAAGTGTGGATAGTTCTGCCTTCGAATGCTTCGATGGTATCTTCAACATAACCACCTTCATTCAAACTATCTGTATGCACAGAAATTTGTACATCAAACTCATCAGCAATACGTAGCGCATGGCGGATAGCGTTCCCTGTTGCGCCCCAGTCCTCATGCACTTTCAGACCCGCTGCACCCGCAACCAATTGTTCTATCAATGGTTCGCGCGTATAAGAGTTGCCTTTCCCTAAAATACCCACGTTAATTGGCAAGCCTTCGATTGCACGTAACATAGAACGCATATTCCAAGGACCTGCGGTTACTGTTGTACCGTTAGTTCCATCGGTTGGACCAATACCACCGCCAAAGAAGGTTGTCACACCGTTGGATAACGCCGCATAAGCTTGTTGCGGAGAAATTAAATGGATATGAGTATCAATACCTGCAGCTGTTAAAATTAAGTGTTCACCAGAAATAGCATCTGTTGATACCCCAACAACCATGCCCGGTGTAATGTTATCTTGAATATTTGGGTTACCACTTTTACCAACACCAACGATTTTACCCGCTTTAATCCCCACATCCGCTTTAATCACGCCTAAACGCGCATCAACGATGGTGACATTAGTAATTACTAAATCTAAAACACCATTATCGCTAGTGAAAGTATTATTCGCGCCCATACCATCGCGTAAAGATTTACCACCACCATAAACAGACTCTTCGCCATATCCACGTAAATCTTTTTCGATTTCAATATATAAGTCAGTATCGCCTAAACGAATTTTATCGCCAACTGTTGGCCCGAATAAACCGTTGTATTCTTGTCTAGAAATTTTTGGCATGTTATTTACCTTAATGTGAAGAAGGTGAATTGTTATTTATCATTACTGACATCTAATGCGCTTACTGTTCCTTATGCTTAAAACCACGAGCAATTGCTTTATTTAAGGCGATTGCTTTAGCAGGACGTTCAGTAGCGGCAACGTTATCACCCGCCCAACCATCAACAAGGTTATTAAACCCATATACACTTTGTTTTCCGCCGTAAGGGATCAGTGAAACTTCTACTTCATCACCTGGCTCAAAACGAATTGCCGTTGTAGAGGCAATATTTAAACGCTTACCGTAAGCCGCTGCACGATCGAACTCTAATGCATGGTTAACTTCAAAAAAATGGAAGTGGGAACCAATTTGCACTGGCCTGTCGCCCGTATTACGAACTTTAATTTTTGTTTCAGGTTTACCGACATTGAACTCAATAGGATCATCAGCAAAAATAACACCACCTAAAGGAGTCGGAACTTTAATGTCTACTTTTGAATTACTCATGATTCACCTCTCCTTCATTTATTTAATCGGATTGTGGACTGTCACTAAACGAGTACCATCAGTAAAAATCGCTTCAACCTGCACATTTGGAATTAAGTCTCCTACGCCATCCATTACGTCTTTTTTTGTTAAAACAGTCGCTGCTTCTTTCATTACATCTTCAACAGTTTTACCATCACGAGCCCCTTCAAGGGCAGTGACTGTAATAATGGCAACAGCTTCTGGATAATTTAATTTCACACCACGTGCACGACGTTTTTCAGCCACATCTGCGAGTGTATAAACCATCAATTTTTCAATTTCTCTTGGGGTTAATTGCATAACGCCTCCTCAATTGATAAAACTTAACATTGTTAATATTGATAAATAATCATTTTCCGAGCTAATACTCGCTATATTTATAAAATATAAATTGAATTAAACATCTAATAACGACAAATTTAATAAAACTCTAACCAATCAATATTCCAATTTAATTAATCAAAATAAGACAGGATATATATTGGCTATTCCTAATATTTATTTTTTATTTTTTATTTTTTATTTTTTATTAGTCCAATTCATAAATTGTTGTTCCGGCAAAGAATTCCATAGAGATTGAAACCATTTCCCGCCTCCGCCTTGCTTTAATCTTTCACTACTGAGTACTTCTTCTAAAACACCATTACGTAATAACGCAATGCGATCAGCGAAACGAACAGCCATTGCAAGGTCGTGAGTAACCCACAAAACACCTTTACCATCAAAGCAAAGAGATTTGATATGTCGTAGAAGTTGCATCGCATGTTCATCGTCTAGCCAAGATGAAATTTCATCCGCAAGAATATATTCAGCTTGGGAAAGTGTCGCGCTACAAGCCAGAACTCGTTTTGCCATTCCCCCGGAAAGCTTATTGGGATAACTATGGATTAAATCTGCTTGTAAATTATATTGTTGTAAGTGCAACGCGACGTCATGCATTTGAATATGTTTCCCACTTAAGATAGCGGCACGTTCAAGTTGAGGTCCTATCTTAATGAGAGGGTTTAATGCGCTAACCCCTTGAGGGATATAGCACAATGAATTACCGCGATATTGTTTTTTTGACTTTTCTGTTAACTGACGTCCATTTAGCACAATATCACCACGGCAACGCATATTTTCAGGTAACAAACCTAAACTGCTTTGCAGTAGTAAACTTTTCCCTTCCCCACTTCCTCCTACCAATGCAACCATTTCACCTGGAACCACATCCAATGAAATATCTTGTAAAAGCGGAGACCACTGTTTTTTGCCTAGCCAGCGAAATTTCGCAACATCAATCGTAAGGTTATCAAAACTTAGCATCAATCGCTCCTCAACCATAATTGTTGTACTGCTTTAGCAAATTGATCGAATAACAGCACTAAACCAACTAATGCGATGCCCGGAAACATGGCTAACCACCATGCTCCTGTGCTCAAGTAACGCAATGCATCAGAAAGTAAAATGCCTAACGATGCTTCATGTGGAGACAAACCAAAACCCAAAAAACTCAGTGCTGCACTGTGTAGTATCGCATGTGGGAACATCAATAATGTCCCCACTAACCATTGTGAAAGGATCATCGGTAAATAGTCATATCGGCATCGGTAGAGCGCACTATTTCCAATCCGTTTCGATAACATGATGTAATCTGTCTGCTGCACTCGGAGCAACTCGGAACGTAAAATCAACGTCAACTTTGGCCAGTGTGTCAACGCAACCGCCCAAATTACGCCCACTTTGCCACCACCTAATGTAAAGCAAATCAATATCAGCAATAACAAGTGAGGTAGTGCTAATAACGAATCAATACATCCACGTATAACATAATCCATCGTCTTACTAAATGAGGATAAACTTGCCATCACGAGCGCTATCGCTCCGCTCGATACCGCTGCAATGGTGCCAATTTGTAAGCTGGTCGCTATTCCTTGGAATACTCTGTCCCACAAGTCTCGACCTAAATTATCAGTACCAAATAAATGTATCCACGATGGTGCTTGCCGGCGATCGAGTAAATTCACTTCCACATCAGTTTGGGAAAGCCATGCAGCATAAGCCCCTAAAGCGAATAAGCACAACAAGGAAATAACTAACTTAATTAAAGCCTTATTTGGGTTATAAGTCATGGCTCTCGGAGTACCCCTTTGTTCACGCTCTTGAGCATCATGTCAGAAATGCTGTTACTAAAGAAAATCACTACCGCACATAACATCACGATCCCCATTAATAAAGGGATGTCACCCCGCAAACCCGCATCAATGGTTGCTTGCCCTAAGCCTGGGTAAGCAAACACCTTTTCTGCTAGCAATGCACCACTGAGCAATTCTCCCATTGAAGCGAACTGTAAACATATTGCGGGTGTAATCGCATGCTTTACAACATGAAAGCTAACCATTGGCCACCCTTTATCCCCTTGTGCTTTCGCATAGTGGATAAACTCGCTGTTCATCACCTCAGCAACTTTCGAACGAGTATGCAGAGCTATATTACCAATACCCAACATTCCTAGAGCCACTACAGGTAACACAAGATGATGCACTTTTTGTGACAATGTTGATGTTTGTTCATCTAAGCCTATAGGCCAAGCGCAACAAATTGGCGCCCACTGTAATGAAACGGCAAAAAGTGACAATAAAAGTAAGCCAACCCAAAAAACAGGAATTGAAGCCAATAAATAAGATAGTGTTGAAATGGCTTTATCCGGCCATCTATTTAAATAACGCCCGGCTACCAACCCTAAACCGAAACCCATCACTCCAGAAAATAGCCATGCCGATAATAACAAAGCTAATGAAGGCGCTAACCTATCAGCAATAACTTGTGAAACAGGGGTGTTATAGAGCATGGAGTACCCCATATCACCTTGTAATAACTGAGAAAACCAATGCCAGAACTGCATCCATAATGGCTGATCAAGCCCCCAACGAGCTGCAATCAATGGATATTGCTCGGGGGGAACATGCATTAAATCATTGCCAATGTAGGCTTTAATTGGGTCTATTGGTGAATAGCTTAGGAGAATAAAAACCCCAAATGCCGTCACTAATAATAAACAAATAAACCGCAATAAAAGCCTGATGGTTATCCGCATTATTTACAGGTCCACGCCCAATCATCCACATTATTCAATACTGACCATGAACCATGAATTTCAGGTGCTCCCTTACCTAGCTCAACACAGTTATTCAATAAATAAAGATGTTGTACGTTCATTAACCAAGCCCAAGCGGCGTCACCTTGGATACCTGTTCCTGTTTTGCCATCCCAATCCACTTTCTGCCAAAATGGAATTGCTGCATCTTGGTCTGGCTGACGAAGTGCTTCTTCTATCACCTTATCGACTGCTGGATTTTTGTAGTAACCCGCGTTATAGAACCCCACACCAGCGGCTTTACTGCTGTAGTTATGAACCAGTTCCATCGGGTCAAGACTCCCCCACCCAAACAATGTTGGATTGGCATGCATGTACTTTTCCACGGTTTCCCAGCTGCCTGATTTTAAATCCATCTCAATACCAATTGGCTTTAAGCTAGCCCTTATGGCTTGAGCTAAATCACGACGAGTGCTGTCACCACTGGCGTACCAAAGCGTCAGTTTCGCCACTTTGCCATCTTTTTCTCTTAAGCCGTCTTTATTCAGCTTCCAGCCAGCATCTTCAAGTATCGTTTTCGCTTTTTCGACATCTCCATCTTTGAATGAAGATTGAGGATTATTCCAAGGTAGGCCTTCAACGCCAGTATATGCGGGGATCGCAAAACCTTCTAATACCGCATCTGCTAATAGCTTACGGTCAATGGCGTAGTTGATCGCTTTGCGAATAGCAACATCGGAAGTAATGTCGTTACCAATTGGGTCGCCTGATGCATTTTTTTCTCCCGCAGGTGGAATTGGGAAGGAAATCCCTCGGTTTTCAACACTGTGACGCTCAATCAACCTCATGCTTTTCACATCTTTTGCATTACTCGCCACGGCCGCAGGAATACGAACAATATCTAATTCACCACTTTGAGCGGCAGCAAAAGCACCATCTTCATTCAAGAAAACAAAAACCATTTTATCGAAATCGTTTTTAGGCCCCGCATAAAATGGGTTTCTTTCAACAATTAATTGCTGACCTGGTTGGAAGTTCACTAAGCGATAAGGACCTGCTCCGATAGGATTATGAGCGTATTTTTTCGCATCATATTTATCCGCAGAAACAATCCCTAATGAACCTAATACGTTAATAAAGGTACTTTGTGGAGCAGATAGAGTCATTCTCACAGTAGATGGGTTGATTTCCTCTGCTTTCGCAAAGTTCCCCATATCGACTTTTCCACCACTTTCGGCGGCGTTGTTATAGGTAAAAACAACATCTTTTGCTGTTAATGGGGAGCCATCGGAAAATTTTAGTCCGTCTTTTAATTTTAACGTCCACTCTTTACCGTCATCTGAATGCTCATATTTTTCAAGCATATAGCTGTGCCATGATAAATCAGCTTTTTGTTTTAATAATGGACTATGCAAAAGTAAATAGCTGCCGTGGCTCCAACCTAACATCGGGTCAAACCCTTCAGTTGGCTCAGAGCCAATCGCTAGACGCAAAGTTTGTGGTTGCTGTATATCGGTCGCAGCATTTGCTCCCATCGATAGCCCCATAAAACAAATAGCCTGAATAGCTATTGCTATCTTCTTTTTCATATACCCATCCTAAATTACCAGTTGTATTTAGCTGCTATCCCAATCGATGGTTCAAATAAATCCACCAATTAGGATAAACTGCAAGAAATAATATATTTGATAACTAATCTGCTTTTTCTCGATATGCATCTTCATCAAATTCAACGGTATCTAAATTGTCACCAACAGCACTTTGGTCAACTCTGACTGGCGTAAATTTATTGATTATCCAAAGAATTAAGATTGTAAAGACAAAGGACCAAATACTGGTAAAGACAACGGCCACAGTTTGCTTCACAATTTGCATTCCGTTTCCTTCAATTAACCCTGCTGGCCCTTTCGCATTCCAAACCGTTGATGCAAATACACCGACTAAAATCGAGCCTGTAATACCACCAATACCGTGCACACCGAATACATCTAATGCATCGTCTAAATGGCGTCGGACTAAGAAAACACAGGTATAACAGACGATACTGGCAATAACCCCGATAATTGCCGCAGAACCAATTGAAACATAACCTGAAGCAGGTGTAATCGTGGCTAAACCTGCTACTGCACCTGTTAAAAAGCCGACAAGTTTAGGTTTTCCTGTATGCAAGCGTTCAATAATAAACCAAGTAATTGCTGCAAATGCAGCCGCAATATCGGTAGTAATAAACGCCGAAACGGTTACGGTGTTGACTTGCAGTTCAGATCCAGCGTTAAAACCATACCAACCAAACCACAATAAAGCCGCGCCAAGTGCAATATAAGGAATATTATGAGTACCATCTGACTTAACGACTCTTTTTCCTACATATAACGCTGAAGCTATTGCAGCGAAGCCTGCTGTTGCGTGAACGACAATACCACCCGCAAAATCAACAACTCCCCATTTAGCAAAGATGCCATCAGGGCTCCAAACCATATGAACGAACGGTGCATAGACAAATAATGTCCATAAGGTTAAAAAGATGAGATAAGCAGGGAAATTAACTCTATTTGCGAAAGCTCCTGTAATCAAGGCTGGGGTAATAATCGCAAACATCATTTGATATCCAAAATGAACCAGTATTGGTAAGCCGCCATCATTACCGGTATACATCGTTTGAGGACTTATATTATTCAAGAATGCATAATAAAATGGGTCGCCAACAATCCCATTAATCGAGGGACCGAACGATAATGAATAACCAACCACGAACCAAATAATTGCCACCCACCCCATAGAAAAGAAACTCTGGGACATAATGGTAATAACACTTTTACGAGAAACTAATCCACCATAGAAAAAAGCAAGTCCAGGAGTCATTAGCATAACAAGACTTGTACAAAGCAGCATAAATGCTGTATTTGGGACATCCAATACTGCAAGTATATTATTCATTAATTAATACTCTCCAATGAATGTATTCATATTTAGAATATCGAAATAAGTAATAATTATTTCATATTTATAGCAGTTTAATAATTGTTTTATATATTTAAAGTGAAATTACTTAGTTGTCTATTTTCATAATATAACATTCAGTGAGATAATCAATAGAATTATTAACCATAACAAAAATAATGGGTTATTCATTTTAACGTTTAAATTTTAATATAAGATAGTCAATAATAGATAGTATTAGTAGATTAAACTTTAACACTGACGAAGTGTTAAAGTTTAAATTAGCTATTTAAGACTAAACGTCGTCGAGGTTGAGAGTGGCGCATAGATAAAAATTTTAAACTGGCATATCAAGCAAACACAACGATTTGTTATTAAAGAAAAAATCACCAAAAGAACTCACAACAACCACAGTTTGTCGCTTTATGAAGATCAGCCGCCAAACCGATTACAAACGACAAGATACATCTAATAAAAAGAGAACTCAGAAGATATTATTATCTGTTTAGTGAAATCTAGCACATTTATCATCCTCTATTAAGAGTTCGTAGTTGCACTTTACTTTCAAACAAAACAATTAATTATTGGATATGAACGATTATTTTCTTTATTTAAAAAATATCGATTATTAGTTCCAACTAAACGAAATTATCATATAACAACATTACGTCATCATTATTTTCATCTGCATCCAAATTTAATTAAGCCAGAATTTACTCCCACGCAACCAATACAATCTTGTGTCGCTTATATTACCTATTTATCGACTCATGAAGGCAATATTTATTTAAGTTTAATTACAGATGCTTATTCATAAAAAGTTTGGGATATCATTTAGATGACAACATGAAAATGAAGACGGTGAAGAAATCGTTGCTCTAAGCATTAAAAAAGACATTCAAAAATACCATCGTTCCATCATTACGATCGTTAAAATGAACAGCAGATTCAGTAGAAGATCTAAGCGGCCTCTTTGAGTTCATGATATTTTTTTCTAATGTTAAATAACCAACCTTTGAATGGCATTGATGCCCCCATATGTACCACCTAAAGGGGGTAGTTTTCAATAGACGTTAGTAGACGTTGGAATAATGGGATTTAGTTGAAATACTTGATTGCTTGTTTTTATAACTTTAGGGGATTGGAAGACTTTGGAAGACGTTACTAGAAGTGAAGATGGCGGAGGAGGAGAGATTCGAACTCTCGGATGGTTTCCCATCGGCGGTTTTCAAGACCGCTGCCTTCAGCCGCTCGGCCACCCCTCCGCAATGACGTGCACTATAAACATCCTCTCATTGGATGTAAACCCCTAATTTGGTCGTTCGCTTTAAAAATATACGGCCTTCATACTGTTAGATGAAAATATCGACATTCTAACGACTTTACTTGGGTTACATCCCAATTTTTGCTAAATTTACGTTCTAATTTTATTTGAGTTGAATAAGAGTATGTTGGTTTTTAATAATCAAGAAATAGAAACAGATGCACAAGGCTACCTGCTTGATAGCCAACAATGGAGTGAAGATTTAATCCCTTTACTCGCGCAGCAAGAAGATATTGAAATCACCAATGAACACCTGGAAATTATCCGTTTCGTCAGGAACTTCTACTTGGAATTTAATACCTCACCGGCTATTCGTATGTTGGTTAAAGCAGTTTCTCAACAATTTGGGGAAGAAAAAGGCAATAGCCGCTATTTATACCGGCTATTTCCAAAAGGCCCAGCTAAACAAGCCACTAAACTTGCTGGCCTGCCAAAACCGGTGAAATGTATTTAATTTCTTACTAATAGCGGACACTAAAGTCCGTTATTGGCTCTGCCTTCCAATTTTCGGTGAAAAAATGGTCTATTTTGGCGCCTGGGGGACCACCCGCTTTCAGCCACTCATCAACAAATTCAATATCTTGCTCTGAGCCATAAACGGCTAGCTTAACACTGCCGTCATCCCGGTTACACACAAAGCCTTTTATGCCATTCTGATTAGCCCAATGATAGGTCTGGTAACGAAACCCAACCCCTTGAACACGACCATAAATATAAAAATATCGACCTGATGTAATCATGTGAGCCTCCATTGTCAGAGCATAATGTATTGATACCTTCTTTTAACAGTTGTTTTTTATTCATTGAACAGATAATCTGCTAAATGAGGCACTGCTTTTGATCGTTACGTATAAAGACAGTGTATTGCGTTATTGATAATTGTCTATATCTTAGCTTGAAAACGCGTAGCACTGCCCATATATAGTTTGAAGTATAAGCAAGGCTTTTAGGAGGTCGCTATGATGATCACCAGTAAATATGGAATCGGGCAACAAGTTCGGCACAAACTTCTCGGCTACTTAGGCGTCGTTGTCGATGTAGACGCTGAGTATTCGCTCGAACAACCACATGATGATGATATTGCCGCTAACAGCACACTACGCGATCTACCTTGGTATCATGTTGTTATGGAAGATGACAATGGGGATGCTGTTCATACTTATTTGGCTGAAGCTCAAATTACTTATGAAACCGTAGAAGACCATCCAGAGCAACCCTCAATGGATGAACTAGCGGAATCCATAAGGTCTCAGTTGCAAGCACCTCGCCTTCGCAACTAACCTTCAAATATTGATAGTGTTATTTATGAACGCAACCGTAAAGCAGCTAGCTAGCTGCTTTACTTTTTAGTATTAAAAGCAATTTATTTTTCAAGGCCTAATGCTGGGATTTCTTGTTTTGGACATTTATCCATAACAAACTGTAAACCAGCGCGCAAAGCAATTTGTTGGGCTTCTTCGCTAATCACCCCTTTTTGTAACCACAAAACTTTAGCTTTCACTTCAACTGCTTCTCTGGCTACTCCTACAGCCGCTTCTGCATTACGAAACACATCGACCATATCTATTGGCTCGGGTATATCACTAAGCTTCTCATATACAAGCTGCCCTAATAAGGTTTGACCCGCCAATTTAGGGCTCACAGGAATAACGGTATAGCCTTGATGTAAAAGATATTCCATGACTTCATAACTCGGCCTATTGACCTTATCACTCGCTCCCACTAAAGCAATTGTTCGAACACGCTTTAAAATTTCAGCAATTTCTTGATCTCTCATCAAAATATCTCCCAAAACCTATAAACTATTCATTAGCATTATGATATATGTTGTATATCTTTGCTCATTCAATTTTTAAAGATGTCTATCTCGCATCTTACTTAAGGGAATATAATGGAATCAACAACCCGTAAAATTACAGCCTCAAAAAATATTGCTTTGGTTGCCCATGACCATTGTAAATCTTCACTATTATCTTGGACTAAGACAAATAATGAACGGCTTCAAGCTCACAATTTATACGCAACAGGGACTACAGGCAAATTAATCAGCCAACACACTGGGTTGCCAGTCACGAGTATGCTAAGTGGCCCTATGGGGGGAGACCAGCAAATAGGCTCAATGATCGCTGAACAAAAAATCGACCTCTTGATTTTCTTCTGGGACCCTCTTAATGCTGTACCTCATGACCCTGATGTTAAAGCATTGCTACGTTTGGCTACAGTTTGGAATATTCCTGTCGCAACCAACCCTGCAACTGCTGATTTTTTAATCACGTCACCCTATTTTGATAATACGATAGACGTCGTTATCCCTGATTATCAAAGCTATTTAAATAAACGAACTAACTAATCTATCAATGTGAAGTGCCAGAACGTTCTAGCACTTCATCGCTCCTCATTTCATAGGTCATAATATCGCTTTACGGTTTCTTTTGCTTTGGAACGCCCAATTGTTTCAGTTCATCCGCAAATTCTGACGGTTTTTCTGGGTTATAGAGTAACCAAACTTGCTGCTTAGCCCGTGTTAATGCGACATACAGTAAACGTCTTTCTTCTGCGTGATCAAAATCTTCTGGTTTAGGCAATAAAGCTCGTTCAATGATTGATTCGCGCGCAGGCGCAGGGAAACCATCCTTTCCGCTATTCAGACCACAAATGATGACATGGTCTGCTTGCTGCCCTTTTGAAGCATGAATAGTCATAAACTGAATATTTAATTTTGGCCAACGAGTTTTAGCTTTATCTAAAATATCAGGTTTTAAATAATGATAACGGGCTAGCACTAATACCGTTTCATCATCAAGCACATAGCCGCTCATTTTATCCAATAAACGTTCAAAGGCATCCTCACAAAGAAGAACAACCGATTTTTTATTCCCTTTAGTTAAGCTATTCAATGGCTTATCTAGCTGCATAGGATTTTGTAAAATAAACTGGTTAGCTACCTCACCAATACGTTCATTAAAACGATAAGTGGTATCTAAAGCGCAAAGTTCTCCAATACCAAAGTTATGTTCAAACGATGTTGTTAAGTCTAATTCTGCACCACTAAACCGATAGATAGCCTGCCAATCGTCTCCAACAGCAAATAACGTCGTTTGCTTATTCTGCTGTCGTAGTACCTGTAATAACTTAGCTCTTAGAGGCGAAATATCTTGGAACTCATCGACTAAAATATGTTTCCATGGGCTAATAAAACGCCCTTTTTCTAAAATATTAATGGCCTGATGGATTAATCCAGAAAAATCAATTGCACCTTCATCTTTCAATGCGCTTTTCCACACTTTCAATAACGGCGCCATTAAACGAATACGCTTTTGGAAAAGTCCCCTTATTTCTTCTTCCGCATTGTCAATCATGTCCTTCTGGCTACCCCCATGCATACGCATTAAGCTTAGCCAGCGGTCTAACCTAGTAGCCACTTTATTGCTAATTTTTTCGTCTTTCCAAAACTCACCGTCTGGAATTTCCCACTGCAATTCTTCAGAAAGCCATTCTCGCCAGCCTTTTGCTTGCGCTTTCTTTGCTGAACACTGCTCTCGCCATTCATTTAATAATAGCGTTTGCCGTTTTTGGGTATCAGTTTCTAACTCGCTAATTACTGGCGATTTTTTACTACCCTCACGGATAATGTGTAAAGCAAGCGCATGGAAGGTTTTTGCTTCAATGTCATCTTGTTGTAGTCGTGAATGAATACGCTCATTCATTTCATCTGCCGCTTTGCGACCAAAAGCTAGCAATAGGATTTGTTCTGGCTCTGCCAAGCCTCGCAAGATTAACCAACCAGCCCTAGCCACGAGGACGGATGTTTTACCACTCCCAGCCCCTGCTAGCACTAATACATTATCCTCACCATTAATCACAGATAAGGACTGTGAATAATTGAGTGGTGATGTTTCTACTTGCTGGAAAAAGTCGTGATAACGAACTAAAACAGACTCACACCAGTGATCGTTAATTTGTTTTCGACATTCTTGACCGCTATTCAGCCAATTCAGACACTCGTGATATTGTGCTACACAATTTTCAAATAATGAAAGGCGCGCCAAAGGCATAGGTAGCGATGAGAATTTTTGTGATATTTTATTTTTTATTTCAGTCAATTGGCGCAACGTTAACCAATGGTCGTGTTGCGTCAGTTGTTCAATCGAATGAACTAATTCAGCCAATACGCTAGCACTGACTAGGCTCATTTCAGTGCTCCACTGTTGCCATTTTTCATTTAAATAATGGTAAAAGCGCTGAGTTTGCTTCCATTCAGTACCGTGTAAACGAACAACTTGTTCATTTACTATTTCAAATTCTAACTCCCCCCAAACAATCCCTCTCTTACAACGGATATCAATGAGTTCATTAAATGGGATAAGATATTGGTGGTTTTCACCACTCACTTCAATACCTGCGTTGAGTAAGCGAACCCGATTGTAGGGATGCTGAGCCAGACGCTTTCCAATCTGTGTTGATTTCAGTTCCATACATCCTGCACCTGAGAAAATCAATGACAAAAATACGGTTGGCTTGATTCCAAACGGTTTTTTATTCCTTGCAAACAAGCTATCCTATATAGACTAGGGCTTGTCTTACCTTTGAGGTACTTTGTGTTAACACTGCTTACCAGTTATCGTCGTGTGCTATATAACAGCCATATTTTATATTATATCCGAATCTTTATAGCCCTGACAGGCGCAACCTTAGTGCCATGGTTGTTAAACCAAGAGCCTAAGACCACTATCCCACTTACTTTAGGTGTGGTCGCTGCTGCACTGACTGACTTAGATGATAGGCTAACTGGTAGAATAAAAAATTTAATTATTACACTTTTTTGTTTTTTTATTGCATCCGTTTCAATTGAACTGCTGTTTCCATACCCTTTATTTTTCTTTTTTGGTCTCGCCTTTTCCACATGTGGTTTTATTCTTCTCGGTGCTTTAGGGCAGAGATACGCAACCATCGCATTTGGTGCACTGTTAATTGCTATTTATACCATGCTCGGTGTACCCATATTTGATACTTGGTACCAACAACCTGCATTATTACTCACAGGGGCAATTTGGTATAATATCTTAACTTTGATTGGCCATATTTTATTTCCTGTTAGGCCACTACAAGATGCAATAACCCAATGCTATCAGCAACTTTCAGCTTATTTAGATGCAAAAGCTAACTTATTTGACCCTGACTTAGAAGATGACTACCAACGCTCTGTTTATGATTTAGCGCTAGTAAACAGTCACTTGGTTAGCACCATGAACCAAGCAAAAATTGCATTACTGAGTCGGTTAAAAGGAGACCGAGGACAAAAAGGTACCCGAAATTCACTGCATTATTATTTTGTTGCCCAAGATATTCACGAACGAGCAAGTTCATCTCACATACAATACCAACAACTTAGCCGTACTTTACGTCATTGTGATATTTTATTTCGTTTCCAACGCCTATTAACTATGCAAGCGAGAGCCTGCCAGCAAGTTGCTCAATCTGTTTTATGGCGTAAACAATACCAACATAACCCTCGTTTTGAGCGCACTTTCGCTTACATTGAAAAATCGCTACAGCTTCTAAAGCAGCAATCGCCTGAGCTCCATGAAATTAAAGCGCTGTACAACTTACTTAAAAACTTAAAAGGAATTGATGTTCAACTTAAAGGCCTGAGCCTTGAGCAAAGTGCATGGCAGCAAAATAATAAACAAATAGAACAGTTATCTGACGAATCGTTATCAGGTATTCGTGATATTATTTCACGCGTTAAACACCATTTAACCCCGAAATCTTCTTTATTTCGCCATGCGGTCAGAATGTCAATTCTCCTTTGTACTGGCTATGTCATTATCCAACTATTTGATATGGAAAGAGGATATTGGATATTACTCACTAGCTTATTTGTATGCCAACCTAACTACAGCGCCACTAAACGCCGTTTGGCTCTACGTATAATAGGCACTATTGTTGGTATTCTCATTGGCTTACCTTTGCTGAATTTAATCCCTTCAATGGAAGGCCAGCTCACGCTAATTGTTATTTCTGGTTTACTGTTTTTTATGTTTCGCAGTAGCCAATATGCCCAAGCAACCTTATTTATCACACTACTCGTCTTGTTTTGTTTTAACCTACTCGGAGAAGGGTTTGACGTTGCACTGCCACGGATCATTGACACATTAATTGGTTGTTTTATTGCATTACTTGCCGTCAGCTTTATTTGGCCTGACTGGAAATTCCGCCAACTCCCCCAAGTCATTCAAAAAACTATGGATAGCAATTGCCGTTATTTAGATGCTATTTTACAACAATATTACCAAGGTAAAGACAACCGCCTTGAGTATCGAATTGCACGTAGAGAGGCACATAATAACGATGCTGAATTCGCTTCTATTGTGTCCAATATGGCATCGGATCCGAAGTCTTATCGAATCACTCAAGAACAGGCTTTTCGCCTTCTCTGCTTAAACCACACTTTACTCAGCTATATATCTGCATTAGGCGCGCATCGTGAAAAAATGCAAAATGAAGATAACCTTTCACTACTCAACGATGCTATTTGCTATGTTGAATCCTCGCTACAAATCACCACCATTGACCCGCTCGTCATTGATGAAAAATCAGATAAACTTCGTCACAGTCTATTACAGCGGATAGATAACATTTCAATCAGTGATGACGAAAAAACTTTACTAATCATGGAACAAACTAAATTATTGCTCGAGCTGGTCCCTGAAATAAAACAAATTATGCGAACTATTAGTGCATCATAATTATACCGATGAGCGGGTATTATAATTCTAAATACCCGCTCATTCTTATATTGCATATTATAGTATTAACTATATTAATAATAACCGTGGTTTTGCGCGAGTTTAAGCTGACGTCAATTCAAAACTATTATACCAAGTAATTAGCTCTTGCTTGATATCCTTTGGTAAAACCGCACTATGACACCCTTCTATTGCAGCCGCTAAGCCTATGAGTAACTTAATACTAGGGTTATTCCTACCATGCTTTTTTAGCTTCATAAAACAAGCCTTTGCGCCCATCATACGCAAATCATCAACGTGAGATACACCGATTTTCCCTAGTGCGCGCTCAACTGACATATTCATATTAGGTAAATCTTTTATTCGCATAGTTATTGATTGTTTTTGTTTAAATTCTTCAATGGCTGAACGGTACGCCAACTCAATATATTGGAGAAATAAAGCCTCGTCATGCCAAACTTGTTCCGAAAGTTGATAATAACGCATTTCCAGTGGAATACCCTTTTTACTATAAACTAGCCGGTTAAACCCTAAGGATTCAAAATGGCTTCTCGCAACTAAACAGCCACGCAAATAAAAGCCGCCATCAAGCACTAACCCCACAATTGCATCATCGACTAATAGACAAAACCCACCAAAATGGTTTTTGCGCTTTAATTCGCCAAATTGACTTAACAAACGGGACAAATAAAAAAATTTTTCATCTTTTGACAACATTACTAAACTCCTTTTTAGATATGCTTAATTTTCATCCTTGAGAAAATTAATTTTATAATTTCTTTTTTTACAGATAATTACGCATAACCAATTTTGAGAGCATCCATAAAAAATGCCAAGAAGAATGCAGATAAAAACAACAAAGTTGCGAAGCGCTTTGAAAAAATAGTCTTGATATTGGATGGATATACAGTTACTGTATGTTCATACAGCATTGTAACGAGGTAAATTATGAGCATCTATTCTTGGAACAACTCAACAGAACATTCTCTTAATAATTACGCACAATCAATCCCTGCGACAGGGCTTACTAACAGCTCTATGCAACAAGGTATGGTGAGCGAACTTGTTTACGATGAAAAACACCCTATTATGGATTACATTTTATTACCCATGCTTCGCCAGTTTGGGGTCCAATCACGCTGGTTACTCTGGTTAAGCCCTAATAAAAAACTCAGTAAACACTGGTTAGAACAATCAGGTATACCCACTAATAAAGTTATGCAATTAAATCATATGGAAGATATCACCACGATTGATGCCATGGAAAAAGCCTTAAGAAGTGGGAATTATAGCGTGGTTCTAGGGTGGCTACCGGAAATAAGCGAGCAAGATTTTATTCGTTTGCAATATGCTGCTCAAGAAGGCTGTTCTATTGGCTTAATTATGCGTCCACAGAAAACGTATAATATGGTTAGTACACAAGCAAGACAGCCAAATCACTTAAAAATTCATTCAAATCATTACCACTAGCTAAGATTAAGAATTTTCTTACTAAATTTAACCTTTAGGCATATTTGTCTCTAAAGTTAAATTAAAAGTATTGTAGATCAATCAGATAGATTAAATATAATCATTGTTAAAAATATACATATCTCTCTGATTTATACACTAAAAAAACACTTTTTTTAACGATTTTTGCTCACTCTACTTGTATCTTTTTAAGTTCGTTGTAGACTTTAGCTTGTTCGGCTTATGGCATTATTTTTTTACTTTTCTTATTTTTTTGTAGATAATGTCTGCGAAACCTAGCAAGTAAATTAAACCAATGGCATATAATAAGGCTCAGCGAAGCCAAGCCAATATTGGATGATAACGAGGCGTAAAAATGAAAAAAACAGCTATCGCAGTAGCAGTGGCAGTAGCAGCTTTTGCAACCGTTGCACAAGCAGCTCCAAAAGATAACACTTGGTATACCGGTGCTAAATTAGGTTGGTCTCACTATGAAGACACTAAATTCACTTCACCTGAAACTAATCTTCACGTAGGTAACACTACTGACCGTGATACTCTCGGTGCTGGTGCATTCGCTGGTTACCAATATAACCAATACATGGGCTTCGAGCTTGGTTACGATTGGTTCGGTAAAATGAAATACAAAGGCGCTGGTAACAGCGGTGACCTGAAATCTATGGGTGTTTCATTAACTACTAAATTAAGCTATCCAATCATGGATGACTTAGACGTTTACACTCGTTTAGGTGGTATGGTTTACCGTACAGAAGCTAAAGCTAACCAAACTCAAGGTCGTTTCAAAGAAACTGACACTGGCGTTGCACCTGTATACGCACTGGGTCTTGAGTACGCAATCACTCCAGAGTGGGCTACTCGTTTAGACTACCAATGGGTTAGCAACTTAGGTGATAAAGACAACATCGGTACTCGTCCAGACAACGGCATGCTGAGCGTTGGTGTTGCTTACCGTTTCGGTCAAGCTGATGCTCCAGTTGTTGCGCCAGCTCCAGTTGTTGCTCCAGCTCCAGTTGTTGAAAACAAACGCTTTACTCTGCGTTCAGACGTTCTGTTTAACTTCAACAAAGCAAGCCTGAAACCAGAAGGTCAAGAAGCTCTGAATGAGCTGTACAACGAACTTAGCAGCATCGACCCAACTCAAGGTCGCGTACTGGTAGTTGGTTTCACTGACCGTATCGGTTCACAAAACTACAACTTACCACTGTCACAAAAACGTGCTCAGTCTGTAGTTGACTACTTAGTTGCTAAAGGCGTTCCAGCTAGCGCAATCTCTGCAGAAGGCCGTGGTAAAGAAGATCCAGTAACTGGTAACAAATGTGACGATGTTAAAGGCCGTGCTGCTCTGATCGAGTGTTTAGCGCCAGACCGTCGTGTTGAAATCGAAATCCAAGGTACAACTGAAGTTGTAACTCAACCAGGTGCTTAATTCTTAGCCCTAGTTTGAATTTCGAACTAAACATAAAAAACCCCAATTAATATTGGGGTTTTTTTATCATCAAAAATCACAAAAAATCAGTACAGCTTAAAAATACACTTCAAAAGATTTAATTCTATAATAACGGTATCTTGCTTAGATACTTGCTACAGTGATGATCATCACTGATCTTCTTTAGTTATCCGTTTCCTTTGGTGTCCCAAGGATCGCTTGCAAATCTTGTTTTAATGAGCTCATCTGGCTTTCATATTTATCTTTATGTTCTGCGTCTTCAATTAACTGAATAATAGTTTCAGACAACGTTTTATTACGCTTCACGGCAAGGTTAGACAAACGCTGCCACACCGAAAAGTTTAAATCTATTGATTTCTTACGTGTATGTGGGTGTTCTGCATTAAAATGACGCTTACGCCTCGCCCGAATACTCTGTTTCATTCGGTTATCAAGCTCTGGGTTCATATGCTGAGTGATCCACTTTAGTACATCAACCGGTCTATTTTCCATTTTTAGCAGCAAGTCTATCGCTTCTTTTTCTGCACTTCTTTCTATATAGCGGGTAATTGCTTCGCCACCCCTTGCTTTATTGACGAGGTATTCCCATTTCCAGCCACATTCAAGATTTTCAAGCTGCTGATATTTCATAATTTTTCCTGAAGAAAATTGAACCTATTTTTATATTAGCAAGATTATATACAAAATACTCAAGCAGATATTCGATTTAGTGGAATATTCACTCTTTCAATAAAGAAGATGACCTCCTCTTGTAAAAATAGTGTACAATCCGCCCCTATCTGTTAACAAATTAATAAAACTGCATGTCCACATTTGAATACATACTCGTCATCTATGGGATTGGCGGTGTATGCGCAATGCTATTTACCCTACTCGTAACAAAAGACCCTAACTGCTTTATGCGCTTGCTGAGCGCCATACTTATTGGCTTGACTTGGCCGATGACACTACCCATTGTATTTATGTTTTCGTTATTCTAGTCGATAATTCAACAATTATTGCTGCAAGATTGCCTATCAAAGGCTAATATAGCAAGCTTGCCCATTGGGTAATGAATGAGCCTGAAATTTGTTTATAAAACAAACAATGTTATTTAGCAAATTTATTAAATAAACCTTATTCAGGCATATACGCCCAGCTTATTGGCAGGCATTTTATTTATAACCCTATTAATAGCAGATAATTATAGTGATCAGTCAAGAACTAACATGGCAAGGCCTAATTCCTAACTTATCGTCATTTCAGACGAAATTTGTATCTTCAGAAACGTTGCCCCCTATACTTTTATCAGATATTCAGCCTAGGCTATCTGATGGCATACAACATTTCGTTGATGAATTTGCCCAAACTCGCTTCATGTTTATCAAGTCTGATGACAGTGAGGCGTATCTTAGCCTTTATGCTAATGCAATTACCCCCTTACTGGCAGAGATAAATACCATTGATGGTGATTATCAATTATCTGAAGATAGCCGTCTTTTTCAATGGAAAAGTGGTGTTAAAAGCCGTTTCTCTTCCCATGAAAAAATTGCTTACCGTAGTTGGATAGAACCCGAACAATTATTTGGCTATGTCACCCCTTCATTGAATTTAGTGCCAGGATTACTTCACCAAATTAATGGCGGGATCTTAGTTATCGCAGCTAGCGCATTAATTAGCCAACCTTTAATGTGGGCTCGCCTAAAAAATATGGTTAACCGTCAACAACTTGAATGGTTACCTTATTCTGAGAATCAGCCTTTACCGATTGAAATTGAACCACAACCTTTAGAACTTAAAGTCATTATTGTTGGTGACCGATTAGCTTTAGAAGAGTTTGAATTTACATCACCGGAACTATTTAGCTGCGCAATTTATGGCGAATATGAGCCTATTATGTTCTTCGAAGATGAAGAACAATTGAGCTTATGGATGCGTTATGTTAAATCCATTATTGAATCCAATAAATTACCACATATTTCTGCTGATGGCTGGGTCCCTTTCATCCAACAAGCTGTTCGTTACTGTGAAGATAAATTTAATCTTCCTCTTGATATTCTTTGGTTAGTTCGCTCTCTTGTTGATGCCAGCCACTACCATGTTAACCATTTGCTGACTCAAGAGTCATTTAAGCAAGCAAATGAAAACCGCCAATGGCGCCACAGTTTTCTTGCTGAACGTACTCAGGACGATATTTTGCAAGAACAAATCTTCGTTAAAACTGAAGGCGAAGTTATCGGCCAAGTTAATGGCTTGTCTGTCTTACAATATCCAGGGCACCCTGACGCTATTGGTGAGCCATCCCGTATTACCTGTGTCGCACATTTAGGTGACGGTGAATTCACGGATGTAGAACGTAAAGCAGAGCTGGGTGGGAATATCCACGCCAAAGGCATGATGATCATGCAAGCCTATTTAAATTACGAGCTGAAATTAGAGCAGCCACAGCCTTTCTCCGCCTCTATCGTCTTTGAGCAGTCCTATGGTGAAGTTGATGGTGATAGCGCATCACTCGCAGAGCTGTGCGCTTTAATTAGCGCATTATCACTACAACCTATTGACCAGCAAGTTGCTATCACGGGTGCAGTTGACCAATTTGGCTATGTCCAACCTATTGGCGGGGTGAATGAGAAAATTGAAGGTTTCTTTGATATCTGTGAAAAACGTGGGTTAACTGGCAACCAAGGTGTCATCATCCCGATGGCAAATGTTCGCCATTTATGCACCAAGTCTGCTGTCGTTGAAGCCGTAAAAGAAGGTCAATTCCACATTTGGCCTGTTGAACATGTCGCCCAAGCCATTACTATATTGACTAAGCAACCTTACTTTGAACAACAAGCTGAAGAAGAAAATGTACACCTGTTAGCTTTAATTCAAGAACGGATCAATCAAGCAAACTCACCTGATAAAGCCCGACTTCCTTGGTTCTTAAAATGGATAAGTTAAGTAAAGATTGCGTAAAAAATAGCAGATCGGAGTTGTTCAGCGTACAAGTGTAAGCTATCCTGTAGACCTACACTTAATAAAGGCTATCTTAAGAACATGGTTGAGAAACGCGGATCCTACACAAAAGATGATTTAATTGCTTCTGGTAAAGGTGAGTTATTTGGAGAAAATGGTCCTCCATTGCCATCTGGAAATATGTTGATGATGGATCGTATCGTCAGTATGACTGAAGATGGCGGTACATTTAACAAAGGTTATGTGGAAGCTGAATTGGATATTAATCCAGACCTTTGGTTCTTTGGCTGTCACTTTACAAACGACCCTGTCATGCCTGGTTGTTTAGGCCTCGATGCAATGTGGCAGCTAGTTGGCTTCTACCTTGGCTGGCTCGGCGGTGAAGGTAAAGGGCGCGCTTTAGGTGTTGGCGAAGTTAAATTTACTGGCCAAGTTCTCCCTACCGCGAAAAAAGTTACTTACCGCATCAGCTTTAAACGCGTGATCAACCGTAAACTGATCATGGGGTTAGCAGACGGTGAAGTCTTAGTTGATGGTAAATTAATTTATACTGCAACAGACTTAAAAGTGGGTCTTTTTAAAGACACCAGCGCATTCTAAATATTTGAAATGCAAACCTCCGCAATGGCGGAGGTTTTTAAATGAATGAATACCTTCAGCTTAAAAACCCAAAAATATGCAAGAAAACGAGCTCAGGCTATTTAAGCTAAACGTTCAAAGAATATTGGGGTTACACCACCGCTATGGTTCGATCCTCCATCGCCTTTCGCCAACCACCTAGCCAATGCGACCGAGCATCTACTGCTTGATATGGGCACAACTCTTTAGAGCGCCCTGCTAAACCTGCTTGATAACCTCTTGATAAAGCTCTTTCTAAACGGTCTCGCTTCTGTCTTTTCATGCCTTACTTCCCTCATCATTTAAATGGAAAAGAAAACAGTACCTACTATTTTTAATAGGTACATTATAGAAATAGCGCCCGTTGAAAAAAAAATCAAGTAAAGATTTTCATATATTTGTCATAAATGGCATAAATGTGACTTGTATATGACAATTAACACAACCTATTGATTTGATTTGAAAATAAAAACATTCTTTTATTTATCATAATATTAGCGAACAAAATCAATTATTATTCACTAATATATAAATAAAAAGAATATCTATATTTAATGAAATTAAAAATGCACTTTGAATATATAAACCACATATATTCAAGGTGCATTTAATATAAATTACTTAAGTAATAACCAATGATTAGTATTTATCTATCTCTTTCGCAATACTCTCAGCGACTTGCTGCCACCCCATTGATAACGTGCGAACTAGCTCAGGGTAACCATCTTCATTTTGGTCTAGCTGTACATCAAAATTACGACGGATCACGTTTTTATCATGAGTGTAAGTCCAAAAGCCTTGGATTAATACTTTACCATCATACCGCCCATTAAAGGCCGTCAAAGTAATATCAAGTGTATCCGGTGAGTTTTGTAATGGCTGCAAAGACACGAGTTTTTCAGGTAACGCTGCAGATAATTCACTCACCATCGACTGACCAAGCTGTTGTTCTAAAGGACTCGCCCATAGATGCGTACTTGCATTGGTATAACTGACATCTGTCGTTTGGTAAGTAATCCCATTTGATGTCAGCACATCTGATAACATGATGCGTTGTAACCACACTTGGCCTTTATTCATCACCTCTGCAGATTGTGTCTGAGGAGTTTTCATTGGCAGTTGGTAGTACTTTTTCTCTGGGGTACTGCTACAAGCTGCCAATAATAAAACAAATATTGATAGTAAATATCTCATTATTTTTTCACTCCTTTAGGCTCAACATCCTTCGTTGGCTCAGCTTCGAAAACTAACGCATTACTCTTATTATTCAAAGTACGTAGAAGCGGCTGAACTTCTCTTAATACTTGGTCTAAACGCTGCATGTTATCCACCATTTTATTATAAGCTGGAGAACCAGGCTGGAAACCTTGCATTGCACGGTTCATTTCTTGCAGTGTTTTTTGCAAGTCATGAGGTAAATTTTGGAACTCTTTACTCGCCATAACTTTGTTGAGTTGAGCCAACATCGCATTAGCTTCTTTAACAACTTTCTGCCCTTCTGCCAATGTTTGTGTCGTTTGGTTAAGCATCGGTTCAATTGGCATATTGTTAATTTTATCCAACACCGCAATGACTTTTTGTTGAATTTGCGCTAAACCTGCACTGGTTGTTGGGATAATTTTATAGCCGGCAACCACGGTTGGGCCTTTATAAGGCTCTGCATTTTGCACAAAATCCAGATCAACAAATAACGCGCCCGTTAATAAATTCCCTGATTTCAGTGATGCCCTTAAGCCATCTTTCAAAGCTAAATTTAATTCATTTTTTAAATTAAAGTTCTTACCGACATCCTTAGAAAAACGTTCTGGTTCAATGTGGATCAAAACAGGAATTCTAAAGTCATTATCCAGTGATTGGTCTAAACCTTCGGTATAAAAAGGCACTTGTGCAACAGTACCTAAACGAATACCACGGAACTCTACCGGCGCGCCCGGTTGTAGGCCTCGCACTGAGTCTGAGAAGAATAAGACAAAATCTTGATACTGTGTATACAAGGAATTTTGAATGCTGCTTTGGTTGTCAAACAGTTGGAATTCAGCATTTTCCTTCACATTAGCACCAGGAACCCACCCGGTTGGAACATCAAAACTCACACCACCGGTCAATAATGTCGCAATTGAGCCCATTTCAACATGCACTCCTTGGGATGACATATCAAAAGCTATACCGCTATCTTTCCAAAAACGTACATTTGAACTAATCAATTTGTCATAAGGCGCATTGATAAATAATTGATAACGCATATCGCGTTTATCCATATCAAAGTCGCTCGTTTCAACAGAACCGACCCGGTAACCACGGAATAACACTGGGTCACCTGGATTTAATTGTCCTGCCTTATCGCTCACCAATACAACACGAATTCCCTTAGCATCAGGTGATGCAAGAGGTGGGGTATCCAATAAGGTAAACTCGAAATGCTCTTTTGCCGCTAAGCCCGGTTGAAGCTCAATGTAAGCACCTGAAAGTAATGTACCTAGCCCAGTAACGCCATCACGCCCAATTGTTGGTTTTACAATCCAAAACGCAGAATCAGTACGCAGTAATTCTTTCATTTCATTGTTCAAACGCGCTTTAATGACCACTCGACTAAAATTGTCATCAAGCGTCACACTTTCCACAACGCCAATATCGACGCTACGGCTTTTAATTTTGGTTTTACCTGCTTCTATTCCTTCAGCATTGTAAGTGATTAATGTCACTTCAGGGCCTTGGTTGCTAAAATGGTAAAATAAGACCCAAGCGCCAAGCAAGACTGTCACTATTGGGATCACCCATACAGGCGACCAACTTTTTAACTTACTAATTTTGGCATTGGCCTGTGGTGTTTCTTTATCAGTCACCCGATGACTCCTTCTTGTTCAACAGTATTTACTGCATTTTTTCTTTCACAGCGATCCCAAGTTAATCTGGGGTCAAAGGTCATCGCTGCAAACATTGTGAGAATAACAACCACACCAAAGAAAATAATCCCCATCGCAGGGACAATATTCATCAATTGCCCCATTTGAACCAAAGAGGCTAAAATGGTGATAACAAACACATCTATCATTGACCAACGGCCAACATACTCCACCAGCTCATAAATAAAATGCATACGATGCGGGTCCCGATTACCATACCCTTTGGAATCTAGACAAAGCCATGCAATTCCTATCATTTTCAATGTAGGCACCATAATACTGGCAACAAAAATCACCATAGCAACAGGATATGACCCGTCTTCCCACAGTAAAATGACGCCATCAATAATGGTCGAATTTAATGCTGTACCTAACGTGTTTGTGGTCATCATCGGCAACACATTCGCAGGGATATACAACATAATTGATGTCATTAAAAGAGCCAAAGTCCATTGTAAACTTTGTTTTTTACGTACACTACCATGGGAGTGGCAGCGTGGGCATTTTGATTGTTCAGCCGGTAAAATTGCCGTACACACAAGACATAAGCGTACATCTTGCTTAATCCCCGTCTGGCCGACAATTAACGGCCTATCTAATTTCGGCGCGGCTTCAATTCGGTTCCATAGCCAATGGCGATCTAAGCATTGGAAAGCCCTTACTTGCAGCATGCAATACGCGCAATAAGGTAAAAAGCTTAACCCGATACCAATATCGCCGTAAGCTATCAATTTAACAAAACTGACTAAGACCCCCGCTAGAAAAATCTCAGCCATGCACCACGTTTTCATTTGGAACAAAATACGGGTGATCACCACTTTAATATTTTTAGGAATATGAACCTGCACCCCTAAAAGGATGATTGTGACCATACAAAATGCAGGAATAACCAATGAAAAAAACAGAAAAAATAGCGCCAAACCGCTATAGCGCGTGGTAGCTATAATTTCAATTATTTGGAATAACGATATTTCATTTTCAATCCCTGCGGCGCCCATCTTAACAAAGGGGAATAAGCAGGCAATAAATAGCATAATTAATGCACTAAATGCATATGCTGCTGGCTGCTTATACGGATATCGCCACTTTGAGACCAATGTGGTTTCGCAGCGTGGACACGTTGCTTTGCTCCCTTGTTCCAATTCAGGAACTGCAACCAACATGTCACACTGAGGACAAAGCACATGTTCATGAGACTCATGGTTGCACAAAGTGTATTTGCTCCTTTAATTAAAGCGTCATTCGCCGTTTTTCAGTAATTCAAGCTCTTGCCAACGGTCAAACGCTTGCTCTAATTCAGCTTCTTTTGCAGATAGCTGAGTCAGCGTTTTTTCTGTTACATCATGCGGTTGGTTGAAAAAATCTGCATCGCCAACTTGAGCTTGTAGTGCTTCAATATCACTTTCAAGTTGTTCCAATTTTGCTGGCAACTGTTCCAATTCACGTAATAAATTATAACTGAGCTTATTTGACCGCTTTACCGCTTCTTTCGGTTTCGTTGGTTTATCTTGGCCAGCCACTTTACCTGTTTGTTCTGCTTTCAAACTCACGGTTTGTGCTCTTTGCTGTTGAGCATCGTAATACCCGCCAGCAAAACGGTTAATCACGCCATTACCTTCAAAGATCCAGCATTCCGTCACGCTGTTATCGACAAACTCTCGGTCATGGCTAACCAATAAAACCGTTCCTTGGTAACCATCAACTAATTCTTCAAGTAACTCTAAAGTTTCGACATCAAGGTCGTTAGTCGGTTCATCGAGGATCAATAAGTTACTTGGTTTTAGGAATAAACGCGCAAGCAATAACCGATTACGCTCACCTCCAGAAAGTGCCCTAACCGGTGTCATTGCACGTTTTGGCGGGAACATAAAGTCTTGCAAATAGCCGAGAACATGGCGTGGCTTACCATTCACCATGACTTCTTGTTTACCTTCCGCTAAATTATCCATCACGGTTTTATCTGGGTCCAATGCTGCGCGGTGCTGGTCGAAATAAGCAACTTCCAACTTAGTCCCACAATGCACTCGTCCGCTATCTGCTTGCAAATCCCCCAACATCAAACGCAATAATGTTGTTTTACCACAACCGTTTGGCCCAACTAGCGCGATTTTATCGCCACGTAATACTTGAGCTGAAAAATCTTTTACCAGTACTTTATTATCAATCTGGTAATTCACATTTTCCATTTCAAATACAATTTTGCCAGAACGGGCAGCTTCACCCACTTGCATTTTCGCTGTGCCCATCACTTCACGACGCTGTGAACGCTCTACCCGTAGGGCTTTTAACGCACGAACACGCCCTTCGTTACGAGTACGTCGCGCTTTAATACCTTGGCGGATCCACGTCTCTTCTTGGGCTAATTTGCGGTCAAATTCCGCATTTTGCATCTCTTCAACACGCAAAGCTTCTTCTTTATTCACCAAGTAGTCATCATAATTACCCGGCCAAGATGCTAATTTCCCACGGTCTAAATCAATAATACGGGTTGCCATATTACGGATAAATGAACGGTCATGGGAAATAAATACGATGCTACCTTGGAAATCTTTTAGGAAATTTTCCAGCCAAAGAATTGTTTCTATATCTAAGTGGTTGGTTGGCTCATCTAAAAAGAGTACTCGCGGGTTACTCACTAACGCACGGCCCAAAGCCGCTTTACGTAGCCAACCACCTGATAATGAAGACAGTTCTGCATCTGCAGGTAAACCGAGTTTTTTCAGCACATCACTGATACGAGAATCTAATAACCATAAATTACGGTTATCTAACACCTCTTGCAATTCAGCCAATTTATTTAGATTTTTTTCACTCGGGTCGGTTTCGACCTCTTTCGCAACATGGTGATAATCTTTGAGGTACTGAGCTTGTTCTGCAACACCTTCAGCCACAAAATCAAAAATAGTGCCTTCAATATTACGCGGAGGGTCTTGCTGCAAGCGTGCAACAACTAAATCTTGCTCATAAACCAATTGGCCATCATCTAACGGCTGTTCTTTCGTTAACACACGCATTAACGTTGATTTACCTGCACCATTGCGGCCAACCAAACATACACGTTCGTTATCTTCGATATGAATTTCGGTATTATCCAGTAATGGGGCATCACTAAACGAAAGGTATGCACCCGACAAATTAATTAAAGCCATTGATTCTATCCTTACTCTGCGTGGCTAATTAGCCAGCAGTTATGTATTTGACGGTTACGAGCAAAATCTTCTGACAGTGTTTTCGCTGTGATTTCTTGCGCTTGTAAACCTAATTCTTTAATTGCTTCAAGATCCATTTTGAAACCACGTTTGTTATTAGAAAACATTACGGTTCCACCACGGCGTAATAACCGCTTTAGGTGGGTAATCAATTGGATATGATCCCGTTGCACATCAAACGTACCATCCATGCGTTTTGAATTTGAGAATGTTGGGGGATCAATAAAGATCACATCAAATTGTTCCCGGCTATTCGCTAGCCAACTCAAGCAGTCCGCTTGAATTAAACGGTGCTGGCGACCTGTAAGTCCGTTCGCTTGTAGATTTTTTTCAGCCCACTCAAGATAAGTACGTGACATATCAACGGAAGTGGTACTTTTCGCGCCACCAAGCCCCGCATGTACAGTCGCGGTACCGGTGTAACAGAACAAATTTAAGAAATCTGCATCTTTACTCATCTGGCCTAACATTTTACGGGCAATACGATGGTCAAGAAATAACCCCGTATCCAGATAGTCCGTCAAATTCACCAACATTTTCGCATTGTATTCTTGCACTAAAAAGAAATCGTCTTTTTGCGCTAATTTCTCATACTGCTGCTTGCCTTTTTGGCGCTGACGCGTTTTTAACACTAGCTGATTCGATGTCAGTTCTAGCACATTCATTGTTGCAGTGATCACATCAAACAGGCGTTGACGAGCTTTGCGTTCATCAACGGTTTTTGGCGGTGCATATTCTTGGATCACCACCTTATCGCCATAAATATCAACCGCAACATTGTATTCAGGTAGGTCGGCATCATAAACACGGTAGCAATCGATCCCTTGCTGCTTTGCCCATTTACTTAATTTCTTGATATTTTTACGTAAGCGATTTGCAAAATCAGGTGAAATTTCCGCGATGGTCTCTGACGGTGTAGCCGCTAATTGATAATTCTTTTGAACGCAATCTAAAGGGCCGTTTTTGGCTTTAAACTCACGCTCTGAACGCAGTTGCAAGCAGCTGAGTAGCTCGGGAGAAGCACTAAAAATCGATAAACGCCAACCAGGGAAGCGGGCCTTCACGATCCGCCCTAACTGACTATGTAGCGCAATTAAAGCAGGCTCACTTTCTAAACGCTCACCATACGGGGGGTTGCTAATGATTGTGCCTAACGTATCGACCTTAACTGGGTTTTCCAATGCAGCGGCATCACCTTGCTTAAAGGTGATTAAATCTTGTAACCCTGCCCGGCGTGCGTTCGCACGAGCCATTTCAAGTACACGCTTATCGATATCAAAACCATAAAAGCGCGATGTCGTCTCTTTCAAACCTTGGCGGAAACGCACTTGCGCTTCCGTGGTTAATTCACGCCAAAGTTCCGCGTTAAATTTAGACCATGCATAAAACCCCCAATGAGTACGGTGTAAGCCGGGGGCTTTATCCGTTGCCATCATTGCGGCTTCAATTAACAATGTTCCTGAACCACACATCGGGTCGACCAAAGGAGTTCCTTGCTGCCAACCTGAACGGTTAATAATTGCTGCTGCCAGTGTCTCTTTTAAGGGGGCTTGGCCTGCCAAATCGCGGTAGCCACGAATATGTAATGAATCACCACTCAAATCGAGAGCCACACTGGCTTTCTCTTTATTCAGATAGACGTTAATACGAATATCCGCTTGCTGGCGAGCCACATCAGGCCGCTGGTCAAGCTTGCGTACAAAGCTGTCTACGATAGCATCTTTCACTTTCAATGCGCCGTATTGGCTATTGCGAATTTCTTCGTTAGTCCCCGTAAAATGAACAACAAAGGTATCATTGACTGAAAAAATCTCACTCCAGTCGATAGCTTGTACACCGAGGTACAAATCTAGGTCACTGTAGACATCAAAATCATTCAGTGGCAATAAAATACGCGATGCCAGCCGACTCCACAGTAGGCTTTGATACATCACACGTTCGTCGGCCTGAAAATAGACACCCCCTTGGGCCACTTTGCATTGGCTAGCGCCAAGCGATTCTAATTCCGTTTTCAGTAGTTCTTCAAGGCCGCGAGCTGTGCTGGCAAACAGAGAATTCATAGTATTTATTACCAATTTGGATGAAAAATTGTTGCGCATTATAGCTAATCTTATGCAGTTGTCATAAAGTTGCTACGCACAATTATAAGGATTAAAAAATGATAACGCTTTCGCGCCTTTACACACACCCAGTTAAATCTATGCGAGGAGTTCGTTTATCCCACGCCTTCGCTGATATTAGCGGTTTGACTTTTGATCGTAATTTTATGGTAACCACGCTGGAAGGTAAGTTTATTACGGCGAGAAAATATCCACAAATGTTACTTTTTACACCGGTAATGCTCAATAATGGTCTTCACTTGCGAGCACCAAATGGCGAAAGTGCAACGGTATTGTATCAGGACTTTAACGAGAAGCAGAGCCCTACTGAAGTTTGGGGTAATCATTTTCATGCACTTATTGCACCTGAAGCGATAAATAGTTGGTTAAGTACCTTTTTTGATGAGCCCGTACAACTACGCTGGCTGAGCCCACAGCTTTCTCGCCGTGTCAAAGAACACCAAGATGTGCCGATGTCTTTTGCTGATGGCTACCCTTTCTTACTGATCAACGAAGCTTCAGTCCAAGAACTACAGCGCCGTTGCCCTGCGAGTATTAAATTAGAGCAGTTTCGTGGCAATTTAATCATTACAGGTGCCAAGCCTTTTGAAGAAGACACATGGAAAACCATTCAAATTGGTGATGTCGTTTTTACATTAGATAGGCCATGTAGCCGGTGCATTTTAACGACCGTTAGCCCAGAAAAAGGAATTAAACATCCCCACAGTGAGCCACTTGCGACACTGCAAACCTTCCGTTCAGATGAAACTGGTGATGTCGATTTCGGACAAAATGTGATTATTAAAAATACGGGGGTTATTCGTGTTGGTGATACCCTGACGGTACTAGAAACTAAACCAGCAAAACAATATTTAGTTCAAGAACGTGAAAGTGACCTAGCAGCTAATAGCTTGAAGACCCAAGCCAATAATGTCAGTTTAGTTTTTGAAGAAACAGAATATGAAGGTGATAACCAAAATGTGATCCTTGAGCAATTAGAATCCAATGGTTTAACTATCCCTTATTCATGTCGTGCTGGTATCTGCGGCCGCTGTAAAATCAAACTGATTTCAGGAGAAGTCACCCCCTTAAAACAAAGTGCCATTAAAGAAAACGGTTATATACTCGCCTGTAGTTGTATCCCGAAAACATCTGTTAAATTAGCGTTTAACTAAGCACTGGTTTTATTTTTAACACCATCAAGGGTTCAATTCTATGATGGTGTTAAACACGCAAACTGGGATTCATTAAATTAGCAAAAAGCCTATTTATTTAGTTATTCTTTTTTCCACGATCTTAAGTGATCACCTAAATAGCATTACCATATAGTTGACGTTTCACTTTAGATGAATACTCAAGCATGCGATCGTTCATGATCTTAATAGGATCGCAAAACCGTAAAGTTCGATCGGGTAATTCTAATATTGGTTCAGCTAATAAACATAAACTCGCAGATGGACCAGCTTCCGCAATAATAAATGTGAAGTAACGGTTCGTATTTTCTAAACACACTTGAATTATTTGCCCTTGCTTAGGCTCACGAATATAGTGAAATGAAGAAAAATACCAACTCTTTGGCATCTGTGGTTTTAAAAAACGAAAAGCAACTAAGCTATTTAAGACTAATTCAGCTCTTTCTTCATGAGTAATATTTAATCTTTTAGCCTGTTCATCGAATAAATAATATTCACCTGCATCTTCGATGCTAAATGGCATCTCATTACGAGCAAAAACCGTTAGCATCTTAGCAGGAAAACATGAACGAAATATCATGCCGTTGGCGAGATCTAACATCACCCTATTATGGTCATGATCAAAATACCAACGCCAATGATCATCAGGTTTAATATTCATAAACGATCCTTTAGCGATTTACCGGTAAATATAACAGAAAGGATCGATATCATGATCTTTTCTAAATTTACTCTAAAGTGTATTTTTATGCGCTAAATTAACTGCTAAATAAATTACTTTATAAATAGTCGGATAATGTCGTTATCTAAATAGCAAACTAGCTGCAAATTGGTATCAATTTGATATAAAAATAGCCACTATTAGCAATATAGTTTAAAAGGGGGCATAAATAAACCCCCTTGATACGTAAATTTACAATTTATTACTAGATATGATTAACAATATCTTTAATTAATTTTGGCCCATGGTAAATAAAACCAGAATAAATTTGAATTAAAGAGGCACCCGCTTCCATTTTTTCACGTGCAGCCGTAAGAGAATCAATTCCACCGACGCCAATTATTGGCAGTTTTCCATTTAACTCACGTGAAATAAGTTTAATAACTTGCGTACTTTTTAATTGCACAGGACGACCACTTAATCCCCCCGTTTCATTACAATGACTAATCCCTTGAACCAAAGAGCGGTCTAACGTGGTATTCGTCGCAATAACGCCATCGATATTATGTCTAACTAGGCTATCTGAAACTTGGATAATTTCCTCTTCAGATAAATCAGGCGCAACTTTTACAGCAACAGGCACATATTTTTGGTGCTGTAATTGTAATTCCAGTTGCTTTGCTTTTATGCTACTTAATAAATCATCCAGTGCTTCACCATATTGTAATGTTCGTAGCCCAGGCGTATTTGGTGAGGAAATATTAATAGCAATATAACCAGCATGTGCATAGACCTTATCCATGCAAATTAAATAGTCATCTTTACCTTGTTCGACTGGCGTATCTTTATTTTTACCAATATTGATACCAATGATCCCGCCATAATTCGATTTTTTAACATTCTCTACAAGGTTATCGACACCTTTATTATTAAACCCCATCCGGTTAATTAAACCTTCAGCTTCTACAAGTCGAAATAACCGCGGTTTGTCATTACCTGACTGAGGACGAGGGGTTACCGTACCAATTTCTATAAACCCAAACCCCATGGCACCAAATGCATCAATACATTCACCATCTTTATCTAAACCCGCGGCGAGCCCTAGTGGGTTTTTGAAGGAAAGCCCCATGCATTGAACGGGTTTAGTGGCAACAGATTGGCGAATAAGACATTGGAAAGGGGAATGATTCAAACGTTGAAGCTGGCGAAAAGTCAATTCATGTGCTTTTTCAGGGTCGAGCTGGAACAGTGCCTTGCGGGCAAGGTGATATAGCATATCCAATAACCTATTTTTACTAGTACGTTTCAATAGAGTAGACATCATATCGCACGCTAAAACCCCGCCAAATACAATTTGCCGAGCTTTCATTCATACATGCGGTTTTTTCGTCGGATAAAACGCGCTATAGATTACCCTATCTCACCATCCTTTTACTATGAAAAAATCAATAAAAATGCATTTGCCTGGGTTTTCGAGGGAAAACAAGCATTTTATGAGAGTTATCTCTCATTTAATATTCCACTTTTGTCATAAACAATAATAAGCCGCTAAATGAAATTTTTTAGCGGCTTATTAAAACCAACAACTAGCTAGCTATATATAAACTAGCTTTCTAACGCTTTGGTTATTTTTTCAAATAGATCACCAGACAGGTTATCAAGTGCTTTTAATTGCTCAAGCACTTTACGCATCTGTGCTTGGCGCTTTTCGTCGTAACGTTTTAAACGGATCAACGGCTCAATCAATCTTGAAGCCACTTGCGGGTTGCGCGTATTGAGATCAACTAAAATTTCATACAAAAATTGGTAACCACTGCTATCTTCTGCATGGAAATTAACAGGATTCCCCGCAGTGAAAGCCCCAACAAGTGAGCGAACACGGTTAGGGTTACCCATGCTAAATGAGCGGTGATCCAATAATTCACGTACATTAGCAAGCGCTTCTTTTGCAGGGTTCGCCCCTTGTAATGTAAACCACTTATCCATGACTAACCCGTCATGATGCCAGCGCTCATCAAAATCTGACATTAACTGGGCTTTACAAGGTAACTGTGATTCGTTTGCTGCGGTCAATGCGGCCAATGAATCCGTCATGTTATCCGCTGATTCGTATTGTTCCAACACTAGTTTGTTCGCCAGCTCGCTATCATCACCCGCTGCTAAGTATTGCAGGCAAATGTTACGCAATGAGCGTTTAGCAATATCTTGGTGATCAACACGATAACCATCAATATGTATGGATCGATAAACCGAGAGAAGTTCATCATGCATTTCTACCGCTAAATGATGATGAATAAAGTTCACAACTTCGTGGATCGCAACAGGGTCGATAACCGTAAATAATTCTGCTAGCTCGTTTTCGGAAGGTAACGTTAAGATCAATGCGACTAATGCAGGATCAATCGAATCACTTAATAATACACCCCGAAAAGCATCTACCACTGGCTCAGGTAAAACTAATGCTTCACCTTTTTGATAATGAGCCACATTAATTTTTACATAATTATTAATGAGTTGTTGAGCCGCATCCCAACGAGAGAATTCATTACTTGCGTGCTGCATCAAGAAAGCCAGTTGCTCATCTGTGTAGTTGTAATCTAATTTTACAGGGGCTGAAAACTCACGTAATAAAGATGGAACTGGGCGGCTTGTCACCTCATCAAAAACAAACGTTTGAGTTTCTTGCGTAATGTTTAGCACCGAATTCACGACGCTCCCCTCACGTTTTAGCGTGATAATTCCACCTTGCTCATCATAGAGCTCAATATCCAATGGGATATGCAATGGTTGCTTCTCTGCTTGATCTGCCGTCGGTGGCGTCATTTGGCTAACATGTAGCGTATATTGCTGTTTTTCTGGTGAATATTCATCACGCACAGTTAAAACGGGTGTCCCTGACTGGCTATACCAACGACGAAATAGTGATAAATCAACATTTGACGCATCTTCCATCGCCTGCACAAAATCGTCACAGGTTGCTGCACTGCCATCATGGCGATGAACATAAAGTTGTATACCTGCTTGGAACATCTCCTCACCCAACAGAGTGTGGATCATGCGAATAACTTCCGACCCTTTTTCATACACAGTCAAAGTATAGAAGTTGTTCATTTCAATGACTTTATCTGGGCGAATTGGGTGCGCCATTGGGCTTGCATCCTCAGCAAACTGGGCTGAACGCATTACTTTGACATTGTTGATACGGTTAACAGAGCGAGAACCTAAATCTGAACTAAATTCTTGATCGCGGAAAACGGTTAGCCCTTCTTTAAGGCTCAATTGGAACCAATCACGACAAGTAATGCGGTTTCCTGTCCAATTATGGAAATACTCGTGGCCAATCACGGATTCGATATTCAGATAGTCTTTATCTGTCGCGGTTTCGCTTTTGGCTAAAACATATTTCGAGTTAAAGACATTCAACCCTTTATTTTCCATTGCTCCCATGTTGAAGAAATCAACAGCAACAATCATATAGATATCAAGGTCATACTCTAAACCAAAGCGTTCTTCATCCCATTTCATGGCATTTTTAAGGGACTGCATTGCCCAAGGAGCACGGTCTAAATTGCCTTTATCAACAAAGAGCTCTAACGCAACTTCACGACCACTGCGAGTGACAAAGGTGTCTTTTAAAACGTCAAAATCACCTGCGACTAAGGCAAATAAATAACTTGGTTTCGGGAATGGGTCTTCCCACTTAACCCAATGGCGGCCGTCTTCTAACTCACCTTCTGCGATACGGTTCCCATTTGAAAGTAAATAAGGATAACGTGATTTATCCGCTGTAATTGTGGTGGTATAGCGAGCTAATACATCTGGTCGGTCTTGGTAATAGGTAATATGGCGGAAACCTTCTGCTTCACATTGTGTGCATAACGCCTCACCTGAAACATATAACCCTTCTAGCGCAGTATTTTTCTCAGGGCTAATTTCATTCACAATCCGTAGTGTGAAAGATTCAGGCAATGATTCAATAATTAATTTACCTTCGGATTCTTTATAGTTTTGCCACGCTTTGCCATCGACTTCTAGGCTGACTAACGATAAATCTTCGCCATTGAGCTCAAGCGTTGAAGATTGCGGATTAAGGCGTTTTACCTTACTTACTGCGGTAACAATCGTTTTCACTGGGTCAAGATTAAAATCGAGGTCAATCTCTGTAATTGTGTAATCAGGTGCTTGATAATCCTGACGATATTTCGCTTGTCTTAACTGGGTCATAAGTAACCTTTTAATTCGTTATATTCAATATCGTACTACTTTATTACTTATACAATACTATAAGCCACAATAATGTGAATGGATTTGAGAAACATTTTCATCAAAAAATGTTATCTATTTTTATAGCCATGTTAGTTTTATATAACACACCGTACTTAACTTTGTTAAAAATTCGTTTGCTTGTTGGTGCTATTGCACTATTAAATATTTTATGGCGTGTTAGTATCTTTTGGTGATTAATGCTTTTATCTGTTTCTATGAGGCACAATACGAATAAAGCGTATTTATTTGATTCCATAGTAATACAGAAAATAGTCATACAAAAAAGCAATACGCGAATTTAGATTGCCGTGCTCCTTGAAAGCAAGAGGTAGAATAACACTTCTATCTTTTGCTAAAGTGGGTATACTTTTGCAACTTTAACGATTTAGCTAACAACTATTGCAACTTTTATCTCATTGTGACTTTTTGAAAATCAAACAGCTTTCAAGGGAAACAAGAGTAAAAATTAACAGCATTAGTGGTAAAGATAAGCTCCGCGAGGATGTCTGCGTTCCATGAATCTAGACGCTACACCAATTATTACATCACTGCTTGATACCGATGCTTACAAGCTTCATATGCAGCAGGCCGTTTTCCACCGTTACTATCAGGTACCGGTTGTCGCTGAATTTCGCTGTCGTAGCAGTGAAATCTTAGGTGCTTACGCCGATGAAATTAGGCAACAAATTCAGTTAATGGCTAAATTGTCACTTTCTGATGATGAACTGGGTTTTCTCCGCCGCTTACCTTTTTTCCAAGAAGACTACCTTATGTGGTTAAGGTCATTCCGCTTTAACCCAGAACAAGTCGTTGTCAGTACCACCGACGAAGGCCAATTGGCTATTCGCATTAGTGGGCCTTGGCGTGAAGTGATCATGTGGGAGGTACCACTCCTTGCATTAGTCAGTGAAATCATCCAAAAAGATAGGCATCCAAACATTCATCCTGACGATGCTGTTCAGCAACTCAAAAAGCTGCTAAATGTTTTCTATCAACAAGCCGATGAACACCAGCTTGATTTGTCTCACTTTAAGCTCATGGACTTTGGTACACGCCGCCGTTTCTCCTACGACGTACAATCCGCCATTGTTTCAATGCTTAAACAAGAATTTCCTTATCTTGTTGGGACAAGCAATTACAAACTTGCACACGAATTAGATTTATCCCCTGTTGGCACACAAGCCCATGAATGGTTCCAAGCCCACCAGCAAATCAGCCCTGAATTAGCAAATAGCCAACGCGAAGCATTACAAAGTTGGCTAGATGAATATCCTAATCACTTGGGTGTCGCATTAACTGACTGTATCACCATGGATGCTTTTTTGCGTGATTTTGATGTTAACTTTGCGAACCGCTACCAAGGATTGCGCCATGATTCAGGGGACCCGATCGAATGGGGTGAAAAAGCCATTGCTCATTACCAAAAATTGGGGATTGACCCTATGAGCAAAACGCTAGTGTTCTCAGACAGTTTAGACTTACAGAAAGCACTTGAATTATATCGTTATTTTCATCAGCGGATTAACCTTGTTTTTGGTATCGGCACGCGTCTAACCTGCAATATTCCAAATGTAACCCCGTTGAATATTGTGATTAAACTCGTAGAGTGCAATGGTAAACCTGTCGCTAAGCTATCTGATAGCCCAGGAAAAACCATTTGTGAAGATGATGAGTTCGTCAATCAACTCAGAAAAGCGTTCGACCTACCTAAAATGGAAAAAGCCTGTTAACTAAGTCGCTTTTCCCCAGCTCTGAGTAAGAATTTGCACTTTTCTTGCCCAGAGCTTCAAAACCCTCTTTTTCTTTTATTCACTTACTATTACTATAGCTTTTAAGCTCAATACCCACGCTTCGCTTCAACAGAAATGTTTTATCGCGATTTTTTACTTGTTTCCTAATAAATGGCAAGTAACATAGAGCTTTGGCCCCTGAAAAATGGGATTTCGTTAATATCCCTACTTTAACTATTTTAATCGCCATAAGCCGATGACATTTTTTGAATAATATTCATAGATATAAGCGGTCGAATGGATTTAAAACAATTTGAATTACATCCTAAATAATTCGAGTTGTAGGAAGGCGGCAAACAAAGTGAGCCCTAGGAGCATACATAAGTATGTGACTAGGGTCGGTTTGTGAAGCCAACGCATCTACGGCTCGAAGTATGACGGATTGAGATAGTCGAAGTAGATATCGTTAAATATGAAGAGAGTGAATTATATGATAGTAGCGCCTGTAGTCGACGTACTGCAAGGCCGAGTGGCGGTAGGCACAGAAGTCACCGTTCAAGGCTGGGTACGTACAAGGAGAGATTCAAATGCTGGTTTTTCTTTCCTCGCCGTTTATGACGGTTCTTGCTTTAATCCGTTACAGGCTATCATTAATAATAATATATCTAATTATAATGACGAAGTCCTGCACCTCACAACGGGTTGTTCAGTTGAAGTTACGGGTACCGTAAAAGAATCCCCAGGCCAAGGTCAATCATTTGAACTTGAAGCCACTGCTGTAAAAGTCGTTGGCTGGGTTGAAGACCCTGACACCTACCCAATGGCAGCAAAACGCCACAGTGTTGAGTTTTTACGTGAAGCAGCGCACTTGCGCCCGCGCACTAACTTAATTGGTGCTGTTGCACGTGTGCGCCACACTTTAGCGCAAGCAATCCACCGTTTCTTTGATGAACAAGGCTACTTCTGGGTTTCTACGCCAATCATTACCGCTTCCGATACCGAAGGCGCAGGTGAGATGTTCCGTGTTTCCACACTGGACTACAACAACCTGCCACGTAATGACAAAGGTGAAGTGGACTTCAGCGAAGACTTCTTTGGTCGCGAAGCGTTCTTAACTGTATCAGGCCAACTGAATGGTGAAGCTTACGCAACCGCAATTAGCAAAGTCTATACTTTCGGCCCAACCTTCCGTGCTGAAAACTCAAATACTAGCCGTCACTTAGCTGAGTTCTGGATGGTCGAACCTGAAGTGGCTTTTGCCTCTTTAGACGATGTCGCAGGTCTGGCAGAAAAAATGTTGAAATTCGCCTTCAAAGCTGCTCTTGAAGAACGCCGCGACGACTTAGAGTTCTTTGCACAACGTGTTGATAAAGACGTTATCAACCGCTTAGAAAGCTTTGTTAACTCAGACTTTGCACAAGTTGATTACACGGATGCCATTAAAATCCTTGAAACTTGTGGTCAAAAATTCGAAAACCCAGTTTATTGGGGCGTCGATATGTCGTCTGAACATGAGCGCTACTTAGCAGAACAACACTTTAAAGCGCCTGTTGTTGTGAAAAACTACCCGAAAGACATCAAAGCTTTCTATATGCGTCTCAATGAAGATGGCAAAACGGTTGCCGCGATGGACGTATTAGCACCGGGTATTGGTGAGATCATCGGTGGCTCACAGCGTGAAGAACGTCTTGATATGCTAGATGCCCGCCTTGAAGAAATGGGTATGAATAAAGAAGATTACTGGTGGTACCGTGATCTGCGTCGTTATGGCACCGTTCCTCACTCAGGTTTCGGCCTTGGTTTTGAGCGTTTAGTAGCTTATGTCACTGGTGTCGGTAACGTGCGTGAAGTCATTCCATTCCCACGTACCCCAAGAAATGCTGCGTTCTAATAACCGCTTTTCTGTATTAACCCCCTAAATAACGGGTCAACTAATGTTGACCCGTTATTTTTCACTCTAATATATTTTTAACTACGGACTATTTCAGTCCATTACATAAAATTGCAGCCACATGATAACCCGATCACAATTTTTACGTTATCACCTTATAATTCACCCCAAAATGGCACCAATCTGCTACCGCTAAGAATAATCTGCTTTTTAATCTCACGATCCTCTTTTTACTGGTGATAAATAACCACTTTACATTCGCTAAACTGCTCAAAAAAAAACCAATTTGTCTTTTGAAAAAGTTCCCTAATTTTTGTAATATTTTTTAAACTGGTACGATGAGCGGTTATTTATTGGTCTATTTTTTACATTTTGAAACACCTTGTTACCATTTGTTTCAGAATCTTTGATTTTGTAGCACTTTGAGGGTGGATAATTTTATTTAGCAATGGAACACTGGTCGCCGACATAGACGACACTAATCTCTCACAAATAGTTCCAATTATTTTTTGCGAATTATTTTTGGCAGTGGCAGGTGTCCGAATAACACCAATGAGGGTAATAATAATGATGAAACGCAATATTCTTGCAATGGTTATCCCAGCTCTGTTAGCTGCTGGTGCAGCAAACGCAGCTGAAGTATACAACAAAGACGGCAACAAATTAGACGTTTACGGTAAAGTTGACGTTCGTCACTACTTTGCAGATGGCAAAGGTAGCAATGGAAAAAGTGAAGATGGTGATGATTCACGCGTTCGTTTAGGCCTGAAAGGTGATACTCAAATCACTGATCAACTGACTGGTTTTGGTCGTTTCGAGTGGGAAACTAAAACCAATAAAGGCGAAGACGATAATACCAACAAAAACCGTTTAGCGTATGCGGGTCTGAAATTTGCTGATTTCGGTTCAATCGACTACGGCCGTAACTACGGTGTGGTATATGATACAGCTGCATGGACCGACGTTCTGCCATTATGGGGCGGCGACTCTATGGCTCAGACTGATACTTACATGACTGGTCGTAACCGTAACCTGTTAACTTACCGCAACAGCGACATGTTCGGTTATGTTGATGGCTTAAGCTTCGCGCTGCAATACCAAGGTAAAAATACCGAAACTAACAAATCTGGTGTTTCTGAAGTTTACAAAAACAACGGCGATGGTTATGGTTTCTCAACAGCTTATGACTTAGGCTGGGGTGTAACACTGGGTGGTGGTTATTCTAACTCTGCTCGTACTAAAAACCAGAAAACATCAGAAGCTACTGGTGACCGTGCTCAAGCATGGAACGTTGGTGCTAAATTCGACGCTAACAACGTTTACTTAGCAGCGATGTATGGTCAAACTCTGAACATGACTCACTACGGTAAATATGATTTAGTTGCTAACAAAACTGAAAACATTGAGTTAGTAGGTCAATATCTGTTTGATTTCGGTTTAAAACCATCTGTTGCTTATGTACAGTCTAAAGGTAAGAGCCTGAACAGCCGTGCTGGTGTTAGCTATGGTAATGAAGACGTCCTGAAATATATTTCTGTTGGTTCTTACTACTACTTCAACAAAAACATGTCTGCAGTTGTTGACTATAAAATCAACCTGTTAGATGACAACAGCTTCACTAAAGCTGCTGGTATCAACACTGACAACGTAGTTGGTTTAGGTTTAGTTTACCAATTCTAATTATCAGTTAACTGATAAGTTAGAAAACAGTAACATGTTTTTGTAAGCAGCGCTTCGGCGCTGCTTTTTTATTTTTTCCTCTCCCTCAAACTTCCCCCCTAGAAACACTCAAATTATCGGTAAGACAGACTGATTCACCACCTTTATAGATATTTATGGTTAGATTACATGCAATTCCTACCTAGCTCACAAGATCTCGCCAATTTTTGGTAAAACGGTTGGCAAAAAGCCTTTATCACGTTACCCTGAGAACTCGACTCGTTCGACTAAACCCGTTTTCAGCTATATCCATCAATTTTAATTGTATGGGCTGTTTACAAGCAAGGATAGCCAAAAGCATTCTCACTTACGCCTTCATACACTGTAAATTGTCTTGGGTACCACTACAGAGCTTTGGAATCGACAACATGTTTGAAAAAATTACTTCTGCCCCTGCTGACCCAATCTTAGGTCTTGCTGATAGTTTCCGTGCTGATCCCCGCGATAATAAAATCAACTTAGGTATTGGCGTCTATAAAGACGAATCAGGGAAAACCCCTGTGCTTGATACCGTTAAAAAAGCAGAAAAATTCCTGCTGGATAACGAAAACACCAAAAACTATCTTGCGATTAGCGGAATGCCAGAATTTGGCCGTGTAACACAAGAACTGTTATTCGGTGCACAACATGAAATTGTCACCTCAAAACGTGCACGTACAGCGCAAGCACCGGGTGGTACTGGCGCACTGCGTATCGCTGCAGATTTTATTGCTAAACAAACCAACGCAAAGCGTGTTTGGATCAGCAACCCAACTTGGCCTAACCACAAAAATATCTTTGAAGCAGCTGGTTTAGAAGTTTTAACTTACAACTACTATGACGCTGCAAAACATGGTATGGATTTCGACGGTATGTTTAACAGCCTGTCATCTGCTGTGGCCGGTGATGTGATTGTTCTACACGGCTGCTGCCATAACCCAACGGGTATTGACCCAACGGCTGAGCAATGGACAAAACTAGCCGCATTATGTGCAGACAAAGGCTTATTACCGGTTTTTGACTTTGCCTACCAAGGTTTCGCAAAAGGCTTAGATGAAGATGCCGAAGGCCTGCGTATTTTCACCAAAAACAACCCTGAAATGATTGTTGCGAGCTCATTCTCTAAAAACTTCGGTTTATACAATGAGCGTGTCGGTGCTTGTACCATCATTGCTAAAGACAGTGACAACGCAGAGCGTGCATTTAGCCAAGCGAAAGCGGTTATTCGTGCAAACTACTCAAACCCACCAGCACACGGTGCGGCAGTGGTGACAACTATCCTTTCTGATGACGTGTTAAAAGCGGAATGGATCCAAGAATTAACCGCAATGCGTGAGCGTATTAAACGCATGCGCCAACTGTTAGTGAAAACATTGGAAGAAAAAGGCGCTAAACAGGACTTCAGCTTCATTATCAACCAAAACGGTATGTTCTCCTTCAGTGGCCTAACAAAAGAGCAGGTAGAGCGTCTACGTAGCGAATTTGGTATCTATGCCGTTAGCTCTGGCCGTATTAACGTGGCGGGCTTAACTTTAGAGAACATGGTTCCGCTGTGTGATGCTATCGTTAAAGTGCTGTAATCATTACTTAGCACATGCTATCTAATACAAAAGGCACCTAACTAGGTGCCTTTTACATCAAACTATTAAGCTCTTCAAAATCAATCACCAAACAGGTTGTTCATCTTGCAAGAAAGGGTTTGTTTTACGCTCAAAACCTAAGTTTGACATGGGGCCATGCCCTGGAATGAACTGAAAATCATCACCTAGAGGTAATACTTTGTTTTTTATAGAGGAAATTAGGTCTTGATGATTACCGCGTGGAAAATCACTTCGGCCGACTCCCCCTTTAAAAAGGACATCACCCATTGAAATTAATTTATCGGCGTGATTCACAAAAATAATGTGGCCGGGTGTATGACCAGGGCAATGCAGTACATCAAATGCCATATTGCCGCAAGTCACTTTGTCCCCTTCTTCTAACCAGTAATCCGGCGTAAAGTCAGGGCATTCACCAATATAAAACATCGCATTTTGTTCTGCGAGGTTTTCAATCCAAAAAGCGTCTTCTTTTTGCGGGCCATAGATAGGCACTGAAAAATGCTTAGAAAGAATAGCTGATGCACCGATATGGTCAGAATGACCATGTGTTAACAGAATTTTAGTTAACTTCAGCCCAAGGTTTTCAATAGCAGAAATTAATTTTTCTGCTTCACCGCCGGGGTCAACAACAACCGCATCTAACGTATTTTCATCCCAAATAACGTGGCAATTTTGCATAAATGGTGTTACTGGGATAATAGTATATTTCATCGAGCAATTACTCCGTAATCTGTGTCACCTATGCACAGATTACCACGTTCTTGCAGGTCCTGTATCAATATGTATAAAATTGCTTCGAGGATAGTAACCAACACCACCCGCTTTCATTTTTAGCGCAGCTTTGCGGATATTGCTCAGTTGTAACCCTTCGATATGGAAATCCATCGCTTGCCCACGGGTATGGTAACTTTTCTTTGCCACGCCAGAGCTTTTACTGCGCAATTTATTGTTAGTCTCTAAAGAACGATAACCAGAGATCAGTTGGACAGGTTTGTTTGTTCCCATCATCATTTGTAATAAATAGATTTGGTCAAACAGTTTTGGGTCAATAGTTTTTACTTTGTCGCAACGGTAATCACGGAAAAAATGATTTAAACGCGCTAATTCAGACTTATTATAACGGCGCCCGTCAAAAAACTCAGTTTTTAGCGATTCGCCTGTATTAATGTTTTGAAAACGCAAAATACGTGGTCTAGGGGTCGTCATCGCAGCAAATACATGGCTTGGTAATAAACTAAGGCCAACTGTTGCGGCCCCAATACCTAACCACTTTCTGCGGGATTGATCAATTATATCCATAGGTGATAGCTCAGATTCTAATATTTTCAGTATTAATCGATAAAATTTTGGCAACCTATTGAGTCTAGCAAATCACGCTTATCTTTAATGTATAATTATGTAAAGATATGCATACTTCGCAGAAATTTTATTGCATTTTTCGTCAAAAAGAGAGTTTTATCACTAGAACTGCTCGAAACATGCAATTTAAGACACAAAATATGCTGCCTTTATCAAAGGTAAGCAAAATAGTAATGATTGAGCAACCATAAAACAACGGAATAAATAAGATAAAAACGGATCCTAGAGGTAAGGTCACAGAATGGAAATGTGTAAAAAACTGCGCTCAAGCAATTAACTCTTAAAATAATTAAGGGGAGAAAATCCCCCCTTTAAATTAAAAACTACAATTAGTGTAAAATCTTTTTCAATATTGGCAAATATTTATCTGCATTATTAATCGAATTATCATATTGATAAATATCGGCTCGATATTGTGGTTGCTGGTCTTTATCTACCCATGCGGTTTGGTAATACAGAAAAACGGGGATCCTATCGGGTATATTGACATACCGTGTTGACCCTTCTTTCAACGCACCATCAATGCGTTTTTTTTCCCAACCTGCGTCACCTAATAAAATACTCGCTAGCTCACTTGCTTTATTCACTCGTACACATCCAGAGCTTATTGCACGTGCATTACGATTAAATAAACTATGGTTTGGTGTATCGTGTAAATAAATCGCATCTGAACTCGGCATATTAAACTTATAGCGTCCTAATGAGTTAGTTGGGCCTGGTGCCTGCCGAATACGGTATGGGAAATTTGCGGGGGTGATATTTTCCCAATCTATCGCATAAGGATCAATTTCATAAGAATCTGAGCCCCACCCTGAATAAACCGTATATCCTTTACGACTAAAATAACTTGGGTCTTGTTTTCCTCTTGGAGCGATATCTTTACGTGCCATACTGGTCGGCACACTCCAAGGTGGGTTAATAACTACATTGTTTAGCGCACTGCTCATGATTGGTGTTTTGCGATCAGCACGACCAACAATCACTTTAGAGTCTAAAATCACTTCGTCATTTAAATAGAAATCTAAAGAGTAGCCAGGAATATTCACTAAAATCCCTGTCCCACTACTTGCAGGTATAATACGTAAGCGTTGAATATTGAGTGCCATTAAACCTGCTTTCTGCTTAGGCTGCATGTTTAACCAAACACGCGTGCCTTTTCCAACAACACCGTCTGCTTCTAAGCCATATTGCAATTGGAATTTTTTTACCGCATCGACGAGCTCTTGATCATAGACTTTCGACACAGAGCTCGCAGGTGCATCAAGTGTTCCTGTCGATTCAGTGGCTTGTTCAGTTGCCAGTTCTGCTACTTGAGCCATGGTCTCAGGAGGCGCGATGTCTTCGGTTACATTTCCGCCTTCAAGTAACCCTTCACGTTGCAAGATTTGACGCAAAATAACTACATCATCGCTAGACTGCCCTGGCTTTAATGTTTTCGTTCCCACAATTTCCAGGTTATCTTCAGGGATCGCTAATAATTTCAACATTTCTTTGCGCATTGGCAAATACATTGGGTGACTCGGGGCTTGCGATTTAACCCAATCACCTAAGTTATTAGACTCGATGGCATCTATCCATGGTTTCATTTGAGCGGCCGTTGGAGCCATAATTTTATAAGGTCGATTAGTGTATAACCAATATTGCCCATTCGCTTCTATCGACGATAAATACTGTAAATAACCAAGCATGGCATCAGATAAAACAACGTCACGGCCTAGCTCGTTTAACTGATTATTTTCCAGTATCGCTAACCACTCCCCAAATTGAGGCTGAACGCCAGAAAGGGATAGTTCTGCCAATTGTTGCTGAAATTGGCTAATTGCCGCTTCATCTTGCCACAATAGCTGCATTTGCCTATCAGCGTATAATTTTGCTAATTGCGTAGAAAAGATAGGTTTCACATCCGCAGGAAGCGACTGTGTTATTTTGACTAAACTTTCTGCTGGTGTCACCGAAGCTATCGTTTGAACTTCAGAAACACTTTGCTGCGTATTTTCTTCATTTGAGAATGCGGGAAACTGTAACGCCATCAACCCGCATATTACCGAGACTTGCAGAGCTCTCACTCTTCTCTTTGCCATACATCCACCTTAATTTACAACATGGATAATAATATTTTTATTATAATTACAATTTTATTCTATTTAATTTTAGCAGTAATGTTATAGGAATAGGCTAATTTTCCTTTTTTCAGATTATGTACTGCTAAGTTAACAATTAATGAGAAAAAGAATTATTTTCATCATAGGGAATTCAACAGTGTATTCGTGGTTTAAACATAGATGAATTTTATTTTAATTAAAAGTTTACCTAACGCTTTCTTTGCCACTTAATTACCATATAAAAAAACCGATATTTATTTCTAAATACCGGCCTTCATTTCACTCACAAAAACTATTACTGCAATGTTGGGGCTTGTACAGTCGGGGGTTCTTGCCCGAAGCCTTTTAAGCCAACTACATGCACATGTTCATGATTACCAACCACTTTACGAACTAGTTTATAAGTTGTGCCCTTCTCAGGACTAATATTCTCTGGCGCTGCAATAATTAGCTGCATTTCTAATCTGTCACACAGTTCAAATAAGGTTGCAATTGATTTAGCATCTAATCGCGCAGCTTCATCTAAGAATAATAAACGGCAAGGAATAATATCTTTCGCACGCAAACGGCGGGACTCTTCTTCCCAGCTTTGTACTACCATCACTAAGATGGACATCCCCGTACCAATAGCCTCACCCGTGGATAACGCACCACTTTCCGCTTTTAACCAGCCATCTGAACCTCTATTAACCTCAACTTCTAACTCTAAGTAGTTACGGTAATCGAGTAATTCTTCACCGATAGTTTGCGGCAACCGCTGCCCAACATCCACTTGAGGGTTGAGGCGTTGGTATAACTTAGCCATTGCTTCAGAGAATGTTAACCGTTGGCTGGTGAATAAGTCTTGATGCATTTCGCTCTCTTCAGAGAGCACACTCAGTAACAATGCATGACTTTCTCGAATATTCACATTGAGGCGAACCCCTTTAACCTGACCAAACGCCACCGCTTGCAGCCCTTGGTTTAGCATACGAATTCGATTTTGTTCGCGCTGAATGGTTTTGCGAATAATATTCGCCACACTTTTTGAACTGATCGCCAATTTTTGCTCACGTGCGGTTAGTTCTTCCGTTAAGCGCGCCAGCTCAATTTCCATTTGCTCGATTGCATCAATCGGGTCATCAGTACGAATAATATCTTGGCGAATACGTTCACGTAGGTGTTGATATACCGCAATAAAGAATTTTATCTTCCGCTCTGGGTGTTTTGGATCCTCAGACAAACGCAGTACATCCCGCAAATGTTCGTTATCTGCAACTGCTAAGCGCAACGCACCTAAGGCTTTATCCGACATCGAACGTAAGCTGTCACCGTCAGTATAAGCCAGTTCACGGCGGTGTAGACGACGTTCAACGCCATTGTCTTTCACCAAGCACATTACCGCACACCAACCTGCTTTTGCCGTCACGACCTGCTCACGCAGCATATAGTAGTCTTTTTCTAACTTACGAAGGCGCTTCTGTAAGTTATCCATTTCGGCTTCACATAATGTCAGCTGTTTTTCTAACTGGTTAATACGGCTACGATTTTCCATGACACGCTGGTGCAACTCATCGCGTCGGATACGAGCGCGCTCTTGGGCGTCAGGGTCGGCTTTTACGCCAATCTCTTGCATCTCGACTTCGAGCTCTTTCAACATCTCTTGTTTGGTATCGAAAGAACTGCGTAACGAGGCAAGAACCTGATGGAACTGCGCACTTTGTGCTTGGTGCTGGCGTAATTGCTCGCGAGCACGTGTACGTTCGGTTTCTGCCTGCTCTAAACGCTGACGTAGTTTTTCATTTAGGTCCGCGTTTTCATTCACCATTCCGGTTGAATCACTGTAACTAAAGTGAGCACGGCGCTGAACAACCTCTACTAATGCAAAAGCTTGCTGTTTCGCATTTTGCTGGCTATGTTTTGCTGACTCATAATCTTTGCGTAATTGCTCGTGTTGTTCAGGATCACTGAGTAACACCGTCACAATCGGCTCTAATTTATCTAACGCATCGCCATGTTTATTCAGGAAATGTGCCGCTTCTTCTGCTTCCGTTAGCTCTTCGTTTATCTCTTCAACTCTGTCCGTCAATGTTTCATCGAGTAATAACCCCATTTGAGGCAATAAACGATTAAGAGCCGCAAGGCTTTCTTTACCTTGGGCAAATTGTTGACGTTGTTGCTGAGTTTGCTCTTCAAATTGAGCTAAAGCACGTTCAATCTCCGAACGTTTTTGGTTGAGTGTACGAATTTCAGCTTCTGGATCATCCTCAAAAGCCACCGAAATGTGTTGGCCTATAAACCGGCTGAATGCTTGGTGTGAACGCTGAATTTTCTGTACGTCAAATGACAGATTCGCATAGCGCTCTGCCAGCTCATCACGTTCAGCCGTTAACGACTCTAAATGGCTTTCACGTGCGGCACGACCAAATAAAGGCAATTCAGGATAACGAGAGTAACGCCATTGACGCTCAGACGAACGGACTAATACCGCATTTTCAAACTCTTGCGCATCAAAAACGCTATCATCGAAAGAAGATGGATCTCCCTCGATAAAATACACATCATCTGGGCAATCTTGTAACGAATCCAATTGATTACGAACTACATCAAGGTCTTGCACCACAATTCCGTGACGTGCAGGACCATATAGCGCGGAGAAATAAGCCGCGTCTTCGATGGTAATATCATCATAAATTTCAGATAACAACACACCATTAAAACGTTCTGCCAACGCTAACATGCGGCTATCTTCCGCACCACTTGGCTGGCTTAGTCGCTCAATTTGTTTTTCGAGATCTTTCCGTTGCGCAGCAACTTCATCTCGTTCAACCGTTATTTCCCGTTCTTGTTCGAGGAGTTGCTGCATAAACTCAGTCACAGCAGTACTTGACTCAAACGTTTCATGGGACTGCTCATTAAGCTGCGTTAGCGCTTCTTGAGCCATAATCCATGCAGGGGCTTTAGATGAAAGTTGGCTAATACGTTGGCGGATCTGCTCCAATTCTTGGCGCATTTGCATCCGTCTCTCGCCGCTCTCATTCACACCAATACTCAGTTCTTCTTGCTGTGCTTCCAGCTCAGCCATTAATGCATCAAGCTCATCGGGCTCATAGCTTTGGCCATGACGCTTACAAAACTCTGCCAATAAGCGTTCAGCATTTTGCTGGCTATTCAGACGTTGTTGCAATTCAGATAACTGCATACGCAACGGCTGCACGCGATCTGCTAAATGTTGTTGTGATGACCAATCACGCAGTAATGTACGCGCTTGCTGGTATGCATCACTGCGGCTAACTTCCCCTACCATACTTCTAACTAATTGATAGGCTTGCTCAAATTGGCTATGTGCGGCATCTGCCACACTCATTTTTTGCTCAAGCGCTAATAACGCTTGGGTTGCTTGCTGTTCGCGTGCCTCGAAGGTATCTAACCATTCATCCGCGTTATCAATGGATAATTCAGGAAGCTGGCACAATTCACGAGCACGCGTTAAGGCGTGCAAGGCTTGCTGGTACTGAATAGCGCGTGTTTGTTGTACATCCAGAGCCTGTTGGTAATCGGCGAGTTGATTTTTTAATTCGTCAACTTCAATTTCCGCAGCTTCAGCTCGTGCTTCATATTCTTCTTGAGTTTCAGTTGCTTCAGCAACGACTTCACTTTGTTCTTCAAGACGATAGGTCAGTTCTTCGATATCCGCTTGATAGCGGTCAATTTTCTCTTGCTGACGCAGCGCGGCTTGCACTAAATTTAAATGGTCACTGGCCGCTTGGTAGTCTGCTTCTAATTCTGTAGAAGCCCCATTCTGCTCATTCAACTCACGCGCCATTTCGACGCTTCGAACCTGTTCAACACGCAATTGTTTACGGCTGGCTAATAGCTCATTGCGTGCAGCCAGTGCTGCATCAAGGTGAATACGTCTTTCATTGGAATGGCGCATATAATCCGCAGAAACGTAATCAGTCGCTTGGCTAATCAAATGCTTGAATAAGTCACGGTCTGATTGCGTTACACGAATGGCTTCTAATGTTAAACGGTTTTCACGCAAAGCCGCTTCCATATCTTGGAATGCTTTACGTACCCCACTGTTTTCAGGTAACAAATAATCACGTAATGAGCGAGTAATGGCACTAGAAATACCACCATATAGTGACGCTTCAATCAGGCGATAATATTTGCTTCGGTCACTCGCGGAACGTAAACGTTTAGGTAAAACCCCTAATTCAAACAGAGTCGAATGGTAGTCAGTTATTGAGTTAAACTGCTTAAACAAAACGCCTTCCTGTTCTTCAAGACGTTCTTTTAACTCGTTGAGTGGAATGACTTTGGCTTGACGACCATCAATAACCTCCGTCAATATTTCCGTTGGCACCGTCGCCAATGGAATGCCTTGGACCATAAACGGCTTAATATCCACTTTTTTATCGCGCCCGGCGACTTGTTGTAAACGCACACCCACCATGACACGCTGATGCTTCGAATTTAACACATCTAAAATTGCGTAACAGACGCCTGGACGTAACTTACCATGTAAGCCTTTATCACGAGAGCCAGAGGTTGCGCCCGCTTCCGTTGTGTTACGGAAGTGAAGCAAGGTTAAATCTGGGATCATCGCGGTAATAAATGCCGCCATGGTTGTTGATTTACCCGCACCATTACCACCCGATAATGTGGTCACTAATTCATCAAGGTCAAAAGTTCGGGCAAAAAAACCGTTCCAATTCACCAGCGTCAGTGAGCGAAATTTTCCGCGTTCAATCATTATTCTTCATCCTCATCACTTTCTGCTGGTTCTTGACTCTCTTCACCACCCTCTTCATCACTATCTTTTAGTGATAATTCACCGTCAAGAGAGATAGCTTCACCATCACGGATCATCCGTAACTGGGCATCTTGTGGGTTATCGCCACTGCGCACATCGGCACCAAAACGGAAGACAGATTCGCTAATAATAAATTTACTCGGATCATTTTGCAGAAAGTGCACCATTCCCAAGCGACGTAAACGGTTGAGTGATGTTCTGAGTTTTTCCTGCAGTTTTTGTTTATCTAAATCAGAACCTGTCGAACGTTGATTAACAAATTTAAGTAATTTGCTTTCATCCGCTAATGATAATAACTCTTCAAATAACTCTTGTGAGGTAAAAATACCTTGGTTACTCAAGCGTTCGGGGCTGAGATAGAGATAACAAAGAATTTTCCCAACCATCATATCTAATTCAGATAACACAGAGCGAGGTATTAAGGTTGTTGAGCGCGGACGTAAATAGAAGAACCCCTCAGGGGCACGAATTAATTCTACGTTATATCGTGCATAAAATTGTTCTAATGCTTCCTGAAAATCCATCAAAAATGCGTGGTTATCAAGGTCATCAACACTAATATGGCGACCTGAACGCAATTGGCTGTCTAGCTCTGGAAAAATCGGGTTAGCTAATGCTTGAGCCAGCTTAACTGGCATAAATTGTTCAATATTTGTCGATGACATGTGCCTGTACCTTGGCTCCGTGATCATTAATAGCTTGCCATTCTGCCGGTAACCCCGCCAAATCAGCCTCTGCGATACCTAATTTAACAGCTTGGTCGATAATAATTCGAGCTACATCAAAATGACGTTTTTGTGGATATTGCAGTAAATAGTCATGCAACACACGGCCAACATCGAGCGGCCGTTGCTCTGCTTTATAAATGGCTAACTCAACTTCCATTAGCTCAGCAAGCTTATCATTTAATTCACTAAACTCTTCAAATTCAAGCTCTGGTGGTAATTCACCCATCACTTCTTCATCATGCAACGCGAGCTCTTCATCACGCATATCGAATAACCGATCCGCATTGGCGTAAGTGAGTGCCCAAGGGCTATCAAGGTAGTGCTGAACGGATTGACGTAACCGCTGAGAAAATATTCTATTTTTATCCATATCGATAGCTGTACGGATAAACTTATGAACATGACGATCATAGCCAATCCATAAATCGATAGATTGTTGACCCCAGCTAACAATACGGTCTAGTTTATTTTGCAGGTCAAAAACCAGCCTATCTACTATGTCAGAGAACACTGGCGCATTCATATTGGCTTCTTGAATACGTAATAAATTCGCTTGCAGTTTGTCCCCTGCGGCTTCTAATGTGTCTTGCAATTCACGCAATGTACCTGATGTTTCTGACAGTAATTGCTCACAATTAGCAATAGCTGCCTGCCAGTCTTGATTTAATAATGCCGCAATATCTTCTTTTACTGAATTTTGTTGTTCATCCATAATGCGTTGCGATAAATCAATACTGTCAAAAATTTCAGCAACTGAATATTTTAGTGGGGCAAATACATAACGATGCCAATAAAATTCATCGCCCCCTTCCTCTGCGGCTTCAGCGGCACGTTGCAGCTCTCCTGCAACAATAGAAAGCTGCATAGAAAGTCTTAATGTTGAGAACTCTCGCTGACGAATATAATAATCGCTGATACCGATCCCCAGAGGGGTTAAGCGGTAAATGGCATTACCTTCAACAATGTCACTGGCAAAACGGTTAAATATCTTCTGGCGAACCATATCATTGATGGCATTATTGGCTCTTACCGCCAAAGATTCTGTGGTCTGTTCAAACCCTTTGCAAACCTCACGAAAGGCATCAACCAGCTCCACTTCACTCATTTCACCATTGACTCTTTCACTATTTAATACCGCCACCGCAAGCAAAAATGCCAAACGTTCAGCGGGAAGTGAAATCGAAAAATCATTTTTTCGTGCCCAAGACACAAGTTCAGGGACGGTCTGGGAAAAATCACTCATAAATCGTCCTTTTGTATTTGTTTGCGTGCCATGACATGAATATAACGCCCCATACTAATATAGGGTTCTTCACGGCAATACTGCTGCTCTAATGCCAACAATGCTGGAAAATCTTTTTGCTGTAACTGCCGACTTTGTAAATAGTCATGAAATACCCTAACACCACTTTTACCGATAATCTGCATATTACACTCACTCAACCAAGCATCAACTTGATGAGGAAAAAGTGGTTTTTGCGGTGATAACGAGCGTTTGCGACGACGTTGGATATGTGGCGTTGCAAGATGAAAATTTCCCAAAATTGCGTTACGCATCACCAGACCATTTGCATTATAGAACATGACAGAAAATACGCCTTCTGGTCTAATTATATCTACCAGTTGTTCAATTGCATATTTTTGATCGCTAATCCATTCAAGTACCGCATGAAACAGAACAAGGTCAACAGGTTCATCAATGTATTGTGCAACATCTTGCACCGCACAATGTACAAAACGCATGTTATCGCTAATACCTTGTTCCTTGGCAAGTTCCCTGCCTCGTTCCAACATCTCTTCAGATAAATCGCAAAGTATCACCTGATGCCCCATTTCGGCGAGTTTGCGTGAAAAATGCCCTTCACCACCACCTGCATCAAGTATTTTTAGGGTTTTCCCCTCAAATTGGCTGTGCAATAATTGAGTCAAATCTTGCCAGACTACCGCTTCTCGTATTTTTCCTTTTGTCGTTCCGTAGATATTTTTTGCAAATTTATCGACAATATCATCAAAGTTGCGGTCTGCCATGTGCTATCCGGTTACCTATCATCTATTATTTAAAGCGGTTTATGAGCCAATTTGTCGCGAAAAAACGTAAAATGGTTGATTACATCTTGATTATGGAGAAAATCAACGCTAACCAGAAATATTCTCACATTACATTGCACTTATCACATACAATGCGAGGCGACTGTTAAAACAGGAATTATAACAGATAATAGCTATATTTTTGCATAGTACTTTATTGTGCCCAGCAAATTTCATTTTGGCGCTATTAAACACCATGTTGTTATTTTTCCTCTAGTTTAGCCGTTTTATTACGTATTTTTTCTGCAGATACCACCGCAATGGTGGCTCTATACCCCATAAGAATAGGCTTAGTTATGTTATTTATCTTAAAAAAATATATTGGCTCTCTATTGATGCCATTACCATTATTGCTCATTGTCGGGTTTATCGGGCTGCTTTTGCTCTGGTTCACACGCTGGCAGCGTTGTGGGAAGACGTTGACTACTCTAAGTTTAGTTTTCATAACCCTGTTGGGGTTACAGCCTATTTCAGATACTTTACTTGCCCCTGCAGAAAAGCAATTTAATAAACGCTATGAACTGATTACAGAAACACCCCCTCAAGATGTACGTTACATTGTTGTGCTAGGGGGCGGCTTTACATACAACCCAGATTGGAGCCCAAGCTCTAACCTATTGAATAATAGCTTACCTAGAGTGACTGAAGGTGTTCGCCTTTATCTTAAACACCCTGGTAGTAAACTTATTTTCACCGGCGGTAAAGCGAGTAGTACCATCAGCAGTGCCGAAGTTGCCGCACAAGTAGCGCAATCCTTAGGTGTTCCTGCACAAGATATAATTCCCCTCACTGAACCCAAAGATACACAAGAAGAAGCTTATGAAGTTGAAAAAATTATTGGAAAATCACCTTTTTTATTAGTCACTTCAGCTAATCACCTGCCTCGTGCGATGACCATGTTTACTCAACGAGGAATGAATCCTTTCCCTGCACCCGCAAACCAGTTAGTTATCACGAGTGAAATTAATCCATGGGAGAAATACATTCCTTCCTCATATTATTTTGGTCATAGTGAGCGTGCTTGGTATGAATTTCTTGGTACCATTTGGTGGCATTTAAAACCCAATAATACACAGGCATTAGACGATCAACTTGCTACACCTGAAGCTATTGCTGCTGAATAACAACAAAAAAGGTGTAACCTATTGAGATTACACCTTTATTTAGCTAAATCGCATATTGGCCATTTTGACCATTAAGAAAATACTGACTACTGGATAAATTGCTTTCTAACAAGTTCAAGGTCTTCAGGGGTATCAACACCAGCGCCTGGCGTAGTTTTCGCGACATCCACATGAATTTTTTCTCCGTACCAAAGCACCCTAAGTTGCTCTAGCATTTCGATTTTTTCTAATGGACTTGCTTCCCACTTAATGTAGCGACGAATAAACCCTGCGCGATAAGCGTATATCCCGATATGGCGTAAAAAGGTATCGCCTATTACATCATGGCTTTTGGCAAAGTTGTCCCTATCCCAAGGAATAGTTGCTCGAGAAAAATACAGTGCATAACCTTCGTGATCAGTAACAACCTTGACTGCATTTGGATTAAACGCTTCATGAGCATCATTAATAGGTACAGCCAGTGTCCCCATCTCAGCTTTGCTCCCCTGAAGGTTATGAGCCACTTGACTAATAATCTCAGGTGGAATTAAAGGTTCATCACCTTGCACATTCACGATGATTTCATTGTCAGAAAAAGCATAAGTATCAATAACCTCAGCTAATCTTTCTGTTCCAGACTGATGATTTGGGTCTGTCATACAGGCTTCACCGCCCGCTTCAATCACCGCTTTAGCAACATCAGAGTGATCTGTCGCAACTATCACCCGGCTAGCCCCCGACTTAATGGCTTGCTCCATCACCCGAACAACCATTGTCTTACCATGGATATCAGCCAAAGGCTTACCTGGTAAACGTGTTGATGCATAACGAGCAGGAATAATAACCGTAAACATGATGATTACTGGCCTTCATCTAATGAAACAGGGCGCGCTTCATTTTCTAGCAATACAGGGATGCCATCACGAATGGGATAGGCTAAGTGATCAAACTTACAAATAAGTTCGAGGTTTTCTTTGTTATAACTTAATTTGCCGTGGCATACAGGACAGGCAACGATTTCAAGTAAACGGTGATCCATGTTTTCTCCCGAATGGATTTTAACTCACTTGGAGTCAGGATATCACATGCAGATATCACCGTTAACTTTAATCTTCCTGAATAAGATCTCCTGCGAGAGATGAGAGGATAAAGGCAGGAGAAATTGTTCTGTTTATTATCTAATAAGCGATAACGTCAGCTGCCGTTATGCCATCCGAATTACGAGTAACAGAGAACTCAACGCTTTGACCTTCGAATAATGATTTGATTTTTTTATTAGCAATTGACTTTGTTGTCACAAATACATCATCACCACCATTGAATGGGGAAATAAAACCGTAACCTTCTTTTGCGTCAAACCATTTAACTCGACCCATATGTAATTGAAAATTCATATTAAAACTCCTTTTGTTCTGAGAACAATATTTTTTTTATCTTTGTATCATTACTCTTTCTTGCTTCCCATTTATAAACTGCCGATCTATTAATACATCAAAGAGTAATTAAACTTTACCAATTCATGCGCACAAATCATTGTGCATATTTTATAACGCTCATATATGTAAATTTCAGACACCGCAAATCTACTGTGAAGTTAACAGTCTATTTTGACATTATGATGACAAAACACGGTGACAGCGACTTTACAGTATAGATTATGCGAGGATATGAAGACTAACTAAAGAACGGAGCGTGAAATTTAAGCTAGTATAAAATCCAATTATCAATGTATTGCATCTAGATACATAATAAGTAGATCTATATCACATTGATGATATTATTATCACAGAGGAACGTTATAGACAAGTTTTTTTGTTATTTGTGATAAGTTTTTTTATTCCGCTTAAGATTTTTTCAGCGTCTGGAGCTTGTAAATGTGCTTGGACTGGAAGAAACCACCAATTTGGTTGTGCGAAAGCACGGCATTTTACAGCATCTTTTTCGGTCATTAATAAGTTTTGTTCATTTTTAACTAACCGTGAAAGCTGTTTTAATTCATATGACTGATGATCAGCAAAAGCATGGGTACTAATGACCTCGACCCCTTTATTTTCTAATGAGGCAAAAAAACGAGGAGGATGACCAATACCTGCCATTGCGATAACTGCAGGCAATTGTGTAACCGCTTGTTTTTCACCACTAACAAGGTTACAAGCAACATCGCCTTCAAGAGCCATTAAAGCTTCATTTTCTTGTGGCTCACCACCATTAACAATGACAGCATTAACACGCTTTAAACGCCCAGCCCTTTCACGCATTGGCCCTGCTGGTAGCCACCAACCATTACCAAAACGGCGTTGGCCATCAATAACGACAATTTCGTAGTCACGTTGCAGCGCATAGTGTTGCAACCCATCATCAGTAATAATCACATCTAACGGAAATTTTTCGAGTAAGGCTTTAACGGCATCACTTCGCTTGGGCGCGACTGCTACAGGGGATTTTGTACGATGAAAAATTAATACAGGTTCATCCCCTGCAACTTCGGTTGTGGTCGCTTCATCAAGTATCAGCGGATATTTTTCAGCTTTACCGCCATACCCTCGAGAAACAACCCCCACGCGGTAGCCTTCTTTGGTGAGTGACTCCACTAACCAGATAACAACAGGGGTTTTACCATTTCCCCCCGCTGTCAGGTTTCCCACCACTACCACTGGAATTGGCGCTTTCCATGAACGTTTCAGCCCGATTTTATAAGCCATATCTCTAATTACCGTTACCAATCCATAAAGGAAAGACAACGGCAGTAATAAAAGATACAGCCATGATTTACCAGACCAAATACGTTCTATCATTGTTTAAACTGAATGCTGTGTAACTGTGAATATGCGCCATCTTGAGCTAATAGAGATGCATGGTTGCCACGCTCAATGATCCGTCCATCTTGTACTACTAATATTTCATCCGCATTTTCTATTGTCGATAGCCGGTGAGCAATGACTAAGGATGTTCTATTTTTCTGTAACTCATCAAGAGCAGCTTGAATAGCACGTTCAGACTCTGTATCTAGTGCAGATGTTGCCTCATCAAGAATAAGAATTGGCGCGTCGCGTAGAAGTGCACGAGCAATTGCTATTCTTTGACGTTGTCCGCCAGAAAGCATAACGCCATTTTCGCCAATAACCGTATCCAAGCCTTTTTCAAGTTTAGCAATGAAATCCATTGCATAGGCCATTTCTGCTGCTTTCTCTATTTGTTCGCGGCTATAGCTACCATCTGTTGCATAAGCAATATTATTCGCTATCGTATCGTTAAATAGATAAACATGTTGAGAAACTAACGCGACTTGGCTACGTAATGAGGATAATGTGTATTCACGAATATCATGACCATCAATTTGAATAGAGCCTTCATCAATGTCATAAAAACGTGTAATCAAATTTGCAATAGTAGACTTACCTGAACCTGATCGCCCAACGAGAGCAACTGATTTTCCAGCAGGCAAAGTAAACGAAACATCGTCTAACGCAGGATGTTCTTTGGTTGCATAGGTAAAAGTGACATGTTCAAATTTAATGTCCCCTTTAACCTCTTTTAGTACTTTAGTTCCGTTATCTTTTTCTTGTTCCGAATCTAAGATTGCAAATAACGTTTGGCAAGCCGCCATACCACGTTGGAATTGTGAGTTAACGTTAGTTAATGATTTTAATGGACGCATCAACGCGAACATTGATGAGAAAACAACGGCAATGGTTCCTGATGTTAATTCATCACGAATTTCGGGAAAACTCGCAGCATAAAGAACAAATGCTAATGCAAATGATGCAATTAACTGAACAATAGGGTCAGAGATTGCTGAAGCGGTTACCATTTTCATATTTTGGCGGCGCATGTTGTTACTGACTTTATTAAAACGTTCAGTTTCAACTTTCTGCCCACCAAAAATTAATACTTCTTTATGACCCTTTAACATCTGTTCGGCACTTGCCGTCACATGCCCCATACCCGTTTGCATATTTTTACTAATCTTACGGAAACGCTTAGAGACGATGCGAATAGTGATTGATACAATAGGGGCTATCACGATTAAAATAAGAGAAAGTTGCCAGCTATAATAAAACATCATAGCAAATAACCCGATGATATAAGCACTTTCACGAATAATTGTAATTAATGCGCCAGAAGAAGAAGATGCAACTTGTTCTGAGTCATAGGTAATTCTAGATAATAGTGTTCCTGTTGATTGCTGATCAAAAAAACTAACGGGCATTCCCATCATATGACCAAACAGCTTACGTCGCATGTTCATCACGACTTTACCTGCTACCCACGAAACACAATAGGTTGAAACAAAGCTAGACCCACCACGAACAACCATTAACCCTAACACCGCAAGCGGAAGCCATTTTAAAACGTCATTATCTGCTTTATCAAAGCCTTCATCCAATAAAGGTTTTAATAAAGAAATCATAAATGCATCACCTGCTGCGTTTATGATAAGTGCTATTGCTGCAACGATTAAACCCGCTTTAAAAGGCGCAATTATCGGCCACAAGCGACGAAAAGTTTGTTTTGTCGAAAGGTCTTTATCATTCATACTTTTAATTACCAGACTTAATGTAAGCGCACTATTCTACTCGGGAAATAGCGGTAAGCCAAACCACAGATGATACCAGCGAGGCTGAATTTCATAGCGATAACGTGAGATTTTAATTTTTTCCTTTTTAAACCATAAAGTTAACTGACCATCTTCTGCTGTATTTAACCATTTAATATTACTATTTTTATATCTAAAATAGACTTTTTGCGACGGAATTTTCCATGCACTATACCTTGCAGATGAGACTACCACCATTGAAGGTTGAACATTTCTTAACAATAAATCAGTTGATGAAGTGCTACTTCCATGATGAGGGGCGAAAAGAAGACTCGAACGTAACCGGTTCTTGTACATTGCGACAAGTGATTTTTCCCCTTGTTTTTCGATATCTCCTGTTAATAAAATTTTATGAAACCCATCTGTCAATTGAATGACACAAGAATCATCATTATGCGATATTGGTGCTAACTTCTCAGGCCATAATACTTCAAAAGTTAATATTCCCCACTGCCATTTTTGGCCTTTAAAACAGGGAAGATGCTTCATTTTTTTTATATTATTATTTTTTTTCTTGTATACCAAAGTGTTCTGGGGCCCAAAACTACTTCTTACACTTAACCATGGGTATTGTTGAATTAAATAATTCACTCCCCCGGTATGATCTAAATGATCATGGCTTAAAATTACCCCGATGGGGGTTATATCATGGTATTTAAGAAAAGGAACAATTTGACGCTGTGCATTACTCCCCCCTTTCCACGCATTTCCAGTATCATAGAGTAATGCCAAGTTATTTTGCTCTATCACAACGGCTAAACCATGCCCGATATCCAATACCGTCATTTTCCAGCCTTCTTTGTGCTGTTTACTACTTCCTCTTTCAAGGAAAATTGAGATAATCACACAGCCAATCAGCCCAAAATAACGTTTGTACCATTTAAATAAAATGATAATGACACTTAGCCAACATATTAAAAATAAATAATAAGGTACATTAATAAACTCTGACCAAAAAGCACTGAAGTAAGGTAATGGCTTTAGCCCTATATCTATCACCCTGTCTACTACATATAAAAGAGACTGCTGAACCACCTCTATTGGCACTAAAAACACGACCAAAATAACAGGAACAACACACCAAGAAATTAACGGAACAAACCAAACGTTAGCCACTAACCCCATTATGTTAATACCATTAAATATAATAAGTTGCATTGGAATTAGTAAGATGAGTAAGCCTATTTGTAAATGTACTAACCCTATAATTTTACCTTTCACCCCTTTAGCTAAATGGTAGGTTAATGGAAATATCGATAACCAATACAGAATAGCGAGTACAGCGAAGCTAGATAACCAAAAACTATCCGACAAAATAGCTAATGGATCTAACAGTAATATTCCCGCTATGCTCCAAAGTGCCCATTGCCAAGCAAAGTACCTTGCAGGCTTATTTCTAATATATACCCATAATAGTAAGGCAAACAGTGCCCGTGTTGCAGGGATAGCAAACCCCGAGATCCACGCATAAAAAATAGCTAGCCCTATACCTATTACTACTGGGAGTATTTCATTAATATATTTTATTGGTAAAAAATATTGAACTCCTCGAGTAATAAGAAAGCCAAACAAGTAAGCTAAGCCAATATGTAAGCCCGAGATAGCCATTAAATGTGTCAAATTTGTTTTCTGCAGTAAATAGGTTTGATCTGCGGGCAATAAACTTCTATCGCCAAACATTAACCCATAAATAATTCCTTTATTAGATAATGAATCAATTAGTTCCATATAGTTATAAATGATTTTTTGCCTTACAGAACACGCCTTTTCTAATGGCTTTTCTTTTTGGCTTTTCAAAACTCCTATGATCCTATTAGCTAAATAATAACGTTGTAGGTTAAATCCGCCTTCATTTAGTGAACTGTGAAGTGGCTTTATTTTGCCATTGATCCGCCAAGACTGCCCAGCACAAACCGTTTCCTTCGTTTTCCATGTAGCATATAGCGGAGGAAAAACAATGCGATTGTTAATTTTATCAATACGTACTTTGATTTTTTGCTCTTTGTTATTCAAAGGAATACCAACAATAACCACATCAATATCATTATTTTTTTCAGATAGATAATTAATATGATTAATTATATTAATTCCATGCCAATTAGCCCATAGAAAAAACATAATAATTAGTGCTAAAAATTTGCCTGATTTACCAAATATAAAGAATATTATTAATACCGATACAAACAAAAAAACAAATAATAATTCACTCAGTATTAAAATTTTAGGTATAAATAAAAGTGGTAATGTACCTAAAATCAAAGCAATAGAAGCCATTGTCATCGAAACAGGTAATTCCCTATTAAAGATTAAATTATATTTTTTGAGTGAGTTATTTAGCCATCTTATTATGTAGATGATATTTTTTATCAACTTTTGTATCCCTACATAGCGTTTATTTACTTTAGTTTATTTATTCCTATGCATTTTTTAAGTCTCATTTTTTTATTTTACGTAACGCTTCCCAATCTGTTTTTTGCTAACAAGAAGATACATATTAGTTTGCGAAGCGCTTCGCAAAACATGTCTATATCTCTAAAGCTGATTTTGGATTTATTTTATTGTTTTATAGGCATTAAAAGTGTTGGTGTTGGTGTTGGTGTTGGTGTTGGTGTTGGTGTTGGTGTTGGTGTTGGTGTTGGTGTTGGTGTTGGTGTTGGTGTTGGTGTTGGTGTTGGCTAGATATAAAAAACAGTGCCGTATAAAATACAAGCACTGTTTTGATGTAATAATTAAGATTTACAGCCTGATTATATTATTGGCCGTAAATATTTACACGATCACGTAATTCTTTACCTGGTTTAAAATGAGGAACATATTTACCTTCTAGTTCCACTTTATCACCAGTTTTTGGGTTACGGCCAACGCGTGGAGCACGGTAGTGAAGAGAAAAACTGCCGAAACCACGGACTTCAATACGCTCACCGTTAGCTAACGTATCCGCCATATGCTCAAGAATTTCCTTTACAGCTTCCTCAACGGTTTTTGCTGAAAGATGAGACTGCTGGCTAGCCAGTCTTTCAATTAATTCAGACTTGGTCATAGTACCTCCCTAAACTACCGTTACAAAGGGGCAACGCTACTGTTGCCCCCACTTAATTATTCGCCTTTAGCTGCTTTGAAAGCTTCAGCCATAGCATTGTTGCCGAATGCTGTATCTTCTTGTTTGTTCACAGCTGCAACAGCGTCTTTCTCATCAGCTTCGTCTTTAGCGCGAACAGACAGGTTAATTACACGGTTCTTACGATCAACACCAGTGTATTTAGCTTCAACATCATCACCAACGTTCAGAACCAGTGTTGCATCTTCAACACGGTCACGTGAAGCTTCTGATGCACGCAGGTAACCTTCAACGCCCAGTGTCAGCTCAACAGTTGCACCTTTAGCATCAACTGCAATTACTTTACCAGTTACGATTGCGCCTTTCTTAGTTGCTGCTAAGTAGTTATTGAATGGATCTTCAGCTAACTGTTTAACACCTAAAGAAATACGCTCACGCTCTGCGTCGACTTGCAGAACAACAGCTGCGATTTCATCACCTTTTTTGTATTCACGAACTGCTTCTTCGCCTGCAACGTTCCAGGAGATGTCAGACAGGTGAACCAGGCCATCGATGCCGCCGTCCAGACCGATGAAGATACCGAAGTCAGTGATAGACTTGATTTTACCTTCAACGCGGTCGCCTTTGTTGTGAGTTTCTGCAAATTGCTGCCATGGGTTAGATTTGCACTGTTTCAGGCCCAGTGAGATACGACGACGTTCTTCATCGATATCCAGAACCATAACTTCAACAACATCACCAACGTTAACAACTTTAGATGGGTGGATGTTTTTGTTAGTCCAATCCATTTCTGAAACGTGAACCAGACCTTCAACGCCTTCTTCGATTTCTACGAAGCAGCCGTAGTCAGTCAGGTTAGTAACGCGACCAGTCAGTTTAGTACCTTCTGGGTAACGTTTAGCGATTGCGACCCAAGGATCTTCGCCCAGTTGTTTCAGACCCAGAGAAACACGAGTGCGTTCACGGTCGAATTTCAGAACTTTAACATTGATTTCATCACCAACGTTGACGATTTCGCTTGGGTGTTTAACACGTTTCCAAGCCATGTCAGTGATATGCAGCAGGCCGTCAACACCGCCCAGATCAACGAATGCACCGTAGTCAGTAAGGTTCTTAACGATACCTTTAACTTCCATGCCTTCTTGCAGATTTTCCAGCAGTTGATCGCGCTCAGCGCTGCTTTCAGATTCAATTACAGCACGACGAGAAACAACAACGTTGTTGCGTTTCTGATCCAGCTTGATTACTTTGAACTCAAGCTCTTTGCCTTCCAAGTGAGTAGTATCACGAACTGGACGTACATCAACCAGTGAACCTGGTAAGAACGCACGAATACCGTTCAGTTCAACAGTGAAACCACCTTTAACTTTACCGTTGATAACACCAGTTACAGTTTCAGCTTCTTCGTAAGCTTTTTCCAGCATCAGCCATGCTTCATGACGTTTAGCTTTCTCACGAGACAGGATAGTTTCACCGAAACCATCTTCTACTGCATCCAGAGCTACATCGATTTCGTCGCCAACTTGGATTTCTAGCTCACCCTGAGCATTTTTGAACTGTTCTACTGGGATAGCAGATTCTGATTTAAGACCTGCGTCAACAAGGACTACGTCTTTATCGATGGCAACAACAGTACCACGGACGATAGAACCAGGACGAGTTTCAATATTCTGCAGGGATTCTTCAAAGAGTTGAGCAAAAGATTCAGTCATATTAATGATCTTCAAGAGTTTTTATTTAACGTCCACTTAGCTTCCCGCCAAATGGGGTTGTTTCACATACCCCACAACATTCCATGTCGCAAGGTTGATGCTATGCTAATAATATAATCACATAGCGGTAATTGCGTATCTTATCTAATTATAAGCTAAAATAAAGCCTATTATCACGATAATTGTAGAATTTTTTTTGCATAGGCGTGTGCTTTTTCAATAACTTCCTCAATAGACATACTTGTGGAATCCAGCACTAATGCGTCTTTCGCGGCAATGAGAGGCGCTACAGAGCGATTACGATCACGAAAATCACGCTCTTCAATTTCGCTTAAAAGACGTTCAAAATTAACATCAAAACCTTTTTCTTGCAACTGCTTCATCCGCCGATGAGCACGTTCCTCTGCGGAGGCATCAAGAAAAATTTTGACTGGGGCATCTGGGAAAACTACCGTTCCCATATCACGGCCATCAGCAATAAGCCCGGGTAAGGTTCTAAATGCACGTTGGCGTCGAAGTAACGCTTCACGTACGCGAGGAAAAGTTGCTGTTTGGGATGCTGTATTCCCTACTGTTTCGGTTCTAATTTGATTCGAAACATCTTCCCCTTCCAGAATCACTTTCAGGACATTATTTTCAGGAACAAATTTCACATCTAAATTTGCAGCCAAAGGAACTAACGCATCTTCGGATTGGATATCAACATGGTGATGCAACGCCGCTAACGCTAATACACGATAAATTGCACCAGAGTCTAAAAGCTGCCATCCAAATTCGTTTGCTAATGCTTGGCAAAGTGTACCTTTACCTGCTCCGCTTGGTCCATCAACGGTGATTACAGGGGCTATCGCCACCATATAAAAATCTCCTTTTCTGCAAATAGCCTAGCTACCCGCAATTAAAATCTGTGAAAGTATTATACCAATTCAGTAGATTTGTGAAATAAGCAGGTTCTGATGATTGCTAAAAAATAAGAAAAATTGATGTTTGAACAATAAAAATCAGGTTGATATCAAAAAAGCAATACCAACCTAACCAGTAGATTAGTGACTCAATCGCGCCAATTGTTCAAAGTAATCTGGGAAAGTCTTTGCAGTACAGCCGGGATCCAAAATTGTTACTGGTGTATCCGATAATGCAACTAACGAAAAACACATCGCGATACGATGGTCATTATACGTTTCAATTTCAGCATGTTGTAATTTTTTCGGTGGAACGACACGAATATAATCATGTCCTTCTTCCACTTCAGCGCCAACTTTTCGTAGCTCTGTCGCCATCGCATATAACCGGTCGGTTTCTTTGACTCGCCAGTTATAAATATTACGAATAACCGTTTCGCCTTCAGCAAACAGAGCAACCGTTCCAATGGTCATTGCCGCATCAGGGATCGCATTCATATCCATGTCAATGCCCGTCAATGTGCCGCGTTCACATTCAACGAAGTCGTCACCCCAACGAATAGTTGCTCCCATTTTTTCTAAAACGTTGGCAAATTTCGTATCACCTTGCAAACTATTACGCCCAATTCCTGTTACCCGCACTACGCCTCCCTTAATGGCAGCCGCTGCGAGGAAATAAGATGCGGATGAGGCATCACCCTCAACCAAATATTCACCTGGTGACTGATATTGCTGCTGACCTTTGATAACGAAATGTTCATATTGATGATTTTCGACATTAACACCAAATGTTTTCATTAATGCTAACGTGATATCAATATAAGGTTTGGAAACTAACTCGCCAATAATTGTAATTGTTGTGTCTTGTTCTGCACGGGGCGCTGCCATTAATAACGCAGTTAAAAATTGGCTGGAAACAGACCCATCAACTGAAATTTGACCACCGATGAAACCACCTTTTAAGCGTAGTGGCGGGTAGTTTTCCTGCTCTAAATATTCAATTTCTGCGCCACCTTCCCTTAATGCATCGACCAAATGCCCAATTGGGCGCTCTTTCATGCGAGGCTCACCCGTCAAAATAATATTATTGTGACTTAGTGATAATGCAGCAGCCAATGGGCGCATTGCCGTTCCGGCATTGCCTAAAAATATCTCTAGATCATTTGGATGAGATAAGTTTCCGCCTATCCCTTCCACACGACAACGTGTTTTGTCCTCAGATAGTTGATATTTCACACCTAACTGGCTTAATGCATTCAGCATATGGCGAATATCATCACTGTCTAATAAGTTAGTGAGTGTGGTCGTTCCTTTAGCCATCGCGGCTAATAACAGTGCGCGGTTTGAAACACTTTTAGACCCTGGCAAATTAATCGTGCCGTTAATTGAAGAGATAGGTTGTAATGTCAGGGATTGCATAGAAAGCAGGTTCTCCAGTGAAGTTTGCAAATAAAAATAACCGAGCTCTTTTTTCTTTTTAATTAACTATAAAAGAGCCCGAAAACTGGCAAAACGTCCTATTTTACCAGCTTACTCAATATGTTAAGCATTATGGCGTTCAAAGTTTGCCATAAAGTCAACCAAAGCCTGTACACCTGCTAATGGCATCGCATTGTAGATTGATGCACGCATACCACCAGCCACTTTATGGCCTTTTAGCGAAAGTAAGCCTTGCTCTTTGGCTTCTTCGATAAATTTTGCATCAAGAGCCGGATTTTGCATTTGGAACGGTATATTCATCCAAGAGCGATTTTCAACTGCAACACGGTTAATATAGAACTGGCTATCATCAATTGCATTGTAAAGTAATTGTGATTTCTCATAATTACGCTTAGCCATTTCTTGCAAACCGCCTTGCTCTTTTAACCATTTGAAGACCATCCCTGCAAGATACCAAGCGAAAGTCGGTGGAGTATTAAACATTGAATCGTGTTTTGCTAATACCGTGTAATCAAATACCGATGGGGTCTGAGGTGAAGCTTTACCGAGTAGGTCTTCTCGGATAATAACGATGGTAAGCCCAGCTGGCCCAATATTTTTTTGAGCCCCTGCATAAATCACACCATAGCGACTAACATCAATCGGTTTAGATAAGATAGAAGAGGAGTAGTCAGCAACAATAATTTTATCTTCAGGGAAGTCAGGTTCCTCATGAATGGCTAAGCCGCCAATGGTTTCATTTGGACAATAATGGACATAAGCGGCATCATCACTTAATGGCCAATCTTTCATAGGTTTTAAACTTACAACACCGTCTTTTTCTTCGGTAATTTGAATCACATTAGGTGTGCAGTATTTTTCAGCTTCTTTTGCTGCAGACTCTGACCAATAGCCGCTTACGATATAGTCTGCGGTCGTTTTATCACCTAATAAATTCATGGGTAACGTTGCAAAATGGGCTCGAGCCCCACCGTGACAAAATAAAACTTTATAGTTATCAGGGATATTTAATAAATCACGTAGATTTTGCTCTGCTTCCGTTGCCACTTCGATAAAGTCTTTTCCGCGATGGCTAACTTCCATCACAGAAACACCTAAACCTTTCCAGTTACAAAATTCTTGTTCAGCACGACGCATGACTTCAACAGGTAGCATAGCTGGGCCTGCACTGAAATTATAAACCTGACTCATTGACCTCACCCTATCCATCTTCAATTATGGTTAATAAAATTCACTCAGATACATAAAGTTGTACCACTCCAAGCCTTTAGCTGCAACGGTTATTGTCAGCAAGCCAAAAAAAGAAAAGGGCGTTATTTTTTGATAATGAGGAAAAGAATTTTGTTAATCTCGTCACACTCTCGACAAGCATCATTTTATGGAGAAATTAACAATAAATAAGCGATAATATCCCGAATTACATCATAGCGCTGTATTCGGGATATTTATTGAAATGTCTTTTATGAAGGATTAAAAAATTAGCGAATAACTTTACTAACGATCTCAATCGCTTCTTTTTCTATTTGGCGTAAATGCGCTTCTCCGCGGAAGCTTTCACAATAAATTTTATACGCTTCTTCCGTGCCTGATGGTCTTGCTGCGAACCAGCCATAATCAGTCATGATTTTTAAACCACCAATTGGCGCATTATTACCGGGGGCAGCGGTTAAACGCTGTGTAATTTTATCTCCCGCCAATGTGTCTGCTGCAACCATTTCCGGCGATAATTTACTTAATTTCGCTTTTTCTTCATGGCTGGCTTTCGCTTGTATACGATTATAAATCGGAGCCCCAAATTTTTTCGCTAAATTATTGTAACGTTGTTGTGGGTTCTCACCGGTAACAGCTGTAATTTCCGCTGCAAGTAAGCAAAGGATGATACCGTCTTTGTCTGTTGACCAAGGGGTGCCATCGAACTTTAAGAACGATGCCCCAGCACTTTCCTCACCGCCAAAACCTAGCTGGCCGCTGAATAACCCATCAACAAACCATTTAAACCCAACAGGCACTTCAACGAGTTCACGCCCTATATCGTTTACAACACGGTCAATCATTGCACTTGAGACTAGTGTTTTCCCTACAGCAACGTCTTTCCCCCACTGAGGACGATGTTGGAATAGGTAGTCGATTGCCACTGCGAGATAGTGGTTGGGATTCATTAAACCAGCTGGTGTAACAATACCATGACGGTCATAGTCAGGGTCATTAGCGAAAGCTAAATCAAATTTTTCTTTCATCCCAAGCAAACCTGCCATTGCCCAACTTGATGAGCAGTCCATACGGATGACACCATCATGGTCTAAAGGCATAAAACGGAATGTTTGGTCTAGTTGGTCGTTTACGATTTCAATATCTAATTGATAATATTCAGCAATTTTTTTCCAATATTCAATACCAGAGCCGCCCAAAGGGTCTACGCCAATTTTTAAACCAGATTTAGCAATTGCTTGCATATCAACAACTTCGCCTAATGCAGAGACATAAGGCATAACCAAATCTTGCTGAATGACGTATTCACTCGCCATCGCGCTATCAAAGTTGGTTCTATTAACCCCTTCAAGGTGATTGGCTAGTAATTGGTTAGCATTTTTCTCAATGACAGACGTTAAATCGGTATCTGCAGGCCCACCATTCGCAGGATTATATTTAATACCGCCATCTTCAGGTGGGTTATGTGATGGGGTAATAACAATACCATCCGCAACATCCTGATGTGATTGGTTATAACTCAAAATAGCATGAGAAACGGCAGGCGTTGGGGTAAACCCATTATTTTCCTGAACAATAACATGAACTTGATTTGCCGCTAAGACTTCAACCACCGTGATAAATGCCGCTTCTGATAACGCATGGGTGTCTTTCCCCACAAAACAAGGGCCTGTTACGCCTTGCTTTTTACGTAAATCAGCAATCGCTTGTGCAATAGCTAATATATGGTTTTCATTAAAGTTTTTACGCAATGAACTACCACGATGCCCTGATGTGCCAAACTTAACAGCTTGAGATGCATTTCCAGGTTGCGGTTGCTGTGTATAATATTGAGCGGTTAATTGAGCGACATTGATCAAGTCACTTTGAAACGGAAGCTGCCCTGCACGTTCATGTATTGTCACTTGTTTTCTCCCAAAGCACTGATGCTTTGCTATCAACATCAGTGGCCTTTCAGTTTTAAATAGTATTACAAACTTTTTCAATCACATTGGCTGGAAATTGCATTTCCTGCATGATCGCATCCACCATACTACGCTTACGATTCGTATTCGTGTTCGTGATCACCCAATAGGGTGTTCCTGGGATATGACGCGGTTTAGACTGTTTACCAGCTGCAAGTAATGTTTGTTCATCACCAGCAAAATAAATACGAGTTCGGCCATGCATTAGCTCTGTCGCACTCGCAAAACGATTTGCATCTAAACTATATAAAGTAGATAAAATCAACATAAAGCGGTCAATCGCTTTACTTTTTTCTGCGTAAGCATCAGATAGCAGAAGCTCTCTCATGACTCTAACAGGATTTAATGCAACAGCAGGTATACTCATCGCAGGTTCAGCTTTAATAACAGCATGTTCCTGGCCCATTTCTTTTGCTTGTACTGGCTGCCCGGATTTGAAATTTAACATACGGCGCAAAATATCCGATGCACTTTCACCGATATGCTGTGTATGGCTCGCAATATAGCGGTAAAGCTCTTCATCAACTTCTATCGTTTTCATTTTTTCCCAGTACTTATTTAACTAAAATTTGCGGTGTGATTATAAGACAGATTTAAAAAAAACAAAACAATTAAAATTTCAATGACTTAAAGTAAACATTATTCTAATGTTCAAAGATAATTCAGTGGGTTATCACGCCATTACTTTCAATATTTCACCTCAGTGACCCAATTCAATTTTTTGAAATTTACTGGCGGCGATCCCCTTAGTTATCCCCCCATTAATTTACCGCAGCCAAGATTGCCGTTTATTTGACCATTTGGATTTTACTCAGAGCCGTGACATGATAAGGCGCATGTACCGCTGACGAATTGATCAAACAAATATGACTGTATTACTTAACCATACTATTCATAAACCTGAAAATCCAATCTCAAATAGCCCTATAGTACTCATCCATGGGTTATTTGGTGACCTTAATAACTTAGGTGTTTTAGGACGTAATTTACAACAATATTTCGATACGATCCAAATTGATGTTCGTAATCATGGCGACTCATTTCGTGATGAGCAAATGAGCTACCAGCAAATGGCTCAAGATGTTATTACGTTAGTCAAATCTTTAGGTTACAAAAATGCTATTTTAATTGGCCACTCAATGGGGGGGAAAATTGCCATGGCAGCAACCGCAATCGCCCCTAATTTTATTGATAGTATCGTGGCGATTGATATGGCGCCCGTTGCTTACCAAGTCCGTCGTCATGATAAAATATTTGCGGCTCTTGATGCAGTCACAGCAAAAAATGCAAAAACTCGCCAAGAAGCTACCGTGATTATGCGTGATTACATTAACGAAGATGGCGTAATCCAATTTCTGCTTAAATCTTTTAAACAAGGTGAGTGGAAATTTAATTTACCTGCTCTCAAAACTAATTATGAAAGCATTATTGGTTGGGAAACAGTACCTGCCTGGGACAAACCCGTATTGTTAATCCCCGGTGGAAACTCCCCCTATGTACAAGCTGAATATAAAGACCAAATCGCACAACAGTTTCCGCAAGCCAAAGCATGGGTTGTCGCTGATACAGGCCACTGGGTTCATGCAGAAAAGCCAGACCATGTTTTAAGAGCTATCCATCGGTTTTTATCTATCCCCGAATAATTAATTACATTTAAATATAGATATTGAAGAGATATACAACTTTTCAATATCTTTAAATATATTTGCGGTTAAATATAATTTCTTCATTAATTACATAATGAGACTAACTTCAATACACAGCGAATTACAAACCCTGTATTATCCAAATTCCACCCTATTTTATTATTACCTACTGTATATTTTATTAATACAGGTTTTAATTATAAAATTAAAATAACTTAAGGAATTTATTAATATAGAAAATGGATAGTCTCAAATCAAAATCGACATTATACTTTATTAGTGTTATTGCTAAGTTATCAGGGGGGATAAACCCTAAAGAACTGGAAAAAACACTCAATGAACCTATTAGTTACAATGAAAAACTTAACCTTATTAAATCGAAATACTCCATTCGCTGTAGGAATAAATATCAGAAAAATAAAAATCTAACTAAAATAGTTTGCCCTGCTATTTTATATAATACCAAGGGAGAGGCTTTCCTATTAGCTAACCGCAACCAAGAACAAGTGCTCATTCAGCAATTTGGGAATACGCCGCCAGAGATATGGAGTATTGATGAGCTGAATCAACAATGGAATGGTCATTGGTTAGAAGTAAACCTTAAGCAGGGTCAATTTGACATTACCTGGTTCCAAGTTGAATTTATGAAATACAAACCTATTATTTTGTGGGTTTTATTCTTTTCATTTATATTACAAATACTCGCATTAGTTTCCCCTATTGTTATGCAAGTTATTATGGATAAAGTGCTCGTTCATAATAGCTTAGTCACATTGGACGTTTTAATTTTTGGGTTAATTATTGCGGCGTTAATAGAAGTGACATTGAAAGGGTTACGTGAGTATATTTATCACCATACCGTTAACCGCATTGACATGACACTCGGCTTAAAGCTGGTTGATCATTTACTTAGGCTGCCTATCCCCTTTTTTAAAAGTAGGCAAATAGGCGCAATTGTCACCCGAGTGAAAGAGCTCGAAACTATTCGTGAATTTTTAACCAGTAGTTTTTTCACTCTATGTGTCGATGTGCTATTTTTATTTGTATTTATTTTTGTGATGAATTTAATCTCTACAACACTCACAATAATATTTCTGTGTTCTATTCCATTTTATCTTTTATTAGCTTGGTGGTTAACACCTAAAATTGAATCTGCAGCACAACAACAGTTCACCAATATCGCCATCAATACCTCTTTTTTGACCGAAAGCATTAATGGAATCGAAACTGCGAAAAGCTTATCCGTAGAACCAAATTTTACTCGTCGCTGGGACGGTCAAACCGCTGATATGAGCCAAACTAACTTTGTATCAGGGCAAATAAGCTCACGTTCTGAACATCTGGTTATGGCTATTGAAAAAATCACCAGTGCCATTGTATTGTGGGTTGGTGCCTCTGAAGTTTTAGCATTGCAGATGACAATTGGCCAGCTTATTGCTTTTCACATGATGGTTAATCATGCTAACCAGCCTCTCATCAAACTCACTAAACTGTGGGGGGATTACATTCGAACCCGTGTCGCTATCGAAAAACTTTCCCAAATTATCAACTTACCTATTGAACAGTCTCAGCAAGAAAATAAATTGCCTCTTCAAGGGCACTTAAATTTAAAGAATATCTCGTTCCGCTACCAACCTAACATGCCATTTGTTCTAAAAAACTTTAATTTAAATATTAAAGCGGGTGAAACTATTGGTATTGTTGGTACTTCCGGGTCAGGTAAAAGTACCCTTGCTAAATTGTTACTACGGCTCTATACCCCAGAGAGTGGCACCATTTTCGTGGATCACACGCCCATATCCGCGATTAACTTACACTCCCTTCGTCAACAAATTGGCATTGTGCTGCAAGAGAATTTTTTATTCAGCCAATCCGTTTTTCACAATATTGCTCAAACCTCACCGGATGCTTCCATGGACGAAGTCGTTCATGCGGCCAAAATGGCGGGAGCACATGATTTTATTTTGAAATTACCAAAAGGTTACGACACCGTTCTTGCCGAGGGAGGAACATCCCTTTCTGGCGGTCAACGCCAACGTATTGCAATTGCTCGGACACTACTCTCAAACCCGAGAGTAATTATATTTGATGAGGCGACTAGCGCATTAGATGACGAGTCCCAAGCCGTTATTCAAGAAAATATGCATATCATTGCAAAAGGAAGAACCATCATCACTATCGCTCATCGCTTATCAACTATTCGCCATCACCAGCGGATCATTGTGATGAAAAATGGGGAAATCATTGAGCAAGGTAGCCACCAGCAACTTATTGAACAAGGTAATTTTTATAAACACTTGTGGACTCTACAGCAGTCTCTGAAATCAGACATGGACGTAAAATGAAACATCGATTAGACAAAAACCGTTATAACAGCTTTTTGCCTTCACACTTAGCGATATTAAAGACACCTCCGTCTTATTTGGCTCTCTATGTCGCTATTTCTATTGGTATCGGCGTTTTTCTTGCTGTAACTTGGTCATTTTTTGGCAAGTTGGATATTCAAGCAACAACTCAGGGCAAACTAATTGTTTCGGGACGAACACAGTTAATTCAAGCGTTTGAATTAAGTCGTTTAGAACACATTCATGTTACTGATGGGCAAATCGTGAAACAAGGGGATCCTTTAATCACTGTCAATGTGCTCGGCGTTGACCAAGATATTCTAAGTTTAAATTATCAGCATAATTTCCATGTATCTGAAATATTAATTTATCAATCATTGATTTCACAACAGCCCCTTGAGCAGTTGCCTTTATTTAGTCAATTAACTGAAACAGAACAGAACAATACACGGGCTAGCTATCAAACACAAAAAATAGAATTTGATTCATTAATTAATGAACTTAACAATGAAATTCAACTAAATACCGTCAATCAACAAGCTAGAAATGAGGAATTGCTTACCATCAATTCCCTCATCGTAAACATCAAAAAGCGCCTTGATGCACACCATTCGTTAACAGAAAAGCAGTTAATCAGCCAAAAAGAGTTTTTAGAGCAAGAGCGGGAGCTATTAATCGCCAAAAAAGAAAAAGTCACCAAGTTATCTGAGCTATCAATTCTAAAAAGCCAGTATCACGCCTTAAATGAAAAAATAGACAGAATAAAAGCACAAAAAAACCAAGAGTGGGATGAAAAATACAAACAAGCCGACTTTAAGCGAGTTTCTCTTGAACAAGAATTATTAAAAAATAAAGAAAGAAACCAATTAGAAATCATACGGGCTCCCGTTGATGGCACCATTCAACAGCTTGCTACACACACTTTAGGTGCAGTGCTACAACCCGCACAGCAGTTAATGGCCGTCGTACCTAACAATGATGTTCAATTAGCTGAAATTAAAATTTTGAATAAAGATATTGGGTTCATCCATGAAGGACAAAGAGCGGAGGTAAAAATAGATGCGTTTCCTTACACTCGTTATGGCACGGTTGAAGGTGAAGTGATTTCCATTTCCCGGGACAGTACTCTCGATGAAAATCTTGGATTAATATTCTTAGGGCAAATAGGACTTAACCAGAAAGAACTATTTGTTGATGGCGAATCTATTGAATTGACTCCCGGTTTATCCATTGTGGCTGAAATAAAAACGGATAAACGTCGCATTATTGATTACTTACTTAGTCCTATCAATGAATACACCTCAAACGCGATGAGGGAGAAATAATCGATGGAACAGTTAAATAATCATGGCTTGGATGCCTTAGTTTGGGTGGCTAAATATTACCAAAACAATGTTTCATCTGATCAACTCAGGCATGCAATTGGTATGCAAACTTTATCCCCTACTGAGTGGGAAATTAGAGGATGTGCTCATACATTAGGGTATGAAACCGAGCTTATTACCGCGCAATATGCACAATTAAGCACGTTGCCTTTGCCTGCTTTAATCTATATAGCCGGTTTTTGGCAAGTTATTAGCCAAGAAAATGAATTGGTACTCATAAACCCTATTAATGACAAACGGGAACCCATTCATAACTCTGGTGCGCTTCCAGATACTGAAATTGACGTATTACTCATTAAAGAACAACTAGAGCCCGAGCAAAAAAAAGCCTTTGGCTTTAGTTGGTTTATCCCCTCTATTTTTCGGCAACATGTTAAATTACGAAATATTTTTATTCTCTCTGCCATTATTCAGCTTTTCGCCTTAATTAGTCCTTTATTATTTCAAAACTTAATCGACAAAGTGTTGGTTGGACGCAGCCTTTCAAATTTACATGTTATTGCGTTGGCGATTTTTGCCATTGCGGTTGCAGAGCCGATATATGGCTTTATTCGTAATAAAATTTTTAGTCATAGTAGTAGCCAGATCGGTGCTGAATTATCAGGCAAAATTTATCGCCATTTAATGGCCTTACCTTTAAATTATTTTAAACTAAGGCCAACAGGTAAAATTATCGCAAGGATCCGTGAATTAGCCCATATAAGGCAATTTTTAACGGGTTCAACACTCATGCTATTTATAGACTTTATCTTTGTCATTCTTTTTGTCGCTGTTTTATTTTCCTACAGTAGTTTGATGGCGTGGATTTTATTAGGCTCTATGGGGGTATTTTTTGTTTTATGGATGATCCTAGGCCCAATTATTCGCCAGCAAACTGAAAAATCCTATCAAGCCGATGAAAATGGTCTCACATTTCTCACTGAAAGTATTACGGGGATTGAAACCATAAAAACGACCGCGACAGAAAAATACTTTAATCAACGTTGGAAAAAAATATTTAGCAAACAGCTGACTCAAAGCTTTAAAGTTTCAATGCGCAGTGAAGTGGCCTCCCAATTAATGACATTCGTGAGCAAAATAACTACCGCAATTCTTTTATGGGTGGGTGTCAAAGAGGTATTAAATGGCGGGATTTCGCCTGGTGAATTAGTGGCATTTAATATGCTAAGTGCGCATGTTACACAACCCGTATTGCGGTTTGCCCAAGTTTGGCAGGACTTCCAACACACCATCATTTCCCTACGTCGAGTGGGAGATATTCTTGATGAACCTATAGAAAATGAACGCAAGGGGATTGCAAATACGTCAAATATTCACGGAAAAATCGAGTTTCAAAATATCCGTTTTCGTTATCAACCTGATACGCCTGAAGTTCTCAATAATTTGTCATTAACGGTTAATGCAGGTGAGTTTATCGGTATTACCGGCCCCTCCGGTTCGGGGAAAAGTACCCTAACAAAATTATTACAACGGCTTTATGTACCACAACATGGGCAAGTTATTGTTGATGGTATGGATCTCGCAGTCGCAGATACCGTTTCATTACGCCGAAAAATGAGCGTCGTATTACAAGAAAGTACCTTATTCGTCGGGTCTATCGCTGATAATATTCGATTAAGTCATCCACAAGCGACTGACGAACAAGTTATTCACGCTGCAAAATTAGCTGGTGCTTATGAATTTATCATGACATTGACTGATAATTTTAATTATCCCTTATCAGAAAAAGGATCGAATCTTTCCGGTGGTCAACGTCAACGAATTGCACTTGCGCGTGCTTTGCTCACCGAACCCGATATTTTAATTCTCGATGAAGCGACTTCCGCGCTCGATTATGAGTCAGAAGCCGCCATTATGGAGAATATGCCATTAATTACTCAAGGAAGAACCGTCATTAGCATTGCTCATCGGCTAAATACGATTATGCACGCTGATAGGATATGTGTGATTTGCCAAGGAGAAGTACACGAGATGGATACTCACGAAAACTTACTCAAATCAAATGGCTTATACGCCAATTTATGGTACCAACAAACGCAATAACATGGATAAAAAAGCATCACGTCTATGGCAAGTGGTGCTTTTTTACTAAAAGTGCTCATTTTACAACCAATTAAACCAAATCATGATAGATGAAGCTATAGCACAAGGGAATTAGCTAGGGTATCATGGCGCGCTGAATTACTGGCACACCCTTTTAGCAGTTATAAACATGGCAAAAGAACAAACAGACCGAACTACGCTAGATTTGTTCGCTGAGGAACGAAGGCCTGGGCGACCTAAAACAAGCCCGCTATCACGGGATGAACAATTAAGGATCAACAAACGCAACCAACTGAAACGAGATAAAGTGAAAGGATTGCGCAGAGTTGAATTGAAACTGAACGAAGAAGCTGTCGCGGTATTGAATCAGTTAGCTGAAGATAAAAATATAAGCCGTAGTGAATTGATCGAAGAAATTTTAATGTCACAACTTGAGCATGTTGATACATCAATACTCAAATAGCGTTATCTTGGTAAATCACACAAATTTGACAGACTTAGCAACATTTTTTCGCCAAAATAAGGCGTAATATTCTATCTATTTTCGTTCTAAATGGGCTCTAGAAGGCGAGTTATCACCTCTAGCTCTCTTAGAAAAACAAGAGGTTAATCACTTTATGGCAGTCATAGGCATTTTCTTCGGAAGTGACACAGGTAACACAGAAAATATTGCCAAAATGATCCAAGAAAGATTAGGCAAAGATGTAGCAGAAGTTCACGATATCGCAAAATGTAGCAAAGAAGATATTGAAGCTTTTGACATTCTACTTCTCGGTATTCCAACTTGGTATTATGGTGAAGCCCAATGTGATTGGGATGATTTCTTCCCTACTCTCGAAGAAATTGATTTCGAAGGTAAACTTGTCGCCTTATTTGGTTGCGGAGACCAAGAAGACTACGCTGAATATTTCTGTGATGCAATGGGTACGATCCGCGATATTATCGAACCTCGTGGTGCAGTTATTGTTGGTCATTGGCCAACTGAAGGTTATCACTTTGAAGTATCCAAAGGCATGGCAGATGACAACCACTTTATTGGTTTAGCGATTGATGAAGATCGTCAACCTGAGCTAACTGATGAACGTGTTGATGCATGGGTAAAACAAATCTCTGAAGAAATGTCTTTAGCTGAAATTTTAGGCTAATAGGTCATGTAAAGAACCCTTACCCATAGGTTACGCCACTGTTTTGCACAAAATGAATCATCTAAGCCAGTGGCATAATCTAAAATAACCGATAAGGTATCCTAATAGGATAGGTTCTCACGAGATTATCAAAATAATGAGACAATGCATGGTTTCTATTTTTATTTTCCATGCCTATAATTGTAAATCAGTTTAGAAGACAACTGTATTGATGTTAAAAATGTCTCATTATTGTTAAATTTATGATTTAAGATACAGGACAAAACCCGCATGACAGACAACAATAAAGCATTGAAAAATGCTGGACTCAAAGTCACTCTTCCAAGATTAAAAATTTTGGAAGTACTTCAAGAGCCTGAGTGCCACCACGTCAGTGCGGAAGATCTCTATAAAAAGCTGATCGATATGGGTGAAGAGATCGGGTTAGCAACCGTATACCGTGTATTGAACCAATTTGATGATGCCGGTATCGTTACCCGTCACAACTTCGAGGGTGGTAAATCTGTATTCGAATTAACCCAGCAACATCACCATGACCATTTAATCTGTTTAGATTGTGGAAAAGTGATTGAGTTTACTGACGAATCCATTGAAACCCGCCAAAAAAATATCGCTGCTCGCCATGGCATTAAACTATCTAACCATAGTTTATATCTATATGGTCATTGCGCAGATGGCGATTGCCGTGACAATGCTGACGCACACGAAGCCAAAGAGTAACAGTATTCAACCATCGTTGATGAAACGTAATGGTTAAAAATGCCAAAACCCTGATAAAACAATTTTATCGGGGTTTTTTATTTTAAGTATTGATACTCTTACACTCTATTAGTGATAATTCCTAGTGAATAACCTAAACATAACTATTTACCACTAGATCTCGCCGATAATACGAATTTTATTAAAAACCTTAATAGTTGCAATTCAAATCAAAATCTTTATATTATTTCACGGATAATTATAATTTGTTATCTAGAATTATGCTTTACCAATCAATGTGGTATATAAATAACATCATAGATGATTTCTATCATTTCATACTATTTAAAATTATTTAATTACCTTACTATAATTTTAACTCTAAATTAGAGAGTTAGTGATTCAAATGTAGTCATAAAGTTAACGTACAATTTAAATGTGTAATTGCATTTATTGGCTAAACTTATTGAGTACTTTAGCAATTTGTAAGAGATTAACTGATGAAAAAAACATATCTTTTTCTCAATACAAGTTTTTTCTTCTGGTTTCTTACTTTAATAGGGTGGTTCTTTAGTTATTTAACTAGCGCCTTATTTTCGTTTGCATTATCAATACTGTTCTTGATCGTACACTTCAATCAAAAAAAGGTAAGTAAAATGTTCACCAAAAGACAAAACAAGCCCGCGCCTACAGCGACTCCCCCTTCGGTAAGTCATGAGCCTGAAGTGACTGTAAAGATAGAAGAACAAGTCACACTATCAACCCCAACGATTAGTGAAGAAAAAACGAATACAATTATCTCTAGGGACGTTGTTTTTGAAGGAAATATAACCTCTAATGAGCAAGTGCATATCTATGGAAAGGTCATTGGGAATATAACCGGAAAAGATAATACGGTTAAAGTCATGTTAAACGGCCAAGTGACAGGAAATATCACCTGCAAAGAACTGGTGGTAAATGGGCGTATTGAAGGTGAATGCCACTCTGATACTATCAGTATTGAAAATAATGGAGAAATCCACGGTACTATCCATTACAGCAGTTTATCGATTAAAAAAGGTGGGATTTTATCTGGTCAAGCACAAGTTAAAAATCCAGCTCATCATTCAGAAAAAGTTACCGTATTAAAAGATAAACTAAAACAAGACGCTTTGATACTCAATGAAAGTGTAAATAATGCATCTTTATAATCACAATAAAAATAAGGTGAAAATACTCACCTTATTTTTAAGCTTTAATATAGGCATTTATCCTTACGCTAATATCCCATTCATTATTAAAAATATAAGGTAATACCTTTTAATGACTGCCATGGTTTCCCCTATAGCAGTCATTGTGACTAAAATATTTTATACTTTAAAATACAGTAAATGGCATCATCACCATAAACTTAATATCTTTTTCATCTTGGAAGATATTTCCGTAACCACCGCCATAGCTCGGAATATCTGTATGATTATCATACTTGGTAAAATGCAGCTTAAATAGTGTATCTTTTGCTCTACCTGACTGCACGGTATATAAAATATCAAAGTTCCATGCACTTTCTTTTAAGCGTACATCTTGAGCATATTGGCTATTCGTACTTGGTTTAGCGTCCCATCCATAAATATATGAGGTTCCAACCTTCCATCCAGCTAAATCCCAATTTTTTAAATCATACATAACACCCGCCATAACGGCTTTTTCATTATTAGCATTCCAGTCTGAACGGCCATCCCACCAGATATCCATGCGGCCATTTGATGTTGCCCAACCAGGGGTCATACGCTGTAGGAAATAACCTTGATTACCTTTAGCTTTTACATAGGTTCCCTCAACTTTAAAATCAAACTCATCGTAAGTGTAACCTAATGTCATCGCTTGCAACCAAGCTAAGCCGTCATAAACATCGTTAACTCCGCCGTCTGAAACCTTGTCTTTTGCTCCATAAAATTGATAAGACATACGTAAATCACGACCTACAACAGGAGCCGCATAAGAAACTTTGGCAAAATATTGATCCATATAACTTTTAGCTTGCCCATATGCACCTTCAAGAACTAGATTGTTTTTAAAGTCATATTTAAAGCCAATTGAGTATAAATAGCTGATCCCAGTTTTACCATCCGCTTCACGAAAGTCATACATACTACGGTACCAAGGCGCTTTATAGCGGTCGGTCCACATATAGGACATGCTCAGCTCGCCATTTTGCTCAAAATCAAACACCCCACCTACCTCTAACCCGCGGTATGTCCCAGGCATGTAGCTCCAGTGGGAAGCTAATAGAGTTTGTCCCGTTGGTTGAATATAGCCTCCTCTCCCCCAGAAAGGTCCATATTTTAGTTTTGCAGCGGCCTTATAGAAAGTCACACCACTGCGATCCCCGGTCCATTTTTCATCCCAACGTGATTTTGCATCACTAAATCCGATTTCATTTGGCGCAGCAGGCCCACTATTTGATAACTCAATGGCAGTAAAACCGGCTAAATCAAGCCCGATGATGTCTTGGAAATAACCAGATGAAAAATCGAGACTCGCATTAAATGTTGAGTGCTTAAGATTATCTGCATATTTTTTATATTTATCGCTATTTGGGTCTAAATCTTTACGTGAACGATCTCGCTGCCAGTAATAAAGACCACCAGTAAGTTTTGAATCTTCAAGAAATTGTTCTGCATGCATGATAGGCTGATAACCGATAGGAAGCATCGCAATCGCAATTTTTAAGACGAGCAATTTCCTGCCAGTATTGACATTTTTATTAACCATTCTTGTATTCCTCTAATATTTTTTAATTTTATTTTTCGGCCGAAATACGATTTAACTTTCCATTTAAATCTAAATATTCACAATGAGTTATGCCTCTTGCGATGTATTTAGCCTATTTTTTGCAACGCGAATTATCAACACAGATACAGGCTTTGTTGCCAAAATATGATCAACGGCACATTAATTTTAATTAATGGTCATTATCACCGGTGATGACCTTACTAAAAATGAAATTTAATATATTGATAAATATGAAAAATAATGAATAGAAACCCATTAGGTGGGGCTTAAGATAAAATCAGTAAATTGACTTTTTGGACCTTAATTTTTGCTATTTGATAAGAATTCTCTAAGTTCTATCACCACATTGACCTAATTGTCTTAAAAAAAATCAGATATTGAGTGGAATAATGCGGTTAAATGTTGTTATGCTGAAAAATAACATACATATATATATAAAATTTACCAATAAATAATAAAATAAAATTAACAGCATTAATAAGAAAAGCCTCGTATTGGTATTTGATATTATAAACTCTCCTTTTCAACATAAAGAGTTCATCTATGAAAATAGACTTAACAGGTAAACGTGCATTAGTCAGCGCATCAACAGCTGGAATTGGCTATGCTATCGCTAAAGGTCTCGCTAATTGTGGCGCAGAAGTTTTGATTAATGGGCGCAATGAAGGGCGCGTTAATGATGCAGTTTCTCGCTTGAAAAAAGAGTTACCAAACGCCAAGGTATTTCCAGCTATCGCGGATGTCAGTGATGCAAAAAGCGTTGATAAGCTACTCAGCGAAATTAATGAAATTGATATTTTGGTTAATAATGCGGGTATTTATGGGCCAGAAGATTTCTATACAATGGATGATGCTAACTGGGATAATTACTGGCAAACAAATGTGATGTCCTCGGTGCGTTTATCCAGAGCCTTACTTCCTGCAATGGTAAAAAAAGGCTGGGGCCGTGTGGTATTTATCTCATCGGAATCGGCGCGCAATATCCCTGCGGATATGATCCACTATGGTGTGACTAAAACGGCTATGCTCTCCCTTTCTCGAGGGCTAGCAAAATATGTCGCCGGTAGTGGTGTTACCGTAAATAGTGTCTTACCGGGGCCAACACTGTCTGATGGTTTTGCCAATATGATGGAAGATGAAGCTGCGAGAACGGGGAAATCGCTTGAAACCCTCTCAAAAGAGTTTGTGATGGCTCACCGCCCAAGCTCAGTGATCCAACGCGCAGCGACTGTCGAAGAAGTTGCTAATATGGTGGTTTATACCTGCTCTGAGCAAGCGTCAGCCACTTCCGGTGCGGCCTTACGTGTTGATGGTGGAGTTATCGATGATATTGTGTAATTCGTGGATTCAATAATATTACATTAATGTCACAGCAAAATTAACGGGGTACAGGCTACTGCACCCCGCTGTATTAAATTAACACTTATTTTAATAATTAGTATTTCTCAAATAATGCCTGAATTTGCTGAGGATCCTTAGTCTGGGTTAATGCTAATTGTAGCAACACACGCGCTTTTTGCGGGTTTAACCTTTCTGAAGCAACAAATCCATATAAGTTATCATCCACTTCGGCATTTCTTGTTGTATAACCTGTTGGTACACGGCTTGAACGAACGACAACTACGTCTTCTTTCGCTGCTTTTGCTAAAGCATCAAATACCGCTTTATACATATTACCGTTACCCACACCAGCGCTTACAATTCCTTCAACCCCTTCTTCTCTCAAGGCTTTCACAGGAGCGGCTGAAGCATTAGCATAATTGTAAACAATACCTACTGCAGGAAGCTTTTCGAGCTTACTGACATCGAATGCTGCTCTATCACCACGTGGTTGCGGTGCTTGGAAATAGGTAACTTTACCATCATGAATAAAGCCTTCTGCCCCACCATTAACGGCATCAAATGCCTGTACTTCAGTGGTGCTCATTTTCATCACATTACGGCCTTGCACAACTTTATCGTTCATTGCCATCAAAACACCACGCTCTGCGGCAGACTTATCTGTCGCTAAAACCACCGCGTTATATAAGTTCAGAGGGCCGTCCGCTCCCAAAGCCGTTGAAGGGCGCATTGCACCAACCAAAACAATAGGCTTTTTACATTGCGTAGTTAAATCAAGAAAAAATGCTGTTTCTTCTAAAGTATCAGTACCATGTGTGATTACAAAACCATCCGTTTTATCACAGTCCTGGTTAATTTTTTTAGCCAGTGTCAGCCAGACTTGGTCATTCATGTCTTGTGAACCAATATTCACCAATTGCTCACCGCTTAAATTGGCAATTTTTTTGGTTTCAGGCACCGCATTGATTAAGGCATCAATCCCGACTTTACCCGCTTGATAACTTGAGGAAGTCGCTGAATCCCCCCCACCTGCTATCGTTCCCCCTGTCGCCAATACCGTAATATTGGGTTGAGCGATAGCAGATGCGGCAAACAATGCAACGAGTGTCGCTAAAAGCGCTTTATTTCTGTTTTTCATCCTATTTTCCTTCAATAAATAAACTTCAGTTATTATGTGGATTTATACTGAATTTTATGTGACCTATATAATTATTTTAGGATAAATAATGAATCTTAAGATGATTTATCTATGAATGAATAAAAAGCGTGAGGCTTACTGCAAAAATCCGTATCATAGCCCGCTTGAAACACTCTATTCACAAGTGACTGACAATATGAGCCAAACATTTATTCCCGGCAAAGATGCCGCTCTTGAAGATTCCATCGATGCATTTCAAACCAAATTAAAGAAATTAGGGTTTGATATTGAAGAAGCCTCCTGGTTAAACCCCGTACCCAACGTTTGGTCTGTACATATCCGCGATAAAGCGTGCCCACTGTGCTTTACTAATGGTAAAGGGGCGAGCAAAAAAGCCGCATTAGCCTCAGCGCTTGGTGAGTATTTTGAGCGTTTATCAACGAATTACTTCTTTGCGGACTTTTACCTTGGTAAATCTATCGCTGAAGGGGATTTTGTTCATTATCCTAATGAAAAATGGTTCCCATTAACCGAAGATGATAGTTTACCTGAAGGGTTATTAGACAATCGTTTGATTAAGTTTTATGACCCCGACAACGCCTTAGCCGCTAGCCAATTAATTGACTTACAATCCGGCAATGAAGAACGTGGTATCTGCGCCCTGCCATTTACCCGCCAATCAGACAACCAAACCGTGTATATTCCAATGAATATTGTCGGTAATTTGTATGTCTCTAACGGTATGTCTGCGGGAAATACAGCCAATGAAGCTCGTGTACAAGGTCTTTCCGAAGTCTTTGAACGTTTTGTGAAAAATAAAATCATCGCTGAAAGTATTAGCCTGCCAGCTATCCCAGAAGATGTTATGGCGCGCTACCCTGCAGTCGTTGAAGCGGTTGAAACCTTAGAGAAAGAAGGTTTTCCAATTTTCTGTTATGACGCATCACTAGGCGGTCAATACCCTGTAATTTGTGTAGTGTTGTTCAATCCACAGAACGGGACTTGCTTTGCCTCATTTGGTGCTCATCCTGACTTTGGTGTGGCCCTTGAGCGTACTGTCACAGAATTGCTGCAAGGCCGTGGCTTAAAAGACCTCGATGTGTTTAATGCACCAACCTTTGATGACGAAGAAGTAGCAGAGCACACGAATCTTGAAACTCACTTTATTGACTCAAGCGGTTTAATTAGCTGGGATCTGTTTAAAGATAATGCCGATTATGCCTTTGCAGATTGGAGTTTTAAAGGCACAACTCAAGAAGAATTTGCAACACTTATCAGTATTTTCAATACATTAGATGCTGAAGTCTATATTGCAGATTATAACCATTTGGGTGTCTACGCTTGCCGTATTTTAGTCCCAGGTATGTCTGATATTTACCCAGTAGAAGACTTACATATTGCCAATAACGCGATGGGCGCTTATTTACGTGACACCATTATCAACCTACCTGATAGCCAATGGGAAAAACAAGATTATCTTGCCCTTATCGAGCAATTAGATGATGACGGCTTAGATGATTTTACACGTGTTCGTGAATTACTTGGTCTGGCTGTAGGTAAAGACAATGGGTGGAGTAACCTACGTATTGGCGAACTAAAATCCATGTTAGCACTGGCTGGTGGTGACCTCGAGCAAGCACTTGCTTGGGTTGAATGGACACAAGATTTCAATAGCTCGGTATTTACTGCTGAGCGTGCGAATTATTATCGTTGCCTGCAAACCCTATTGTTGTTATCCCAAGAAGAAGAGCGTGATCCTGCGCAATACTACAACGCCTTTGTACGGATGTATGGGCAAGAAGCAGTAGATGCGGCATCAGCCGCTATCGCTGGGGAATCATGCTTCTATGGATTGTGGTCTATTGACGAAGAACTTAAAGCACTTCCTGCGCATCAAGCCTTACTGGCCGCTTATGAAAAGCTGCAAAAAGCAAAGCGTGATAATGCATAATGTGAATTAAATCGTTGACGGGGAACTTGCCCCGTCAACATTTTTGCATTTTATTGGTTTATATTAATTATAAATCCAATGAACGTTTCCATAATTTCCATAATAAGAAATCAAACTGTTCTAGCCTATCCGCTTGGGCCTGATAGTCACCACTTGCCGTTTCAATCACCCGTTCAAATAACCCTTTACTTATTGTCGGTAATGGACCCCATCAATAATTGGTCCGCAATCATAATCAATTATGTCTGACAAACGTGTTGCAATTGCGCTATTGGTCGATATTTTTAAAACTGGTACAATTGGATTCTCGGTGTAAGTTCCAGCAAAAAAACTGATTATTTAATTAAGATATATCGCTTTAGTTCATAGTTTTATTTATATGAATCTTTTATTATTTGCATAATTGTTAGATAAATATTGCAAAAATACGATTTGGCTAAGAAATATATATCGGGATCCCCCCTAATTAAATAGGGCATTATGCAAACATAAGTTAAATTATATGCCAAAAGGATCATATTCATCTTAAATAGTTAACATTTACACGTATATTTTTACTTATTTTGATGCTCAAAACTGACTTTATAAAAATTTTTAATAAATTTTAAAAAATATTTAAACCTTATATATCAACATGATAGAATCAGATATAACAATTTATTAACCATTTTCACCACTCTCTCTAGCGAGTTCATGATCCACATCAAATTTCCCATTTATCCCCTTTGTTACTATTATTGCGTGCTATAATTAATCAACTTTGTAAGAGAGTGTTGGTATGAAAGCTGACAACCCTTTTAATTTATTGCCACCAGCTGTAATGGCGCAAGTCGCAGATGATGCCTCTTTTTATAAGGCAAATAAACATCCTGCAATTACTTACTTGTCAGCATTCACTGCCGGTATTTTTATCTCTATTGCGTTTGTATTCTATATCACAGCAACAACTGGGGCAGCTGAAGCGCCTTATGGTTTCACTAAACTTATTGGCGGGATCTGTTTCTCCTTAGGTCTGATGTTAGTGGTTGTATGTGGCGCAGACCTTTTCACTTCCACCGTACTCACTATCGTCTCAAAAGCCACAGGTAGAATTACTTGGGGGCAAATGTTCCGCAACTGGTTTAATGTCTATATTGGTAACTTAATTGGTGCGTTATTCTTTGTTGCACTAATTTGGTTTGCAGGGCAATACACCGCAGCCAATGGCCAATGGGGGTTAAATGTATTACAAACCACCAGCCATAAATTACACCATACCTTTATTGAAGCGGTTACATTAGGAATTTTAGCAAACTTAATGGTTTGCCTTGCGGTTTGGATGAGTTACTCAGGTCGTAGCTTAACGGATAAACTGGTCGTTTTAGTTTTACCTGTCGCGATGTTTGTGGCGAGCGGCTTTGAACATAGTATCGCAAACATGTTCATGATCCCGTTAGGCATTATGATTAAAGAGTTTGCACCCGCTGAATATTGGTCTCAAATCAATATGTCTCCTGACCAATTTTCACACCTAACAGTCGGTAACTTTATTACAGATAACTTAATTCCAGTTACTATCGGAAATATTATTGGCGGCGCGATTTTAGTCGGCCTCATTTATTGGTTTATGCATTTACGTAGTGGCCAAAAACATTAATAGCCACTGACACACACGAAAAGATTTATTAAGATCCCTAAAAGATCCATTGTTAAAAGGTAAAAGTATCATGTCCGAGTTAAATGAAAAATTCGCTTTAGCATGGCAAGGTTTTAACCAAGGTGACTGGCAGAATAACGTCAACGTACGTGACTTCATCCAGAAAAACTATACTCCATATGAAGGTGATGAATCTTTCTTAGCAGGCTCTACTCCAGCAACTGACACGTTGTGGGATAAAGTCATGGAAGGGATCAAAATCGAGAACCGCACCCATGCGCCTGTTGATTTTGACACAGATGTCGCTTCAACCATCACTTCCCATGATGCAGGTTACATTACTAAAGAATTAGAAAAAATTGTTGGTTTACAAACTGACGCACCTTTGAAACGTGGTCTTATCCCGTTCGGTGGTATCAAAATGGTTGAAGGCTCATGCAAAGCATACGACCGTACTTTAGATCCAACAATCAAAAAAATCTTCACTGAATACCGTAAAACTCACAACCAAGGTGTTTTCGACGTTTATACGCCAGACATCTTAAAATGCCGTAAATCAGGTATCTTAACAGGTCTGCCTGATGCATATGGTCGTGGTCGTATCATCGGTGACTACCGTCGTGTTGCACTGTACGGTATTGATTACCTGATGAAAGACAAATTTAACCAATTCACCTCTTTGCAAGAAAGATTAGAAAAAGGTGAAGACCTGCAAATGACTATCCAACTGCGCGAAGAAATTGCTGAACAGCACCGTGCATTGGGTCAAATGAAAGAAATGGCTGCAAAATACGGTTATGATATTTCTGCACCAGCAACAAATGCACAAGAAGCAGTACAGTGGACTTACTTCGGCTACTTAGCCGCAGTTAAATCACAAAACGGTGCTGCAATGTCATTTGGTCGTGTTTCTACCTTCTTAGACGTGTATATCCAACGTGACTTAGAAGCAGGTAAAATCACCGAACAACAAGCGCAAGAGTTAATTGACCACTTGGTCATGAAACTGCGTATGGTACGTTTCTTACGTACACCTGAATACGATGAGCTGTTCTCTGGTGACCCAATCTGGGCAACTGAATCATTAGCAGGTATGGGCCTTGATGGCCGTACTCTAGTAACGAAAAGCACATTCCGTTTCCTGAACACACTGTATACCATGGGCCCATCTCCTGAGCCAAACATGACTATCCTGTGGTCAGAAAAACTGCCAATGAATTTCAAAAAATTCGCGGCAAAAGTGTCTATCGATACCTCATCAGTTCAGTATGAAAACGATGACTTGATGCGTCCAGACTTCGATAACGATGATTATGCAATCGCATGTTGCGTTAGCCCAATGATTGTTGGTAAACAAATGCAGTTCTTCGGTGCTCGCGCAAACTTAGCGAAAACCATGCTGTATACCATCAACGGTGGTGTTGATGAAAAACTGAAAATGCAAGTAGGTCCTAAACATGCGCCAATCATGGACGAAGTCTTAGATTTCGATACTGTGATGAACCAAATGGACCACTTCATGGATTGGTTAGCAACTCAGTATGTCACTGCACTGAACTGCATCCACTTTATGCATGATAAATACAGCTATGAAGCTTCTCTGATGGCACTGCATGACCGTGATGTTTATCGCACCATGGCTTGTGGTATTGCGGGTCTATCTGTTGCTGCTGACTCACTGTCTGCAATCAAATATGCGAAAGTTAAACCAATTCGTGATGAAGACGGTATCGCTATCGACTTCGAAATCGAAGGTGAATATCCACAATTTGGTAACAACGATTCACGTGTAGATGATATCGCGTGCGACTTAGTTGAACGTTTCATGAAGAAAATTCAGAAACTGCCTACTTACCGTAACGCGGTACCAACTCAGTCAATCCTGACCATCACATCTAACGTTGTGTATGGTAAGAAAACAGGTAATACACCAGATGGTCGTCGTGCAGGTGCGCCATTCGGACCAGGTGCAAACCCAATGCACGGTCGTGACCAAAAAGGTGCAGTAGCTTCACTGACTTCGGTTGCTAAACTGCCGTTTGCTTACGCGAAAGATGGTATTTCTTATACTTTCTCTATCGTACCAAATGCGTTAGGTAAAGATGATGATGTTCGTAAAACTAACTTAGCAGGTCTGATGGATGGTTACTTCCACCACGAAGCGTCTATCGAAGGCGGCCAGCACCTGAACGTTAACGTTATGAACCGTGAAATGCTGCTAGATGCAATGGAAAACCCAGAAAAATACCCACAATTGACTATCCGTGTATCGGGTTATGCTGTACGTTTCAACTCACTGACGAAAGAACAACAGCAAGACGTTATTACTCGTACTTTCACCAGTACAATGTAATAATTAGCTCATTAAAATAAAGTAAATTAAAGACCCCGCTTTACGGGGTCTTTTTATCTATACCAGCAACGATATTTTTGCTCTACAGTTTGCGGTATGACGGATATTTTGGAGTACCTGCTATGTCTGCCAATACAATTACAACAACTGATATCACTAAAACTGAAGTGCCTGCAACCCTCGGCCGTATTCATTCATTTGAATCATGCGGAACGGTCGATGGTCCTGGGATCCGTTTCATTGTATTTTTCCAAGGTTGTTTAATGCGCTGCCTCTATTGCCATAATCGCGATACTTGGGACACTCACGGTGGCAACATCGTTACCGTCGAAGAATTAATGAAAGAGGCCGTTACCTATCGCCATTTTATGAATGCTACAGGTGGTGGTGTTACCGCCTCAGGCGGAGAAGCTATCTTACAAGCTGAATTTGTACGTGACTGGTTCCGTGCCTGTAAAAAAGAAAATATTCATACTTGCCTTGATACCAATGGATTCGTGCGCCGCTACGACCCAGTGATTGATGAACTGATGGATGTCACTGACTTAGTGATGTTAGATTTAAAGCAAATCGATGATGAAATTCATCAAAAATTAGTGGGTGTTTCTAACCATCGTACTTTGGAATTTGCTCGTTACCTTGCCAAACGCAACCAGAAAACTTGGGTACGCTATGTTGTCGTGCCGGGTTGGAGTGATGACGACCATTCGGTACATTTACTGGGCGAATTTACCAAAGATATGAGCAATATCGAAAAAATCGAATTACTGCCCTACCACGAACTCGGTAAACACAAATGGGAAACCATGGGTGAAGAATACAAACTAGATGGCGTTAGACCACCATCAAAAGAAGTGATGGAACGAGTTAAAAGTATTCTAGAAAGTTATGGTCATAAAGTGATGTACTAACCAATCTGAGGCTCTTTATAGAGCCTCAGCTTTATTTGAACAGTGCTAAATAGCCAATTATCTGAGTAACTGCCTTTTTATATCCTACCAGCCCAATACCAGCTAACTGAATATTTTTATATTTATGTTCTAATAATTCTTGCTGATATTAATTATATGTACAGCAAGATTGAGCAAGCAAACTAAAAAGTATATAGATAATTGTCTTATCACGATAAAAATATTTTATACAAGAAAATTTTAATCAAAAATACCTTACCAGAATAGTCTGCTTTATAATAAGCTAACTTATCTGCATACTACCGCCGATAAGTTACAAGAATGAGTATAAGCTCAAAAAACTTATTAATAATAATTAATCGCTAATTCACTACGACTAACAGGTTCCTTTTTTATTATGAATAATGAAAACTTCAGTGCAGATAACAACCCTGCACCTACAATTAATGCGCAAACTCAAGCTGATACATTTGTTTTTCACGCAGAACCGCGTGCAGTAGATGCAGGCGAAGGTGTTAACTGGATCAGCCAATCATGGTCTCTCGTTAAAGAAAAACTGGGAATGTGGATCTTGATTAACATTGTTCTGTTTGCTGTGATCTTTATCATTTCAATGATCCCATTCTTAAATTTATTAATTACATTTATTACACCTATTTTTATCGGTGGTATTATTGCTATCAGTGAAAATCAACGTAAAACAGGCCAAGCAGAAATCGGCTTATTATTTGCGGGCTTCCAAAATAAATTTGGTACCCTATTTGCCGTTGGAGCCATCAACTTTGCTGCTAACTTAGTAGGAATGATCATCGCATTTATTATCGGTGGTTCTGCAATGTTCGGTTTACTGATGGAAAGCAACCAATATGGTTCACCATCTGATGCAGCTATCCTTGCCTCTTCAGGTACATTCTTCTTTGCAATCATCATAATGGCCGTTGCAGCATTAGTGGGTACAGCCTTAACTTGGTTTGCTCCTGCATTAGTGATGAACCATGATTTCACTGTTGGCGCTGCAATTTCTGCAAGCTTACAAGCCGTTAAGAAAAACATCCTGCCAGGTATTCTGTTCTTTATCGTTATCTCTATCTTAATGATAATTTCAGTTATTCCATTAGGTTTAGGTTTATTAGTTTCTATGCCAATTATGTATGTTTGCTATTACAGCAGCTACCGTAGCCTGTTTTTCTCACAAGTAAAATAGGTTCGAATAACGCTGTTATTCTGTCATTCTCAAAGGGAAAGCAAATGCTTTCCTTTTTTTATTACGTTATTTAATAAGTTAAAAAAAACCGCAGCTATCACTAGCCGCGGTCTATATTTAGGTTAATGAGTAATTAACCGATAAACTCTAACCCTTTCATGTATGGGCGCAATACTTCTGGAACTTCAATACGGCCATCAGCTAATTGGTAGTTTTCTAAAATCGCCACCAATGTACGACCAACGGCTAAACCAGAACCATTCAGAGTATGAACAAGTTGTGTTTTCTTATCACTCTTACCGCGGAAGCGTGCTTGCATACGTCGTGCTTGGAAATCCCACATGTTTGAACAAGATGAAATTTCACGATATGTATTTTGCGCTGGTAACCACACTTCTAAGTCATAAGTTTTACGTGAACCAAAGCCAATATCACCGGTGCATAAAATGACTTTACGATAAGGTAAGTTCAGTAATTGCAACACTTTTTCAGCATGGCCTGTTAGCTCTTCCAGTGCATCCATAGATTTTTCTGGATGAACAATTTGCACTAACTCAACTTTGTCAAATTGATGCATACGGATCAAACCGCGTGTATCACGACCATAAGATCCCGCTTCAGAACGGAAGCAAGGCGTATGTGCCGTCATTTTCAGAGGAAGTGAATCTTCATCTAAAATTTCATCACGAACCAAGTTAGTCACAGGTACTTCAGCGGTTGGGATCAACGCATAAGTACTGCTGTCAGCTTCTTCTTCCAGTGGTTTAGTATGAAATAAATCTTCACCAAACTTTGGTAATTGGCCAGTTCCGTACAGCGTGTCATGGTTGACTAAATACGGAACATACAACTCTTGGTAACCATGTTGTTCAGTATGCAAATCAAGCATGAATTGTGCCAATGCACGGTGCATGCGAGCAATTTGCCCTTTCATAACAACAAAACGTGCACCTGTCAGTTTTACCGCAGCTGGAAAGTCTAAGCCACCAGATAATTCGCCAAGACTGACATGGTCTTTAACTTCGAAATCATACTGACGAGGTTCACCCCAACGTGCAACCTCAACGTTGTCAGAATCATCTTTACCATCAGGCACTTGGTCATCAGGAATATTCGGGATACTTAAAGCAATATCACGGATTTCTTGTTGCAGCTTATCTAACTCCGCTTTTGCAGAATCCAATTTTTCGCCTAATTGGTTAACTTCCAGACGTAATGGTTCGATATCTTCACCACGTGCCTTCGCCGCACCAATGGTTTTCGATCGCGAGTTACGGTCTGCTTGCAGGGTTTCAGTTTCAACTTGTAAAACTTTGCGGCGTTCTTCTAATTCACGCAGCTTTTCCACATCAAGGGTAAAACCCCTGCGAGCCAGTTTTTCAGCAACCGCGTCTAGCTCCGTACGCAGTAAATTGGGATCGAGCATGCTTATCCTGTGATTATTGTGAGTAATTAATGATACTTTTTGAGGTGCATTCCAGCACGACAAATAAAATAAAGTATTTCGCTATATAACCTTACCGCATTGCCCAGTTTAGCGATAGCGTTTTGTGGTGCTAATTTGATCCTGTTGGGCTAACCAGTCTAGTTTTTCAGCAAACTTGCTTTCTTGACCCCGTTTTGTCGGGTAATAATAACGTGTTGTTTGCATCGCTTCAGGGAAATAGTTTTCCCCTGCCGCATAAGCGTTGGGTTCATCATGCGCATAGCGATATTCTTTCCCTGCCCCCATCTCTTTTAATAGTTTAGTTGGGGCATTTCGAAGATGTTCCGGCACATCGTAATCTGGCTGCATTTGTGCATCTTTAATCGCTGCTTTATAGGCGGTATACACAGCGTTACTTTTCGGCGCACAAGCTAAATAAACAATGGCTTGAGCAATCGCCCTCTCGCCCTCCGCGGGCCCTACTCGCGTAAAACAATCCCACGCTGAAATAGCCACTTGCATCGCCCGGGGATCTGCATTCCCCACATCTTCTGATGCAATGGCAAGCAATCGGCGAGCAACATACAGTGGGTCCCCCCCCGCAGTGATGATCCTTGCAAACCAGTACAGTGCGGCATCTGGTGCTGAGCCCCTAATAGACTTATGCAAAGCAGAAATTAAGTCGTAATAGCGGTCGCCTTTGTTATCAAACCGAGCTGTACGCTCACCACTAACCTCTTTTAATAAATCCGTGGTTAAAACGCGCTGCCCTTGAGTGTCGGCTTCGGCCATATCCGCCATCATTTCCAGCAGATTTAATGAACGCCTAGCATCCCCATTAACCAACTGAGCGACCATTTTACGTGTGCTATCGGGTAGAACAATATTTTGCCCACCAAGGCCACGAGAGGCGTCAGCCAGTGCTTGCAACAATACCTGTTCAATATCATTCTCTTCAAGAGATTTAAGCAAATACACCCTAGCACGTGATAACAATGCAGAGTTTAATTCAAATGATGGGTTTTCTGTTGTCGCACCTATAAAGGTGATCGTGCCATCTTCTATATGCGGTAAAAATGCATCTTGCTGGCTTTTATTAAAACGATGAACCTCATCCACAAATAAAATGGTTCTTCGCCCTGCACTACGATTTTGCCGAGCTTTTTCAATAGATTCTCGAATCTCTTTAATACCAGAGGTGACTGCTGAAATACGTTCAATATCGGCTTGTGCATAATGACCAATAATTTCAGCAAGCGTTGTTTTACCTGTTCCTGGCGGTCCCCATAAAATCATGGAGTGCAGATGACCCGCTTTAATCGCACGTGGCAACGGTTTCCCCTCTGCCAATAAATGCTTTTGCCCAATATATTGCTCAAGGGTTTCAGGCCGCATTCTTGCTGCTAAAGGTTGAAATTCATTCTGCGAAAAATCAAGAGACAGGTTACCCACTATATCCTCTTTTTTACCACTTAAAATATCTTATTTATTAGCCAGCAAGCACGACTGTTACTGGCTAATATTTTCTCTAATCAAGCTTATTTTGCGTTTGAGCGCTGGTCATCTAAAGTGACGCCTTTTGGTACTGTAAATTTGAATTTACTTGCATCAACGCGACCATTTTTCTGCTCTTTTAATTGGTAAGCACTCGTTTGGCCATCTTGCTCAACTGCTGAAAATTGCTCAATCGTCCCTTCGGGAGAAACCGTAATCGAAAAACGCTTTAAAGTTCCACTAGTTTGCTTTGGTTTCAAATCAAACGTATTTCCCTGCTGAATGATTGAGTACTGTTTCCAATCTTTCGGGTCGTTACGCGTAATCAGTAAAAATGGCGTATCCTGCGTGGCATCCGCTAAGTTAGTCACGGTCACTTGTTCTACGAACGGGTTATAAAACCACAAGTTTTTTCCATCTGACACAAGTACACTTTCATCCGGTGATGTCATGTTCCAATTAAATAAATTTGGCCGCTCAAGCCATAAATCCCCAACACCTTCTTGAATCAAATCACCTTCAGGGCTTGTCACCTTTTGTGAGAAGCTAGCTTGAAAGCTATTGACCTTATTTAAACGTTCTTGAAGGTCTTGGCTTGCGTCCGCAAATACTTGGCCAATATGTAAACTCAGGGCTAACGCACCCAATAACATCATTTTTTTCATCGATGAAAGACCTTAAAATTATTACCATAAGAGGTGTTACGTCTTTATACACCCCTTAAATTAAACCAGCAATTAGCACACTAAAATTATTAATGTCCCATTGACGGAGGTGCAAGAACTTCACGGTTACCATTGTGCCCTTGCTCACTGACAATACCTTGGATTTCCATTTGCTCAACAATTCTTGCAGCTCGGTTATAGCCTATCCTGAATTGACGTTGGACCCCAGAAATGGAAACGCGTTGTTTCTCAACAACAAATTCAACTGCTTGGTCGAATAGTGGGTCGAGCTCTTCGCCGCCACTATCGTAACCACCACCTTCGCTATCATCGCTACAGGTGGTAATGCTATCAATATATTGTGGTTTACCGCGAGCTTTCCAATCATTCACAACCGCATGAACCTCTTGGTCACGAACAAAAGCACCGTGTACCCGCACAGGTATTGAAGAGTTAGGTGGCAAATACAGCATATCCCCCATACCAAGTAAAGACTCCGCGCCGCCTTGGTCAAGGATCGTGCGTGAGTCAATCTTACTGGATACCGTAAAAGCAATTCGCGTTGGAATATTTGCTTTGATTAACCCTGTAATAATATCAACCGATGGCCGTTGAGTTGCCAATACCAAGTGAATACCTGCTGCACGCGCTTTTTGTGCTAATCGTGCAATTAACTCTTCCACTTTTTTACCCGCTGTCATCATCAAATCAGCGAACTCATCGACCATGACGACAATGTAAGGTTCTTTTTTCAACATTGGATGTTCGACATCCATGCTATCTCCGGGTTTCCAATGTGGATCAGGGATTGGCCGCCCCATTTCTTCTGCCGCTTTGATGCGCTCGTTATAACCCGCGAGGTTACGTACCCCTAACGCAGACATCAATTTATAACGACGTTCCATTTCATTCACACACCAACGCAAGGCATTTGCTGCGTCTTTCATGTCAGTAACCACTTCCGTCAATAGATGTGGGATACCTTCATAAATGGATAATTCGAGCATTTTTGGGTCAATCATGATAAAGCGGACATCTTCAGGTTTCGCTTTATACAAGATACTGAGGATCATCGCATTCACCCCAACAGACTTACCAGAGCCTGTTGTCCCCGCAACGAGTAAATGTGGCATTTTCGCTAAATCAGCAACGACGGGGTCGCCTTCAATATCTTTGCCTAGCACGATTGTCAGTGGAGACGAATTTTTACGGAAGTCATCGCAATCTAAAACTTCACTTAAATAAACGGTTTGCCGTTTCTCATTAGGGAGTTCAAGACCCACATATGGTTTACCTGGTATCACCTCGACAACGCGTACTGCTACGGTTGATAATGAACGAGCAAGGTCACGTGACAATGTGGATATCCGCGCTGCTTTTACTCCTGGTGCTAAATCAAGTTCAAACCGAGTAATGACAGGGCCTGGAGAGAACCCAACGACTTCAGCTTTAACACGATAATCATTTAGCCTTGCTTCAATCAGCCTTGCTGTTTGTTCTAGTTTGAACATATCCACTGGCTCTTCTTGCGCTGGTGGACTAGCCAGTAAATCAAGAGATGGCATTGGCGTTGTAGGTTTTGGTAATGGTTGATCATTACGCACTAAGAACGGGTGGAATAAGCTATCTTGTTGTGGCTGCTGTGGCTGCTGTGGCTGCTGTGGCTGCTGTGGCTGCTGTGGCTGCTGTGGCTGCTGTGGCTGCTGTGGCTGCTGTGGCTGCTGTGGCTGCACAAAAGTTTGCGCCACGGATGGTGAGCTGCCAAGCCCTTCTGCAATATTATTTTGTGAAACCTCCGGTGGAACGGAAGTCGCACTAAATGACGGCATAAATAATGGGTCAGCAGGCTCATTGTCAACCAAATCATCAACAGGGGTAAAGCTATCCAGTACAGAGAACTCTTTGCTTAAATCAATCTTAGGCTCAAAGTCGTCTTGTTCTTGGGAAGAATGTGCTTGTGTAAACTGCGGCTGATAGCCGTTATCCACAGTTGTTGGGGCTTCTTCAGGCTCTGGAATAGTATGAATATTATTGGATAATGGTGACGTCGACGCCCAGCGATGTTCAATCGCTGGCTGCGTAAATGCACTGGCTTTATTTTCTGCCATTGGCTCATTTTGCCATTGGTTTTCATTAGAATGTCCGCTATTTAACGGTGCCTCATAATCAGTTTCATCAACGTCACCATAACGTTCGCGTTGCTGTTCTAAAAACTGCGCTCGTAGTAATTCGTCTTGTTGCGCTTCATCATCAATTGCAGGTTCGTCAACTTCACTCGTAGACCACTGCTGATATACCTGCTCACGTTTAGAGGCCTCTTCTTCACGCCGTTGTAGTTCTGCATCACGTAACGAAGGAATGCGAATGCCATATAATTCACGACGCGTCGGTAAGCGAACAGGATTAGGTCGCGGAAGCTCTGGCTCCATATTTTGTTTAACTTGGGCATGGCGCTCCAGTGCCGCGACTGAAATACCCGCAGCCGCTAATGCTGCAGGATTAGAAACCCTTTCAGTAACAGATGACGGAATAATGTTTTGCGTGATATTTGAAGGATCAAGTGATGGCACTGATGTCGCCTGTGGTTCAAACGCCGCTTGATTAACAGATGTTACCTGATTATTCGAATACTTTGGAGAAGCGATGTTATCCTGTTTTTGAGGCTCTGTTTGTTGATTATGATGAACACCAAACATCGATTCTTCTGGTGCAACATACGCAGACGATTGAACTAACGGCTCATTCGCTGTTTCTGATATTGCGTCAAAACCAGCGCTGAGCTTAGGTTGGTAATCTTCTGGTACTTCAAAATGATATGTACTCGGTTCATCCACTGTCGAGAAAGTGGGTACTGGATCTTGTTCTAATTCATTTTGATTGACCGAAGGGATCGGACTTTCTGGCGCTGTAATCGCTTCGCTCGTCACTTTTTCCGTGGTTGGGTCGACTTCTGTGACTAATTCAGTCACTGTGGGGGCGGAAAATAAAACATCATCTACATCAAGATGTTCTAGATCATCATTGGCTCTGTGTTCCGCTTCTTGCGCACGCTGTAAAGCCCCTTCAGTTTCTTCAACATCGTAATCATAAGCATCTAAATCGTCTCCCCTTGCTCGATTTGTTAGCAACGTGATCGGGAGAAGAACGGCAGCACCAATTTTTTCTGCAATGGTAAGCCATGACCACCCAGTAAACAGCGTAAAGCTTATCGCCCATAAAAACAGTAATGCTAAAGTGGCACCTAATGAATTGAACCACGGCATAATTGCACTACTAAATACGCTGCCAATCACACCGCCAGAGGCGAAGTTAGGCAAGTCGTCAAAATTGAGAGCCGCGAGACCACAAGAGGATAAAATAAGTGCTAGCCCACCAATTAATCTTAATGATAAAGAGAAAAAGTCAATATATCGGCGTTGACTTTCATATTGGAAAATCGCCCAACACCCTAAAAGCAATAATGGAGGGATTGCAAATGCAAGAATACCAAAAGCAGAGAAAAGGATATCTGCACTCCATGAACCAACACTCCCTCCTAGATTCTGTACAGGGGCATTCCAAGTCGTTTGTGACCAGCTTGGATCTGAAGGGCTGAAGCTCAATAAAGCCACCATTAAGAAGAGAGCGCTCAAGCATATTGCGAGCAAAATAACCTCTAATAGCCGTCTTCCGCTACTTAGTTTTTTAAATTTGATATGTTTATCTTCTGTATATTCTTGGCTCATTATTGTTTCTTTGCTAACTGATGTTCTTGACTAACTTAGATTTATTCTACCATTAAACCCCTGACTCTGCCTGCTTTACAACGACTAAGGGAAATCAGGGCCTCACCAAAGCACTAAGATGCAGTATTCCATCTAATGTATGATGATTCAATTTCTATTTCTCGTCAAAAATCCTAAATATTTATAGCTTTAGAATCAATAAATTGGAAATAAAATTTATCAATTGCTAAGTAATTGACGTAAAACACAATAGAAAGTTTTAGATAGCAACCAATTGAAGCTATTAAACAACAAAATACGGCGTTTTGATAAAGCAACAGATGAGGTGAGAAAAACGGAACAACGCTGAGTAAACTCAGCGTTGAAACTGCAGTGCGGCAACAAAGCTGAAATGCTGTGCTGAATTGAGGTTAAAAAAGCAATAATTAGCGAGTTTTGATCACTAAACGATTGCTTTGTTTAACTTCTTCCATAACGACATAGGTGCGAGTATCGTTCACGCCTGGTAAACGTAACAGAGTTTCACCTAAAAGTTTACGATATGCGGACATATCAGGCACACGCGTTTTCAACAAGTAGTCAAAGTCACCAGAAACTAAGTGACATTCTTGAATTTCTTCCAGTTTTTGAACTGCAGTGTTGAATTGCTCAAACACATCTGCAGCGCCACGGTTGAGTGTAATCTCAACAAATACAAGCAAAGATGCATCTAAGTAGTGTGGGTTTAATAACGCCGTATAGCCAGAGATAAATCCTTGTCTCTCAAGACGACGTACACGCTCTAAACAAGGTGTTGGGGATAGACCCACTCGTTTAGATAATTCTACGTTAGAAATTCGCCCGTCTTTTTGTAGCTCGTTTAATATATTCCTGTCGATACGGTCAAGGTCTTTGCCAGGACGCTTTTTATTGTCAATCATCTCTTTATCTCTCTTTCTCTAATTGTTATTTTCTACATCTTAAAATAAGCACCTTAGCCACCACCTTTATTCATTTAGGAATTTGTGTTCAGGAGCAAATTTTATTCATAATGCTGAAGTTAGTGTGAATGTAAGTATCACCCACAATTTTTACTTGTCTTTTAAATTTGTAAGTAGTGTAAAGTTAATCTTCCAATAAGAACAAAAATGCGCCATTTCCATTTATCCGCTAGATAATTAACTCTTACACTGATGTTTTCGCAAATGCGCAGCCGATTGTCAAAGCAAATGAATAAAAATCAGTACAAGATTTCGCTTTTTTTTCCAGTAAAACGTTTCGCAGCCTTAATTCAAGATAATTCCTAAAAATTGTGATGCGTGACACAAGTAACTTTTTGTTACATTTTATCGGCATTACCTATTGATAAAATAAGCTAAATAAAACTAACTTATACTTAAACCACTTTTGTTAGTCTCTTATTTCTCCTACAATCTTGTAAATGCTTTTTAGATTAAAGAGGAATTCATGAGCACAACAACACATCGCAAGTTAATCATTCTTGGTTCTGGCCCTGCGGGCTATACTGCAGCAGTTTATGCCGCACGTGCAAACTTAAACCCAGCTTTGATTACTGGGGTGGAAAAAGGCGGTCAATTGACCACCACAACTGACGTTGAAAACTGGCCTGGTGACCCAGAAGGTTTAACTGGTCCAGGGCTTATGGAACGCATGCATGAGCACGCAGCAAAATTTGAAACCGAAATCATTTCTGACCATATCCAAAAAGTGGACTTAAAACAACGTCCTTTCCGTTTAATTGGCGATGAAAATGAATATACCTGTGACGCTTTAATTATTGCAACAGGGGCTTCCGCGCGTTATATCGGTCTGCCTTCAGAAGAAGCGTTCAAAGGCCGTGGCGTTTCAGCTTGTGCAACCTGTGATGGTTTTTTCTATCGTAACCAAAAAGTCGCTGTCGTTGGCGGTGGAAACACAGCGGTAGAAGAAGCATTGTATCTTTCTAATATCGCTTCAGAAGTGCATCTCATTCATCGTCGTGATAGTTTCCGTGCAGAAAAAATCCTTATCAATCGTTTAATGGATAAAGTTGAAAACGGTAATATTATTCTGCATACAGACCGTACATTAAATGAAGTATTAGGTGATGATATGGGCGTAACCGGTGTGCGTTTAGAGTGTACTAAAACACATACAACTGAAGATATCCCTGTCATGGGGGCATTTATTGCCATCGGCCACAGCCCAAATACAGGCATCTTTGCAGGGCAACTAGATTTAGATAACGGTTATATTAAAGTACAATCTGGCACCCAAGGTAATGCAACTCAAACCTCTGTTGAAGGTGTGTTTGCTGCAGGTGATGTCATGGACCATATATACCGCCAAGCAATTACGTCTGCGGGCACAGGTTGTATGGCAGCCTTAGATGCCGAACGTTATCTAGATGGTTTAGCATCTAAATAACCATTAATGGCTATGATTTAAATAGGCTTCAAATTTTAATCATTTGAAGCCTATTTTATTATTTTAAATACCAATCTTAACTATTAGTTTTACATATATTTTTAAGAGCAAAGTTATACTGAACTTCTTTAATACTGCCTATACTGTTTTTGCATAACATTAATTAATACAATGTATGGGCAACACATAGAACGTGATGCCATAGCGGTTATTTTTCTTTTATTACTGTCTTACTTTCCGCGATCCAAGACATCGTCCTCGCAGCCAATTAAGCACCGCCATATACCTCACTATTTTACTCACAATTTTTGTTCCTTATGCAATAAGCGACCTAATTACTCATGTAAGATCCGCCATTTTTTCTCAACATTATGGTTAATAATAGAGCCTGTTCTTAATTCTAATTAAAAATGCTGGCAGCTTAACATTCTTTGTTAAGCCGTCTTTTCATTAAGTAAAAATACAGTAACATCCCAATATTATTACATATCAATCTCGACTGAAATATTAAATTTACCTTTACAAAACAATTTGATAACAAAACACAAATCACTTTAAATAACCCACTTTTATTATGCAACATATGGTGACGAAGCTGTTATGATGTAGCCTAATACTCGAATTTATGGGTAAGATCAAAAACGCAGATTTCCTTATAATTACCCAATGCGTGACTCGATCAAAAAGTTATCGTTCTCATGCAGTTTAAAACAGCCCAGCTGAATTAACGCATGGTAAAAGCAACGTTAGGTTGGTACTTCCTAACTATACTCAATGACATTAAAACTACACCTGCTAACTAAATCATTATGGATAAATCAAGACAGACTGAATTGGTACGTTGGTTAAAACAACACAGTGCCCCTGCCAAGCGCTGGTTGCGGATCTCTATGTTACTAGGCATTTTGAGCGGATTACTGATTATTGCTCAAGCCTGGTTCTTAGCTGTTATCTTACAAGCATTGATTATGGATAACGTTCCTCGAGAACAGCTATTAACCCCTTTTATGCTTTTGATCTGCGTTTTCGTCTTACGCGCAATTGTCACTTATATACGAGAACGTGTTGGCTTTCGTTGTGGCCAAGTTGTACGCCAAGAAATACGCACCATGGTACTCGATAAACTTCAAGAACTTGGCCCTGTGTGGGTAAAAGGTAAGCCTGCGGGGAGTTGGGCTACGATTATTCTTGAACAAATTGAAGACATGCAAGATTACTATTCACGCTATCTTCCCCAAATGTATTTAGCTGGGATCATCCCCATTATGATCCTGATTGCTATTTTCCCATTTAACTGGGCGGCCGCCCTTATTTTATTTGTCACTGCCCCGCTGATCCCGATTTTTATGGCATTAGTCGGCTTAGGTGCGGCAGACGCTAACCGTCGTAATTTTATTGCATTAGGCCGTTTAAGTGGCAGTTTTCTTGATAGGTTACGAGGCCTAGATACCTTACGGTTATTTTTTCGTGAAAAAGCAGAAATTAAGCAAATTCGCGAGTCAACAGAGGATTTTCGTTCCAGAACGATGGAAGTACTCAGAATGGCATTTCTGTCTTCAGGCGTACTTGAGTTTTTTGCGTCGATTTCGATTGCTGTTGTTGCCGTCTATTTTGGATTTTCCTACCTTGGCGAAATGAACTTTGGTAGCTATGGTTTGCCTGTCACACTGTTTGCTGGTTTTCTTGCACTGATACTTTCGCCAGAGTTTTTCCAACCATTGCGTGATCTTGGTACGTACTACCACGCCAAAGCACAAGCTGTTGGTGCCGCTGAAACACTCGAAACATTGTTAAACAGTGATGGGGAACAAAACACTCAACAAGGAACCCAAACACTAAGCGATGATGCTATCTATATTCAGGCTAAACAATTAGAAATTTTATCCCATGATGGAGTGCGCCTTGCTGGGCCGTTAGATTTCAATATTGAACCACAACAGCGTATTGCCATTGTGGGTCAAAGTGGCGCAGGAAAAAGCTCATTACTGAATTTATTGTTAGGTTTTTTACCTTATCGCGGCTCTATCACCGTAAATGGTATTGAACTTCGTGAATTATGCCCTGATAAATGGCGTGAATTACTGGGTTGGGTTGGGCAAAACCCCCACCTGCCAGAACAAACATTGGTTGAAAATATCTGTTTAGGTAGACCAAATGCGTCAGAAATAGAAATTCAACAGGCTATTGATAATGCCTATGTTTCCGAATTCTTAGGGCATTTACCTGATGGCCTAAATACCAAACTCGGTGACTATGCTGCCCGTCTTTCAGTCGGCCAAGCTCAGCGAGTTGCCGTTGCTCGAACCCTGTTGAAACCCTCTCGTATGCTACTTTTAGATGAGCCCGCCGCAAGCTTAGACTCCCACAGTGAGCAACGTGTCATGCAGACACTTAACCAGCTATCAAGCCAGCAAACGACCCTCTTAGTCACCCATTTACTGGAAGAAACCCTTGATTACGACCAAATTTGGGTAATGGCTAATGGGCAAATCATTCAACAAGGTAATTACACACAATTGAGTCAGTCAGAAGGCACTTTTGCCCAGTTACTTGCCCACCGCAGTGAGGAGCTTTGATAATGAAAATTTTATTACCTTTCTTAGCCCTTTACCGCCGCCATTGGTTTTTAATTACGTTAGGCATCATATTAGCAATTGTGACCTTACTGGCGAGTATTGGTTTACTTACCCTTTCCGGTTGGTTTTTAGCTGGAACCGCAATTGCGGGGTTTCCGGGTCTTTACTATTTTAATTACATGTTACCCGCGGCGGGTGTCCGTGGTGCTGCGATTTTTCGTACCGCAGGCCGTTATGGAGAACGCTTAGTTAGCCACGATGCGACCTTTAAGGTACTTGCTCATTTACGGGTTTTTGCTTTTAGTAAAGTATTACCCCTTTCACCGGGAGGTATCAGCCGTTTCCGTCAAGGGGAGTTACTCAATCGCCTCGTCGCTGACGTAGAAACTCTAGATCACCTCTATTTACGTGTTTTATCGCCGATCATTACTGCATTTTTTGTTACCTTTGTCCTTATTTTTGGTTTAAGTTACCTCGACCCTCGTCTTGCGTGGACTCTTGGTGGCATCATGCTGTTTTTACTGTTTACCATGCCATTTATATTTTATCGTGCTGGCAAACCCATCGGCCGTGAACTAACCGAATTACGTGGAAGTTATCGCACTATTTTAACCTCGGCACTGCAAGGACAAGCTGAGTTAACATTATTTAGTGCCACAGAACGTTTTCGCCAAAATTTGCTTAACATTGAAAAAAAATGGCAAGTACGCCAACAGCAGCAAGCGGCACTCACTGGGTTATCTCAAGCCATTATTTTGTTTGCCTCTGGGATCACTGCAACACTGCTCCTTTGGATGGCAGCTGAACATGTAGGGGGCGATACTAAACCGGGGGCACTGATTGCTTTATTTGTGTTCTGTGCGCTAGCGGCTTTCGAAGCATTAGGCCCTGTTGCTGTTGCCTTCCAACATATGGGGCAAGTGATTGCGTCTGCGACCCGCGTTTCTCAGTTAATGACCGCGAAACCTGAGGTGACCTTCCCAAGTGAAAGTCCATCAATCGCAACATTAGAAAAACTGACTGTCGATAATATTTCATTTACCTACCCAGAACAGCCATTTGCTGTTCTTCACAATGTGTCTTTAACGTTAAATAAAGGCCAACACCTTGCTTTATTAGGTAAAACGGGCTGCGGTAAATCAACGCTACTCCAATTATTAACCCGTGCTTGGGATGTCGATAGCGGCAGTATTTACTTAAATGACACGCCTATTAACGAATTTAGCGAAAAATCGTTACGTAATATGATGTCTGTTGTGCCACAACGGGTTCATGTCTTTAGTGATACATTACGCAATAATTTATTACTCGCCAATGAACAAGCGTCTGATGTCGAATTAAACGAAGTATTACAGCAAGTTGGCTTAGGTAATTTATTAGAAAACGAATTAAAGCTTAATGCGTGGATGGGTGAAGGCGGTAGACAACTTTCTGGAGGGGAACAACGCCGCTTAGGCATTGCTCGTGCGCTGTTACATAACACACCATTAATTCTAATGGATGAACCAACAGAAGGGCTTGATGCACAAACTGAACAACAGATTTTAGCGCTACTCAAAGAAAAATGTGCTGATAAGACATTAATTGTCATTACTCACCGTATGCAGGGCTTAGAGGAAATGGATAACATTTGTGTGATGGATAATGGTAAAATCATCGAACAAGGTACCCATAAAGCGCTGTTAGCTATGCAAGGCCAATATTATCAGTTCCGCCAGCGCCACTGGGCACAGCAACCGCTCTGAGGCATATATGTACCAATTAGATGATGACTCCTATTTATTCCCTCCTGTGTCTGAAGCGATGCGGGAGCCCAATGGCTTATTAGCGATTGGCGGAGATCTTTCATCAAAAAGGCTGCAAGCTGCTTATTATGATGGTATCTTTCCTTGGTTTAATCCTGGAGAGATGCCTTTATGGTGGTCTCCAGACCCTAGAGCCGTACTCATGGTTGGTGAACTCCATATTAGCCGGTCAATGAAGAAAGTTTTAAAAAAGCAGACTTATCGCATTACTGTTAACCATGCATTCAAGCAAGTTATTGCAGCTTGTTCTATACGCCAAGAAGGCACATGGATTTTACCCGAAGTTCAAGATGGGTATTTAGCACTACACCAAGCAGGTATGGCGCATTCCATTGAAGCTTGGTATGGCGATAAACTCGTTGGAGGCCTGTATGGCGTGAACATGGGGCACCTGTTTTGTGGGGAATCTATGTTTAGCAGAATGAATGATGCATCTAAATTTGCTTTTATTACATTCTATTTTCATTTTTTGCGCTATAATGGGCAGCTTTTTGATTGTCAGGTACTTAACCACCATACTGCCTCGATGGGCGCGAAAGAGATATCCCGTAGGGATTTTTTACATATTCTTTACCGGTGGCGTGACAAAGCGATTGACCCCGCCTGCTGGTTACCGCAATCGATTGAAATACCGCCAATTTTCGAGTAACGAATATTGGTTTTATAGTAAATTTATACCCTCATGTAAAAATAAAGCTCGCGTTAAAATGCGACATTTCTTTACTTAGTGTGGGTTTTTGGGCATTATCTTGCCCGTTAAAAATCACGGTTATTAAACTTAGAGGATTAGATGGCCAAAGAAGACAATATTGAAATGCAGGGCACAGTTTTAGATACCCTGCCAAACACAATGTTCCGTGTTGAACTGGAAAACGGTCACGTGGTGACTGCTCATATTTCTGGAAAAATGCGTAAAAACTATATCCGCATCCTGACAGGCGACAAGGTAACTGTAGAGTTAACACCTTATGACCTGAGCAAAGGCCGAATCATTTTCCGTAGCCGTTGATATTCTCTTCAGGCAAGGCCTGACAACCACAGGTGCATTGATACACCTGTGGTCTATTCGTCAGAATACCGCATCCTCCGGAGAGGCCTTGTGCACGCTACTGAAGTTGTATGTCAGTGTGTTACTTTTTTCATCAAGCCCGATACTTACAGAGCCACCATTCGTTAATGAACCAAATAGCAGCTCGTTTGCTAATGGTTTTTTCAGGTTGTCCTGAATGGTGCGAGCCATAGGTCGGGCACCCATTGCTTTATCATAGCCTTTTTCACACAACCAGCGGCGAGCCGCGGCGCTAACTTCAATTGATACACCCTTTTCATCAAGTTGTACTTGTAATTCCACTATAAATTTATCAACGACCTGCGTAATAATTTCTGGGGTTAATGCGTTAAACCAAATGATGCCATCTAGACGGTTACGAAACTCTGGTGAGAACGCCTTTTTGATCTCAGACATCGCATCAGTGCTATTATCTTGCTCTGCAAAGCCAATAGAACGACGCTGAGTTTCTTGTACCCCTGCATTGGTTGTCATTACCACAACAACATTACGGAAATCCGCCTTACGGCCGTTGTTATCCGTTAAAGTACCGTGATCCATGACCTGCAATAGGATATTAAACACATCAGGATGGGCTTTTTCGATTTCATCCAGCAATACCACTGAATGCGGGTGTTTAATAACGGCATCCGTCAGTAAGCCACCCTGATCAAACCCAACATAGCCAGGAGGCGCGCCAATTAAGCGGCTAACCGTGTGACGCTCCATATATTCAGACATATCAAATCGCAGCAATTTGATATCCAACGCTTTCGCTAACTGGACGGTCACTTCGGTTTTACCTACCCCCGTCGGCCCAGCAAATAAGAAAGAGCCCACCGGTTTATTTTCTAACCCTAGACCTGCCCGATTCATTTTGATAGCTTCAGACAACGAATCTATCGCTTTGTCTTGCCCAAAAACTAACATTTTCAAACGTGAATCAAGTGTCTTGAGCTTGTCTTTATCGCTGGAAGATACGGTTTTTTCAGGGATGCGAGCGATACGTGCCACGACAGTTTCAATTTCAGGCACGCCAATGGTTTTTTTACGCTTACTCGGTGCAACCAGTCGCGTTCGTGCCCCTGCTTCATCAATCACGTCAATGGCTTTATCTGGCAAATGCCTATCAGTGATATATTTAATAGATAAATCTACCGCTGCTTGAATTGCTTTTGCGGTATAACGCACATCATGGTGCGCTTCATACTTAGGTTTTAACCCATTGATGATACGAATTGTTTCTTCTGGTGTTGGCTCTACAATATCAATTTTCTGGAAACGACGCGCCAGCGCTCTGTCTTTCTCAAAAATACTGCCGAATTCTTGGTATGTTGTTGAACCAATAACACGAATGCGCCCGCTTGATAGTAATGGCTTAATTAAGTTAGCCGCGTCAACTTGCCCACCAGATGCTGCTCCTGCACCGATGATCGTGTGTATTTCATCAATAAATAAAATGCTTTTTGGATCTTTTTCCAACATTTTCAATAAGGCTTTGAAGCGTTTTTCAAAATCACCACGGTATTTGGTTCCAGCTAATAATGAGCCAATATCTAATGAATAAATTGTGCAGCCTTTCATGACGTCAGGTACGTCATCTTGCTCAATACGCCACGCTAACCCTTCGGCAATAGCCGTTTTACCAACACCTGATTCACCAACTAATAATGGGTTATTTTTACGACGGCGACACAGTACTTGAATCGTACGCTCTAATTCGGCCTGACGCCCTACCAGCGGGTCGATATTCCCCTTCTTGGCCTGTTGGTTCAGGTTAGTCGTAAAGTTGTCCATATGGTCTTCAGAGACCGGCTGTTCTTCGTTTTGCACGCTATTAGAGGAGATATCTTGTTCTGGTGACGACTCTTCGCCTTTTATCGTGCCATGAGAAATATAATTAACCACATCTAAGCGGCTGACATCATGTTTCCGTAATAAGTACGCAGCTTGGGACTCTTGCTCACTAAAAATCGCCACTAATACATTTGCACCGCTGACTTCGTTGCGCCCAGAGGATTGCACATGAAAAACAGCGCGCTGTAATACACGCTGAAAACTCAACGTAGGCTGGGTGTCTCTGCTATCATTTTCGGGTAACAAAGGTGTAGTTTGCGCGATGAAGTGTTCAAGTTCTTGACGTAATGCAACAAGATCAACCTTACAAGCATCTAAAGCTTCGCGCGCAGAGATATTACTCAGTAACGCCAGCAATAGGTGCTCTACAGTCATAAACTCATGGCGACTGTCTTTCGCTTTCGTAAAAGCTACGTTTAAACTAAGCTCTAGTTCTTGATTGAGCATAAGCACCTCCCAAAATTGATATTAAGCCAAGTTAGACTTTCTCTATAGTGCAAAGCAAAGGGTACTCATGTTCACGAGCAAAAATATTGACTTGCGCCGCTTTAGTTTCAGCAACCTCTGCAGTAAAAATTCCACAAACTCCCTTTCCTTGAATATGGACATCTAACATTATCTGTGTAGCGCGTTCTTCATCAAAAGAAAAGTATTTTTGTAACACTTCAACAACAAAATCCATCGGCGTGTAATCGTCATTATTTAATAGCACCTTATACATCGATGGCGGCTGTAAGGTTTGCTCTATTTCATCTTTAAAAACGACGTCAGTTTTAAATGTGCCTAGAAAATCACTCATTACTTTCTTGCTCAGTATTTAACTTCAATTTAAGCATAGTCTTTATTATCAACGATTTCTATCAATCATATTGATAGCGTCATAAAACTATACCATTTAGTAACTATGATATTTTTTGTTTATATTGCATCAAATGACAGTGTAGCATGGGAATCATCTTTGCTTCCATGATTAGCAATCTGTGAGCCATATCAAATATTACAAAAAATGAGCGTTATTGATTAGAGAATTCTTAACACTTTACACTAATTCCTGAACCTCACCTCTTGACCTTAGAAGGCAATTTATTACAGTATGTTTTACGAACAAACGATACAGTATTTATACTTATCTCTCGTATGTTTTTTTATATATTATTCTAAACGCAAACATAGTTCTAAACGCAGACATAGTTCTAAACGCAAATATTGGTAAATTTGAAGGATGAAATATGGAGACAGGTATCGTTAAGTGGTTCAATAACGCAAAAGGCTTTGGCTTTATTTGCCCAGCTGATGGCGGAGAAGATATTTTTGCACATTATTCCTGCATCCAAATGGACGGTTACAGGACACTAAAAGCAGGCCAAAAAGTTCAGTTCAGTTTAACTATTGGGCCCAAAGGCAACCACGCTGAGCTTATTATCCCTATTGGAGTTGAAGACAATTCCGCTAATAGCAGCGAATCGAGCTAAGCTTATACTCAATAGAGCACAGTTAATTATTTCAATTACATTGATTAGTACAATAATTAACTGTGGCTATTCTCTGCAATGACTAAGTACGATTACCCGCGGTTTGTAGGTGACGCATATCACCATACAGTGCCGTTAATAATGTATATTGTTCAACATCATAAAATGCACACTGATTCGCGGTAAACTCTTTCGCAACTTCTATCATAAATTTCACAGTACTCGCAATATCAACCTCATGACTAGCCCCTGTAGAGCAACCTGGCACCACGGTCTCTGAACAGATAGCGACACCAACCACGGGTGCAGACGTAGATACTGCAGGTTGTAATATACTGTTGATGTGATGTAGGCCATTACCATATGGCGTGATATCTTGAATTGATAGTGGGAATGTCACTGCTTTTTGACCACTACTCCACTCCATCAAGCGAATTAAATCCTCTGATACCGGTAAAATATAACCATTTTTCACCGTTGGCGATAGCGCATACCCTTTATGATTAAGTAAACGATTTCCCTTCGTGGTATCTACTGACAAAATAGCATCCGCTTCTGGGATCGCCTCATGTTGATTCATCGTGGCATCATCAAGAGGTGAATCCATGAAATCAACAGGCGTGTGCGGGCGTGTTGGCGCATTTGGGCAGATATGGGTCGTGATCACCACATCACCGAGTAATCGGTCACCCTTTTCATGCATTTGTGCCAATTTAAGCGCTGTTGCAAGTGCGGCAATCGCACCATCTGCATCAGAAACAACACCAATACGAGAAGGCCTGGCGCCTATTCCACCTAAGCGCCCAATGATCCCGAGTGTCGGAGCTTCTTTATGTTGTGATTTACCTTGTGTTCCTGGAATAAGGATGCGAACAAAATCACTTTGCCCTTTATGATCCTTAACCGTTTTAGATATAACTTCAATGTGTGGGAAATCTTGGAACAATGCAACAATGTCTTCACCTTTAACACTAGCGCAATCGATTAGCTCATATACGCAAAGAGTTTGTTTTAGACTCATTGTACTTCCTTTAATTTTTTTTATGGGAGTGAAGAGCTACTCAGGGGTTAACTCGCCTAAAATAGCGAGTTAACCCCATTTCGCTCTAGATGAAACCTCACGTAATCGAGGCCCCATTTTTCCTGATGAAGGCGTATTCACGCACTTAAAATACTCATAATATAAATATTTATAATTTACTGCTTACTTCTACTACCTACTTCTTACTACTGTTTACTTTTATGAACAAAATCAGCTTATGACTTATTTATGCTTTTTTGCAACCAATATGGGTCACCCACCATACAACCAAGATAGGCGGCTTTATGGCAAAGACTTATAGATAACTGTGCTTTGACCTCATCATTCATTTGTGTTGCAGGTAAACTTAAGCACAAGGCATACAACGTATTTTGCGCTGGGTCGAAAACCGTGCTTGATATTGACGCGACGCCAGCAACAGATTCATCCGTCGAAAATTCCCAGCCACGCTCAGCCACGAGGTCCAAACGCTCAACTAATTTAACTCGTGCTTTCTCTTCTTTTAGTTCACGTTCAATAATTTTTGACCGTTCATTTGGCGATAACCTTGCTAATAACGCACGCCCTGTTGAAGTCCCCAATATGGGTAACCGCGTACCCGGCTGAGTGATCACTTGCAGCATGCTATTACCAAAACGTGCATGAACAACACGAACCATATCATCATCAAGTGCTGAGACATAACTGGTAAACCCGCTATCTTTCGCAAGTTCATCAAGTGCTTCAAGCATCATATCGATTAATGGATTCATTCCTCTGGCCCGATGCGCTAATTCCATAATCAGCAAACCCGGGCGATATATCGGTGCATTGTTTTTCTTTTCAAGTAACCCAAGCTCAGCCATTTGCTTTAATAGACGAGAAGCAGAACTTTTAGGCATACCTAACTCATTAACTAATGTTGTTACCGTCAGCTCATTCCCTGAACGCAGGAATAATTGGTAAACATCAACAACGCTAGATAAAATACTCATGACCCTAAACCTTGGGTTAATACACGATAACTTTGTGGCTTTCTGTCTCGCAGATAAGGCACATTTAAGCGCGTATGGGCTTGGTTTAAAAAATCAACCTCGCCGATTAATAGCTCCTCACCTTCACAGCCCGCTTCACAAAGTACTTGGCCGCGAGGACCTAAAAGCTTGCTACCACCAAATAAATGCAGGTCTTCTTCATAACCCCAACGGTTCACTGCAAGTAAGTGGGTTCCATTTTCTAATGCTCGACAGGCGCTGTTAATATCCCAGACATCTCGGTCTTGAACACACCAAGCTGAAGGCGCTAATAATAATTCCGCGCCTTGTAATGTTAAAATTCGTGCGACTTCAGGAAAACCCATGTCATAACAAATCATGACACCGATTTTACCAATGGGGGTTTCAAACACCGGAAAACTATCACCTCGTCCAAACCACTGTTTCTCTATACCAAAGGCATGAACTTTACGAAAAACGCCACTAATACCATCACACCCAGGGTTCCAAACACCGACAGAGTTATAGATATCACCTAAATATTCACCGCGTTCAACAAAACCGCTAACAATGGTGATATTTAAACGAGTAGCAAGTTCGCTAAATAACGTATAAGTTTCACTTCCGATGGAATCGCTTAAATCCCACAACTTGGTAGTCAATAAGTCGCCACGGTAACCCGTTGTCGCCAGTTCAGGGAAACAAATCAATTTTGCCCCTGAATCCGCAGCTTGCTGGCACAACTGTGCCATACGTTGCAAATTATTTGTTTTATTGCCAAGTTCTGAATCAAACTGAGCCAGAGCAACTTTAACTTTTGTACCTGACATGGTTTAATCCTTAATCTAAATGAGACACTTTGCGAAAGTGTACCGTTTCAACACCTTTGGCTTTCGCCTGCCAGCGCATTCCTATCCAATAAGCGACCGCGCCAGTAATTAAAGAGTTAAGTGCAGGAATGCCATAGTCAGCGTGCAGTGGACCTAACTCTGATGTCCCCCACCCAACCAGCACTGCAATGACCCACACGATTAGTGTTACAGGGTTATATGCTTCACAGCTTGGCGGTAATATGCCTTGCTCTCGAGTGAGATCTAACTCTTTACGGTCACGTTTTAACAGATAATAGTCAACAACCATAATCCCTGCGACAGGTGGGATCGCTATTCCTAAATAGATCAAGAATCCGATAAAGTTATCTAAGATCCCTAACATTGAAGCGATAGTCCCAAAAATGCCAATCACCCAAGTTAAATAACGACGATCAAAACGCTTATTAAAGATGGCATTTAACAGTGTTGAAAAACCTAACGACGATGAATACAGATTGATATCATTCATTTTTATTGTCGAAAAGATAACAATCGATGCGCCTAATAGGCCCGTCAGTGCCATCATTAAATCAAATACTTGACTCGTCCGTAATGATAACGCCATCAATACAGCTATCATATTGACCAATAACTCACCAAAAAATGTGCCAATGAGCGTCATCCAAAACACATCTTTAGGCCCTTTCATAAAGCGGCTGATATCGGGTGTTGTGACGGCTGCAATAATAAAACCGCCAGCAACCATTGTAATGGCCGCAGGCATAGTCATTAATGGCCCGGCGGGTTCAGTGTCATTGATAAGCGTACCAATATCTTGACCTGATAATAAGTTATATGTCGCCCAGCCTAACGCGAATAAAAATAGCGGCGTTGAGATATTGGCAGTAATAGATAAAAATCGATACCCATATACTGTTATAACCGTCACCGCAATACCTGTAATAAGTGACCAAGTCCCTGGTGTTAGCACATTAGTCGCTTTATACATTCCATCCGCAAAGAAACCATTTTGTACGCCAAACCAGCCCATTAAGGAGATAGCAATCGCGCCACCAATGAGAGCTGAGCCTAACTTACCAAAACCCGCCCACCGAGATAGTAGGCTGATCGACATTCCTTCACGGCATGCAGCCGCTCCAAGCCCCCAGCTGACAACCTGTAAAATTACAGAGCCAAGCATTGTTGCCCAAAACGCCTGCCAAAAAGTTAACCCATAACCAAGAGCCGCACCTAGCATAACTTGTGAAACACAAGCTAGTGCACCTATTCGTAGAATTAACACTTCATAAAACGGCCTACGAGCACTTTGGGGCACCCGAGCCAAAGAATAATCTTCACCTGCTTTATTCGCCATATTGCACCTACTGTGTGGTTGTCTTTGCTTAGTTTTTTTACTGGCTTTATTATGAGTTCCATTATATGGAACTAGGTTTCATTTATTCTACGAGGCAAATCATATCCATGATCGATACCAATTCGCAAGCAGAATTTATCTTTTCAGACAGTTTTTTATTATGAAATATTTTAAGAAACGAGGGAATATATAGATTAAAAAAAATATTATTAGAAAATTAAGGAGTTAAAAATAACGCATTTAATTAGCAGAATTTAATTGAGGAACTCAGTTCCAATAAATGGGACTGACCCTAAATTAAATTATTTACAAGCAGATGATTCACATATTGATAATTGACCTTAAAACTGGGTTACACAGAAAGTAGAGCGAAGGAATTTAACTTATCCTTCGCCACTCAAAAATCTCACTAAGAAAAATTATTATGGGTGGCTGAGCTAAAAACTATCCATGGTTAACTTAAAGTGAGTATCCATCTTTAACCCAGTTGCCACAAAGTCTTGTTTTTCAATTGACTCTAAAATATCAAAATGAATATCAATGATCTTTTTATGTTCATCATGGTTGTTTTGGTTTAACAAACCAGCTGAAATAGAACCACCTAATGCGCCTCTTAAAGCTTTTAGCATCAATGCATATAACGGATTTTGTGACATTTCAGCTAATGTTAAGTGAAAATCAATATCACTTTCGATGAACAAATCCCAATCATTAGAACTCAACAAGGACTTCCTCATTTTATCTGCAATTTTTCTTAACTTGATATAATCATTTTTATTTCCATGCATTGCAGCCAACACTGCAGAATCAACTTCAATCGCACGTCGAAGGCCTAAGATTTGCTGATAATTAACCTGCTGAGTCACAATGGCATGGTTAAAAATAGTTTCTAACGGGTTTGAGCTAATCTTTTGTATTTTAGGCTTTTTGCCACTACTAATATCTAAAATACCTAATATAGAAAGGCTTTGGAAAGCCTCTCTAACCACTCCCCTGCTCACCCCTAAACGTTCAATAATCTCTTTTTCACTTGGTATTTCATCACCTGGATTTAGATTTGATTGAGATATTAAAGATAGAACATAGCTTCTAACTTGTTCTGAAAGTGTTTGTTTTTCAATTAAAGGATGCAATCTAACCCCCAAAATTAGCAATATCCATTTGATTTAAAATCAGAAAAATAATCTTCCTGTGATTAAAACAACAATAAAACTAGAGTCGTATCACAAAACCTATATTAACCCTCTTTTAATATTAAGGCTAGACTGTTAGCCTGTATGACAGGTTGACAGCCAAACAGGAAAATCAGAACCTTAGATACATAGGAATATGAAATGAATAAAGATAATGATTTGTTTGACAAGATTAAAAAGGAATTACCCGTAGCTCTTCTAGGGGATATTTTAGATGAAATAGGATTACACCATCAGTTCTTACCTCCTATACTCAAACCTTTATCTGAGGATATGAAGATTGTAGGTCGAGCAATGCCTGTACTAGAAGCTGATTACATGTTACCGCCTGACATTAAATCTAATGGGCCACTAGGAAATAAAGATTTCGGTATTATGTTTGAAGCACTAGATAGCTTAAAGGAAGGTGAAGTTTATATCGCTTCCGGTTCTTCGCATAATTACGCCCTGTGGGGTGGATTAATGTCGACGAGAGCTAAAAAACTTAACGCTGCGGGCGCTATTATTTATGGCTATTCAAGAGATAAGAGAGAAATACTAGAACTTAATTTCCCTGTATTTTCATTAGGTAGCTATGCTCAAGATCAAAAAATAAGAGGTAAAGTATTAGATTATCGAGTTCCAATCAAAATCAATAATATTTTAATTGAACCAGGTGATTTAATTGTTGCCGATGAAGAAGGCGTATTAATTATTCCTAAAAATGTAGAGTCTTACGTTATTGCAAATGCATTTGAAAAACAAAAAATGGAGAATAAAGTACAAAAAGAAATAGAAAATGGAATGGGTGCTGTAGAAGCATATAATAAATTTGGCGTCATGTGATAAACATAAAAATAGATATGTCTTATTAAACTTAATAATAAACATATCATTATATCAAAGGTGATTTATGTTTAAAAAAATAAGATGGAATTTAGTTTTATTTATTTCTCTTGGAGGAATGATAAACTATATGGATCGCTCTGCATTTGCTATTGCAGCTCCTGTTTTTTCTAAAGATTTAAACTTAACACCAAGTGAAATGGGCATACTTTTCAGTAGTTTTTCTATTGGATATGCTTTATTTAATTTCATTGGCGGATACGCATCAGATAAATATGGTCCCAAAAAGGTTTTTGCCGTAAGTATGGCTCTTTGGTCTATCTTTTGCGGCATGATTGGGGTAACTGTTGGTTTTATCTCTATGCTTATTATCCGAACTTTGTTTGGTGCAGCTGAAGGCCCCTTTGCAGCAACACTCAATAAAATGGTTAATAACTGGTTCCCTAAGAAAGAAGTTGCTACTGCTATAGGTGTAGCAACTGCCGGTAATCCAATAGGTGGAGCTATTGCTGGCCCTATAATGGGAATATTAATAATTACAACTGGTTGGCGTGTTGCATTTTTTATACTTGCTGCAATAGGCTTTATATGGCTAATTGGGTGGTTAAAAATTGCCAAAGATAAACCGGAACAACATAAAAAAATATCAAAAGAAGAATTAGAATATATTTTATCTGACGATAATAATGTAGAATCAAAAACCACAAATACTATATCTAAACCATTATCTTTTTATATAAAGAGTCCGACTATATTAGCAACAACTCTTGCATTTTTCAGTTTGAATTATATTTTATTTTTCTTTTTATCATGGTTTCCAAGTTACTTATCTAATGTTCAAAATCTCAGTATAAAAGATATGAGTATAGTAAGTATTATACCTTGGCTATTAGGTGCTATTGGAATGGCTTTAGGGGGAATACTTTGTGACTTTGTTTTAAAGAAAACAAATAAACCTTTATTCTCCAGAAAAATCGTGTTGGTTAGTTGTCTAGGAGTATCGGCAATCCTTGTCTTTCTTGTCGGTAATGTTACTCGTGTTGAAAGTGCCGTAGCACTCATGGCATTCGGAATATTTTTCTTATATTTATCTGCTACAACCTATTGGGCAATTCTACAAGATACCGTTGCAAAAAATAATATTGGTGCGGTTGGTGGATTTGTACACGCAATGGCAAATGTTGCTGGAATTTTAGGCCCTATTATTACAGGCTATATTATTGAATGGTCTGGAATGTATAGCATCGCATTTTTTGTGGCGGGAGGAATCGGTATTGTTGGCGCAATCAGTGTCGCATTATATGTAAAACCACTAAATCTCACTAACTAAGAAATTTTCAAATTAAAAAGGTTAATAATTATGAAACTAGGATTTGGTTTATATCGACATATGCTTAATGATGAACATTATGCTTTTGCAAAACAATGTGGAGCAACTCATATCGTTGTTCATATGGTCGACTACTTTAACAGTAATGAACGATTTTCACGTAGCGACCAGCCAATTGGCGATAATGATGGCTGGGGAACGGCTGTTGGTGATGTCTGGACAGTAGATGAACTAATAAAAATCCGTGACCGGATGCAAGAGTTTGGCTTAACATTTTATGCAATTGAAAATTTCGACCCTTGCCACTGGGATGACATTTTGTTTGACGGTCCTAAAAAATTAGAACAGCTTGAAGTCGTCAAAAATATTATTAGAAATGTAGGGAAAGCAGGTATTCCTGTCTTTGGATATAATTTCAGCCTGGCAGGAGTCGCAGGGCGAGTTATCGAAAACAAAGCACGAGGAGGTGCTCAAACTGTTGGTTTATCTGGCATCAACGAAGACATTCTAGAGCCAATGCCGGATAATATGGCATGGAATATGAAAATCAATAACCATAGTGTTGGTTATCGTCCTGAAACAACAACAGAGCAACTCTGGGAAAGGTTAACCTGGTTCTTAAACCATATTATACCTGTCGCTGAAGAAGTAGGCGTTCGCCTAGCTGCTCATCCAGACGATCCTCCACTAGAGTTTGTCAGAGGTCAGCCAAGGCTCGTCAATCAACCTCACTTATATCAAAAATTACTAGATATAAAACCAAGTAAATCAAATGCGCTAGAGTTTTGTCTTGGAACCATCGCCGAAATGTCTGAGGGCAACGTTTACGAAGCTGTGCAACAATATGCAAGTCAAGATGCGATGGCATACGTCCATTTTAGGAACGTTAAAGGTAAAGTACCACACTATCATGAAACCTTCATTGATGAGGGCGATATTGACATGTTGAAGGTATTAACAATATTAAAAGAAAATAATTATACAGGTGTATTAATCCCTGACCATACGCCACAAATGTCATGTGATGCGCCATGGCACGCAGGTATGGCCTATGCGATGGGATATATGCAAGCATTACTTAAAGTACTGAAATAATATATAAATAATGCTCCATGCACTATTTTGATAAATGTGCATGGAGAGCTTTATACGAACAATTTATTCCCTCGCCAACGCATCAATTGGGTTTAAGCGAGCCGCATTTCGAGCAGGTAAAAAACCAAAAATAATACCAATGGCCGTTGAACACACAAAAGCACTGACTAACGCCACGGGATCAAAAGAAAATGTCCAGCCCGGTAACGCCATTTGAGCCAATAAGCTAATCCCATACGATAGTCCAATACCCATTAGCCCTCCTATCAAACAGACTAGTACGGCTTCGATAAGAAATTGCTGCATCACATCGCTAGTTCTAGCGCCTACCGCCATTCGAATACCAATTTCTCGCGTTCTTTCAGTAACGGAAACTAACATAATATTCATCACACCAATTCCTCCGACCACTAATGAAATAACCGCCACTAGTGTGAGAAATAACTGCATTGTTTGGGTTGTTTTCTCTGCCGTTTTAATAAAGGTATCGAGGTTATAGGTGAAAATATCCTTTTTACCATGGCGCAACGTGAGTAAGCGGGTCAGTTGCTGTTCTACCGTTTTCGCATCGTAACCGTCTTTCACCCTAACAACAAAGCTCTCATAGTATGGACGGTTCAGAATTTTACTATTTACTGTGGTATCCGGTAACCAAACCGATAGTGACTTACTCGAACCAAAAGTCGATTTTTTCTCTTCAAGCACACCGATAATCGTTACAGGCATATTACCAATGAGCAAAGTTTCGCCAATAACATGTTCTTGTTTAGGGAAAAAGCGCCGCTTAGTATTGGCATCAATAACCACCACTTGTGCGCGCTTATCCACCATATCTTGCGTGAAACTCATACCTTCTGAAAATTTAGAGGCATAAACATTAAAATAATCCCGCCCAACACCGGTGAGCTGTGCCGAAGCGTCAACATTCCCTTTTCTTAAGCGTGTTGAGTGGTTGAGTTCGCCAGAAATCGCGTGCACATAAGGCTGTTTTGCTAATGCATCAATATCTGCGGCTCTCAAGGACTGACGATTTTTTGCATCATCGTACCCAAAGTCTTCCCCTGGATAAATTGAAATGGTATTCGTCCCGATTGATTTTATATCATTAAGGACCATACCTTGCGCGGCATCACCGATCACCATTATGGATACCACCGACGCAATACCAATGATAATCCCAAGCATCGTCAGTAATGTGCGCATTTTATTGACAACCATGGCACGCCAAGCCATTAACAAAGCCTCGCTAAACCGACCATACATTTGGTTTAATGTCAGTTTTCTTGCAGGGGCTTTTGGTAATGAATTTGTTCGTGTTGTGGTTTTGCTACCTGAATCATTCAAAATCTCGCCATCTTTAATTTCTACGATACGTTCTGCTTGCTGAGCTATTTCAGGGTCATGCGTGACAATGATCACTGTATGTCCTTGGGCACAAAGGTCTTTTAAAATATTCATGACCTCTTCTCCCGAATGGCTATCCAGCGCTCCTGTTGGCTCATCCGCGAGAATTATCTGCCCACCATTCATAAGAGCGCGAGCAATACTCACGCGCTGTTGTTGCCCACCAGACAACTGACTTGGACGATAATCCACGCGCTCCCCTAGCCCTAGACGCTGTAATAACTGGGCTGCTCGCTCACGACGTTGGTTCTTACCCGCCCCTGCATATACCGCAGGTACCTCAACATTTTGTTCCGCACTTAAATGACTCAGTAAATGGTAACGTTGAAAAATAAAGCCAAAATGTTCTCGGCGCAGTTCTGCCAATTGATCGTTATCTAACGTTGCGACGCTTTGGCCATCAATGCAATAATTCCCTTCTGTTGGTTTATCTAGGCACCCAATAATATTCATGAGTGTGGATTTACCTGAGCCCGAAGCGCCAATAATCGCCACCATCTCACCTGCATTAATTTGTAGTGAGACACTTTTTAAGACTGTAACTTGGTTTTCACCTTCCCCATAGCGGCGAGTGATCCCTTGAAGATCAATTAACGCAGACATAGTTAGTATTCCGTCTCGCTGTGCCCAATGACCACTTTATCGCCTTCATTAAGGCCTTTGGTAATTTCCACATACACATCGTTTCGACCACCGATTTTAACTTGTTTTTTCTCGACTTTATTCTCTTGCAGAATATCCACTTCATAGGTTTGTGGTGAAATTTCATTGCCTAATGCAGATAGCGGCAGTAACAGCACATTTTTACGTGAGTCTAATTCAATGGTGACCTGTGCAGTCATTTGTAATTTCAATAAATGTTGCGGGTTGGGCACCTCAAAACGCGCATAATAGAAAATGGCATCATTAATTTTTTCAGGTGTCGGTAAAATATCCTTTAATTGCCCAGCAAATTTTTTATCTGGAGCCCCTAGAACAGTAAAAGAAGCATCTTGACCCGGTTCCAAATAAATTACATCGGCCTCAGAAACTTCAGCTTTGACGAGCATCGTGTCCAAATCCGCAAGGGTTAAAATTGTTGGAGCTTCCTGAGCAGCGATAACCGTCTGCCCCTGTAGTGTTTTAATAAAGGTGACAATACCATCCATTGGTGCCGTAATTTGCGTATATTTTAGATTTGTTTTTGCTGAATCTAGGGTGGCTTGGTTACGCTTAATTTGAGCTTGATAAGTGGCGACTTGCGCTTTTTTTACTTCTACATCGGTTTTCGCTTTATCAAGTTCTTGTTGAGAAACGGCTTGCTGTTTTGCTAGGCTTAAATGACGCTGATAAGTCACTTGAGCAAGGCGAAGCTCGGCTTGAGCTAATGATAAATTCGCTTCGAGTTCACGTGCTGTTGCCTCTGACTCAATAACATCATTTTGGGCTTTTTTCGGGTCAATAACCGCTAATAAGTCACCTTTTTTAACATAATCGCCCTCTTTAACATACAGTGTTTGTAACTGCCCACTAACCTGAGCCCCTACATCGACTTTACGTACTGCATCGAGTTTTCCCGTTGCCAGTACTTGTTTGTCTAAATCGCCCTGTATGACATCTACAGTTTGGAAAACCGCTTCTTTTTCTCTATTAAAAAGAAACCCAGCGGTGACTAGGGCAAAAATAATGATTACCAAGTAAATCGGCCACTTTTTTTTAGGCTTTGCCTTCATGTTTACCTACTTCCTATGAACAAAAAGAGGGCATAGCCCTCTAAAATTGCTAACAACCTGTAAAAGGAGCGAGTTTCCAATTTGTTGCCAGCTAAAAACTAATGCCCCAATTATATATCACTTAAGTTATCAATTGATTCAACATGAAATAGCCATTCTTCAACGATCAATCAACAACAAGTAAAATTTATCAATATTACCATTAATTTGCTTTTCCCCTTGCCAGCCATGCCACACGAGAAAACATACTTTTCAATTGCAGCGGAATACTATCAGGGCCTAATTCTGCAGCTCTATTCACCGTGGCTAGCGCTAAATCTGGTTTCGATGTGCGAGAAATTGCTTTAAGAATCACCCGCCTTGTTGAAACCTTTGCATTATCTGGGATATCCGCAATTTCATGATAAAGACTTTTAAACCCTTCGCGATATAGAAAATGTTCCATATCTGGTGCAGGTAGCATCGTTAGCCTATCCCTATTTGAGGAATTAATTTTGTGAGCGTAATGTGTCGCGGTTGCCGCATATTTACGCCCAGCCTCGTCACCATCGGTTAAAACATGCCATTCAATTCCCATCTTATTGGCAAACTTCAGCAAAGGTTTCAAGCCACTTTGTGCAAATGCAATAACTTTTATTCCTTCAGTTTCAAAGTAATAGTTACACTGGCGCGAAAACTCATTCATCAACCAAATTTCTGTTTCTCCTTCAACTAATAACCAACAACGAGCAAATAAGGCTGATGGACGATTAAAACGAATATGGAAAGAAATTTTACGTAACTCTTCAGCGCTTAGATCATTTTCATTCAAACGATAAGCTGAAACTTTATTGGTATTGCGAACCAAACGACACAAATCTTCCAGAGGCGCTAATGAGAGTAACTCTCCTGAGTTCGTCGTCGTAATCCGCTGTAGAGAAAATAAACTAAATAAGCCCCATGCGATGGAGAGCATAATCGGATGTAAACGCGTTTCTGGATCTTCAACAATAATCAATGGCCGCGCATGTTTATCTAAGTGAATATTACCTTTTGATTGTAATAATGAAGAAAACATTCCTAAAATAATTAATCGAATATTGCGTTGATTTGGCTTTGCAATTAAACGACTAATGTTATCAAGCGCTTTCCAGCCACGCTTACGTGGCTCTATTTTAACAATTGAATTATCTGACCGAATAATATGGGAGCTTTGCCCAGAAAAATAATGGCTAAGCAACTGTTGCATAGCATCAATTCCATCACCAAGGTCTTCATCACTTAAACGCTCAGGGTTGTTGACCAATGCACTGGTTAGCTCCTTAATACGGGCATTAAATAAGTCACGCACCTCTTTTTGCCCTGAAACTATCGTTTCTGGGTTAAGCGAGTGTAAAAATCGGGCATCTCGTAGGCGAATAACTGGGTACAACCGAATAATTTCTTTGATATATTTACCTACATTATCCAAAGAAAGCTTATTGCCGCCTGCATTTAAAAAGGTTTTATCGACGGCTATCGAGCCATCATCTCTAAGCTCTGCACTAACACGATAGAAAATATGTTTAAGGCCATCTCCGTTATCGACCCATACAGAGCTAAGATTATGAAAACGATATGATTGATGACGCCCTTTTCGCCGCTCACCAAATTTTAGAACAATCTGTAATGAGCGGTAACGCGATTCATCATTACCTGTTGGATGGTGAAAATCATGAAGACTGAATTGGTAATCTGTGTGTTCAGGAGAAAGAAGAAGATCAAGTGCATCAAGTAAACTCGATTTCCCCCAGGAATTCTCACCGACTAAAACCGTACTATTATTTAGTTCTAAAGAAAGCCGGTTAATCCCTCTAAATCCGTATATTTCCACACGTTCCAGATACATATTACTCTCTCCTTGAAGTATTTATATTCCCCCTTCTATTTCATCAGTTGCCATTACGTACTGAATGATTATGCCAAGTGAAAATATAAAAGAATAATAACCAAAGCTTACCGATTAACCACATTCATTACTATCACAATATATGCTAAATAAAAATTATTCATAACAAAACAGAGAACTATATTGAGCATCTAATAGCAGTGTTATAAAATAGTAAAACTTTCATTTTTAGTGTTTTTGACCTATTTTTCATTGAGACGCCAATAAAAAAATTTTATCACGAAAAATTCTTTTCTTACTCGGCGCTATATCAGGTTTATGCTTCGATAACCTAAATAAAAAAGATAAGCATAACTCTTTGTTTATAGTTACCTAGTCTATGGGTTAACCTTTAAGGATCCGGCCATGTATTCAGGACTTTTGATTATACTGCTACCATTAACACTTGGTTACCTTATTACTATTAGAAATAAACAAATTCTTCATCGGGTTCACCAATCACTTAACTCAATGGTCTATGTTATTTTATTTCTAATGGGAATCACTCTCGCACTGCTTGAAAACTTAAGTATTCACTTAATTTCTATTTTAATTTATGCCATTACCTTTTTTGGCTGCATATTTTCATTAAATGTTATCTCATTGTTATTACTTGATAAATTTGACCCTTGGAAAATTCCACAACACAAACAAGAAAAGCCGCCATCTAGGATCAAAATGGTTTTAGAGTCTCTGCAGCTTTGCGGGGTGTTATTGCTGGGTTTTATTGTCGGGTTAACGGGTTTTAATTTCTTACACTATGCCGATAAAGGCAGCCAGGTTGCACTAATGTTGCTGTTGCTACTTGTTGGCATTCAATTACGCAATAGTGGAATGAGTATTAAACAAATCTTAATCAATCGACGTGGAACAACTATTGCGTTTGTCATGGGGGTCAGCGCACTCGCGGGCGGTGCATTAGCCGCGTTTTTACTCGGTCTTCCAGTAAAAATGGGGTTAGCAGTCGCCTCAGGCTTTGGCTGGTACTCATTAACAGGAATTGTAATCACCGATGCTTATGGCCCAGTCATGGGAAGCGCGGCTTTTTTCAATGACTTAGCAAGGGAACTTGCTGCAATCATGCTCATTCCAATTATTATTAATCGTTATCGTTCAACCGCTCTTGGCATTTGTGGTTCAACGTCAATGGATTTTACACTGCCTGTTTTACAACGTAGCGGTGGGGTTTCAATTGTCCCAGCCGCCATTGTTCATGGCTTTGTGCTTAGTCTTATTACGCCAATTCTCATGGCCTTCTTTACATAGGTAAAATTTCAGTCACAATAGCTGTTAATTTGCGTGAAACAGGAAATTAACATGACAGATAAACAACGTGTTTTAGTGTTGGGCGCTAGTGGTTATATTGGTCAGAATCTGATCCCTAAACTTATTGAGCAAGGATATGACGTAACAGCTGGTGCACGCCGTGTTGATTGGATGTTATCCCAAGGCTGGCAAGATACCCAATGCATTTATGTGGATCTTCACGATCCTGAAACATTAAAAGATGTCATGCAAGACATCGATATTGTTTATTTCCTTGTTCATAGCATGGCCGACCAAGCTAATTTAGTCGAACGTGAACGCACAGCCGCTCGTAATGTGCAACAAGTCCTTGAAGGCTCAAGCGTTAAACATGTTATTTATCTTAGCGCATTACAGCATGGGCATACCTATTCACCGCATTTAATTGCACGACGTTTAACCGGCGATATTTTACGTGAAAGCCAAATCCCTGTTACCGAAATCCGTTCATCTATTATCGTTGGCTCTGGTTCTGCCGCATTCGAAATTATGCGCGATATGGTTTACAACTTAGCTATTTTAACTCCGCCACGTTGGGTCCGTTCTAAATCATCCCCCATCGCTCTGTCGAATATTTTGTATTATTTAACGCAACTGGCGAAAATACCAACAACCGAAAACCGAATTTTCGATGCAGGCGGCCCTGAGTATATTAGCTATCAAGAGCTATTTAAGCGCTTTATTAAGGTCAGTGGTAAACGTCGTTTACTTATTCCTATCCCGATCCCGATTAGTATGATCTCCGTGCATTTCATCAGTTTGATCACCTCCGTCCCCCCATCTATTGCTAAGGAGTTAATCCAAGGCTTGCAGCACGATCTCCCTGCAGATGATAAAGCGCTACGAGAGCTGATCCCTCAAACCTTAATCTCTTTTGATGATGCCGTTAGAGCGACTTTAGCAGAAGAAGCCGATGCTATTGATAACGCAGATTGGGGCTATGACCCAGAGGTCAGAAAACGCTGGCGCCCCGGTTATGGCTATTACCCAAAACAAGCGGGAGCAACCCTTGGAACAACAGCCAGTTCGGAATCGCTCTGGTATACAGTGCAACAAATCGGTGGAAAAAACGGCTATTTCTATGCCAATGGCCTGTGGAAAACCCGCGCCATCATGGACGATATGATGCTGAATAAAGTAAAGTACGGCCGCCCCGACCGTGAAGAACTCCAACTCGGTGATGAAATTGATGGCTGGCGCGTGATTAATCTTGAACCGAATAAACAACTTAGCTTGTTATTTGGTATGAAAGCGCCAGGCCTTGGCCGCTTAACTTTTACTATTCATGATAGCGGGAACCGCCGTTCTATTGATGTTCGCGCATGGTGGCACCCAGCTGGCTTTTGCGGCCTACTCTATTGGTTTGCCATGATGCCTGCCCATTTATTTATTTTTAAAGGTATGGCAAAACGCATCAGCGAACTGGCCTATGAGCGGGATAAACAACTCGCAAAAGAACAGCAAGCAGAGCAACTGACCGTTAAATCAGATTAATTTTAGCGTAAAAACCAAATTTTTATGCATAAATTATTGCATAAATATGCTCATAGGATTAATATCGCAGATAGTGAAAAAAGATATTATTGGTACACATGAGCATTCAATTAAAAAACATCAACTGTTTCTATGGTTCCCATCAGGCACTCTTTGATATCAATCTAGAGTGTTCTGCTGGTGAGACTATGGTATTACTCGGGCCAAGCGGAGCAGGTAAAAGCTCGTTATTACGTGTCCTCAATTTATTAGAAATGCCACGTTCAGGCCACTTAAACATTGTGGGTCAGCAATTTGACTTTACTTCTGCACCAGATGCGAAAGCGATCCGTGAGCTGCGTCAAAATGTGGGAATGGTATTTCAACAATATAATCTGTGGCCTCATCTGAGTGTCATGGACAACTTAATTGAAGCACCTTGTCGCGTGTTAAAATTGTCAAAGCAAGAAGCGCAAGCAAAAGCCTCTAAGCTATTAGAACGCTTACGGTTGTCGCAATTTGCTGAGCGCTACCCATTACACTTATCTGGTGGGCAGCAACAGCGTGTTGCGATTGCAAGAGCACTAATGATGGAACCAAAAGTTTTATTATTTGATGAACCAACGGCTGCACTTGACCCAGAAATTACCGCACAAGTAGTTGATATCATACGTGAACTATCAGCAACTGGAATTACACAAGTGATCGTCACTCACGAAGTGGAAATTGCGCGCAAAACCGCTAGCCGTGTCGTGTATATGGAAAACGGCCATATAGTAGAACAAGGGGATGCAAGCCATTTCACTGCACCTCAAACAGAAGCATTTGCAAATTATCTGTCACACTAATAGATATAGGATTAAGCAATGAAAAAAATTATATTAGCTGCACTGCTGGGCGCTGTAACCCTATCTGCAACTGCTGCGGAAAAAGAAACTATTCGTTTTGCAACAGAAGCGACTTACGCGCCTTTTGAAATGTTCGATAAAAATAACCAAATCGTTGGCTTTGACGTTGATTTAGCCAATGCAATGTGTGAAAAAATGAATGCAACCTGTACATTTACTCACCAATCTTTCGACAGCTTAATTCCTAGCTTAAAATTCCGTCGCTTTGAAGCATTAATGGCAGGTATCGATATTACCCCTGAGCGCCAACAGCAAGTCGATTTCACTGAGACTTACTACCCTAACTCAGCGGAATTTATTGCCGTTAAAGAAAAAATCAGCTCAATAGACCAATTAAAAGATAAAAAAATTGGCGTGCAAAACGGAACCACTCACCAAAAATACATCATGGAACAACATAAAGGGATGACAACCGTTCCTTATGATAACTACCAATCAGCTATTTTAGACTTACAAAATGGCCGTATCGATGCCGTTTTCGGTGATACCGCAGTCGCTGACGAGTGGTTAAAAGGGAAAGGTAATGAAAACTTGGGGGCAGTTGGCGAAAAAGTCACTGATCCACAATACTTCGGTATTGGTTTAGGTATTGCCGTTCGTAAAGGAAATAAAGAGCTGCTGGATAAAATGAATAAAGCCTTAGCAGAAGTTAAAGCAGACGGCACTTATGATGCTATCCACAAAAAATGGTTTCAACAGTAATCGATATAATTAATGAGCAACTTTCTATTTTTAACAAGTGCCGCCGGTATCACCGTCGGCCTTGCTGTTTCTGCGCTGATTTTGGGTTTGGTTCTGGCCATGCTGTTTACCGCATGGGAGTCCGTCCGTTTTAAACCTATCGCCTTTCTAGGAACTTGCTGGGTTACCTTGATCCGCGGCCTCCCTGAATTACTGGTTGTGTTGTTTGTCTACTTCGGTACCCTACAACTGATCAATATGTTTGGTGACGGTTTTGATATAAACCTTGGTTTTTGGCAAACCACCATCCAAATCGACCCAAGTATTTTCTTTGCTAATAGCGGCGAGTTTGACTATACCCCATTTGTTTGTGGCGTTATTGCCCTCGCCTTATTATATTCATCCTATGCATCTCAAACGCTTAGGGGCGCATTAAAAGCCGTCCCTTATGGTCAGTGGGAAGCCGGCTTTGCGTTGGGTTTAAACAAACGCACTATTTTCTTTCGGTTCATTATGCCGCAAATGTGGCGCCATGCTCTACCAGGGTTAGGCAACCAGTGGCTGGTGTTATTGAAGGACACCGCGTTAGTTTCACTCATCAGTGTTAATGATTTGATGTTACAGACTAAAACCATTGTAAACCGTACTCAGGAACCGTTTACGTGGTATGCCATTGTCGGTTTGATTTACCTTGCAATTACGCTAATCAGCCAACTAGTACTAAAGCGTATTGAGCTACGGACCACCCGCTTTGAGCGAGGTGAATCGAAATGATAGATTTAATATTAAAAATATTACCGGGACTTCCAACCAGTTTATCTCTGACGTTTAGCGCACTCATTGTGGCTTTTCTGTTAGCCATATTATTCACCTTAATTTTGTCGCTAAAAACGCCAGTGATCTCTCAAGCAGTGAAGGTCTACATTACACTGTTTACGGGTACGCCGTTATTGGTGCAATTCTTCTTAATTTATAATGGCCCAAGCCAATTTAAATCTTTGCAAGATTACCCTATGCTGTGGGAGATTATTTCCACACCCTGGGTCTGTGCAATGGTCGCTTTAGCCTTAAATAGCGCAGCTTACTCCACGTTGTTATTCCACGGCGCAGTTAAAGCCATTCCATCAGGCCAATGGCAATCGTGCCAAGCCCTTGGGATGAGCAAAATGCAAACCATGCGGATCATTTTACCTTATGCCTTCAAACGCTCATTATCGTCCTATTCCAACGAAGTGGTATTAATTTTCAAAAGTACCTCACTGGCCAGTACCATTACCATGCTAGATGTCATGGGATACAGCCAGCTTATCTTTGGTCAAACATGGGATGTGACAGCATTTGTTGCGGCAGGGATTATTTATTTAGTGGTCAATGCAATCTTAACTATTTTAATGCGTTTAATTGAACGCAAAGCGTTGGAATTTGAGCACAGAGGCTAACTTTTTTCTCGCCTAAACGTAAAAAAGCTTGGTATAAAAACCAAGCTTTTTTATGCAATTGACTAATTAGTTATCCGTTTTAATAAGGTCAACACCTCATAATGCGACGTATGAGGGAACAAATCAAACAACTGCACCTTACATACGTGATACCCCGTCAACCGCTGTAAATCTTGCGCCATTGTTTGCGCATTACAGCTGGAATACAGGATATATTCAGGCTGCATACGAGAAAGGTAATCGCATAATTCTTTACCTATTCCTCGGCGTGGCGGATTGACTAAAATAAGCTGCGGGATATCCTGATGTGCCGTGGCAAAACCCGTTGAATCCAGTGCGTTAAACTCAACATGCTTTAATCCAAGTTCATTCGCTGATTGCTGTGCGCTGGCAATCGCTGGAGCACTGATTTCGATCCCGGTTAAGCGAGTGTTTTTTTCAGCACAGTGCAACCCAAAACCGCCAACACCACAAAATAAATCCCATAAGCTATCGATATGTAGCTCTTTCACCCATTCTCTTGCTGTTTGGTATAATTTTGCAGCCACGATAGGGTTCGTTTGGAAAAAACCTTGCGGGCGAATAAACAAGGGGACTTGGTTAAACTCTTCACGTAGCGTGCGTTGCTCCGTTAAGAAAATTTCATCTTCACCCTCGAGTATTGCCATATGCACTGGCTGAATATTTGCAGTAATCACCCCAAGCTGTGGTAACTGTTCCTGTAACCACGGGAGTGCATTTTTTAGCTGTTCAATTTTTTTCTCTGAGCGCAAAACAAAGCGCAGCATGAATTTCCCAGAGTAATGACTTTGGGTTAATAATAGGTATTTTAATTCACCGCGTTTGCGCTCAATGTTATAAGGTGTCAGGCCAGCCTTTGCGATAAAAGGAATTAAAGATGCAAATACGTCAGAAAACTCAGCTGGGTATAAAGGACAGTTAGTCAAGTCAACGCCCTGTCCATCTCGCCCAACAATACCCAAAACAGGTTTTTCAACACTACCACTGACCACCATTTTGGCTTTATTGCGAAAAGCCGTTTGCGGCCCTGTCACTGGAGGCTGAAATAGAGAAATATCAATAGCCGGCAAAAGAGCCTGTAGTTGGCTCTGCTTTTCGGTAATTTGCTGTTCAGGCGTTAATGTTAGCCATTGGCATGAATGGCACTGCCCTGTGGCATATTTTTCACAATGCATAGAAAAACTTAGTGGAGAATGACTGAAGGTTTGTCGTCAAGGGAATGTTCAGAGTCTTCATCAACATTGTCATCATCTTCGCTGAAATCATCCTGATTGGCATACAGCAAATTATTGCTAAAGATTTCAAATACAATGGCTGAAATTTGATCTTCTGCTTGCTGTAAAAAATGGCCGAATTGACGATACGTCATCCCTGCTTCTAATGAAAATGATTGGCTGACAATCAATTTAGGCAAGTTTTCATTATTTATTTCAAGGAAAACTTTTGCCGTTAATGAGCTGGCATTGATTTGGCTGATATTCGCCACTAACGTCACAATCGCTGTCGGTTTAAGCTCAGCTAATGCAGATAACACCAAAACATTATTTAAAATATCGAGCTTTGCATCAAAAATACCGTCTATATTTTGCATATGGGGTAAATGTAACGCAGAGCAGGAATCACACTCGAAATAAGAGGTTTTGAGTTGGTCTAGCCATTCACGTAACTTAGTGATGTCAGGGTAACAAATAGAATCCATGGGTAGTAACCTTCTTCAACTCAAAATAGTCGTGCAATATCGATTTGTTAGGGTTTTGGCACATTTTCCCCTAACGAAAAAAACGAATAATTCTCACATATTGTAGGGCGAAACACCAGTAAAACTGCGCTTAATCTACTTACTCATCAGGTTTATTATCTGCAGAGTCTGATTTTTTAGATGCACTCTTTTCTGGCTGTTTATGATCAATACCCAAAAAACTCAGACCATGAATTGCTCGCCAGACAATATTGATCATTGCAGGCACCAAACAACCAATACCGACCATAATCATGCTCACGACCACCCCTGACTGCATTAAAGGCTCTGGCAGTGTAATATAGTCATTGAGTGCTAACAAAACAATGATAAGCAGAATGATGCCCACACCTTCTAACACGATAATGGGCTTTGGCATATCTGCCAATGAACGCATTGTCCCTTTAGATTGAGGTTTATGACCCATTCTTTTTCTCCTCTCATTATTGAGACTCTTTATCAAACTGTGAATTATATGACATACCTATAGGTATAACAGGAAAATTCGACTTTTATTTCATAATTTATGTAGGCATAGTATTGAGCATTGCAATTAGAATCTGAGCTCAAGATAAAAAGGAGATACTATGTATACTGTTATTTTTGGTCGTCCTGGCTGCCCATACTGTGTTCGTGCAAAAGAACTCGCTGAAAAATTGAAAAATGAGCGTGAAGATTTTGACTACCGTTATGTTGATATTCAAGCGGAAGGTATTTCTAAAGAAGATTTATCTAAAACTGTCGGTAAACCTGTTGAAACCGTTCCACAAATATTCATTGATGAGCAACACATCGGTGGATGCACAGATTTCGAAGCTTACGCTAAAGAAAATTTGAATTTATACAAGTAGTTAGTCACATCCATTTTACATCCCAACAAGCAAAGTTGTTCACTTATTTATAAGTGTTAACGCTCTGCTTGTTCTTTTTGTGCTATTTAAGCCAAATTTAATAAAAATATTGCACTTTTTTCATCTAAGTAAGAACTTTCTTTTTTAGACGAGGTCTTAATTAATGCCACTGCTTTTCTTTGATGTCCCCATATTGAGGAGCCCGATAGCCAACTGTTTATTTTCATGCTATCGGGTTTTTTGTTTCTAACGACTGGGTTCGCCTTGCAATGTAATGACCAATCTACGCTTTCCACCATAGTTTCGGTGCTCACATAAATAAATCCCTTGCCACGTTCCCAAATTTAAACGCCCTTTCGTAATCGGAATAGTCAAACTTACACCCAATAAACTGCTTTTTAGGTGCGCGGGCATATCATCGCTGCCTTCATAATCATGCTTATAATAAGGCTCATTTTCAGGAACTGCATGATTAAAAAAACTCTCGAAGTCTTCTCTGACAGTGTAATCTGCATTTTCATTGATCGTTAAAGATGCCGATGTATGTTGAATAAAAATATTGGCTAAACCAACCTTAATTAAGCTAAGTTCAGGAAGCTGTCTGAGAATTTCTTCTGTCACTAAATGAAATCCTCTCGCTTTTGCGTTAAGTTGTATCTCTTTTTGCCACCACATCACTTTCTCTCCCTTTTACTTATCTAAATCTGTTACTGCACTCAATAATTATTGAGTAATAGTTAAACCGCAAGTAAATTTGTCGCACAAAGCTTTCAATAATAAGACAAAGGGACTTTACCTGCTCATTAAGACACTTTAATCTTCCTTTTATATCTATTCTGTCTTACTAACTATCTGTCCGAGGTACTAAACTGTGCTGGAACAACTTAACCTTGATCTATTCAACTTGATCAATGCTACTCCAGAAACCGCAAGTGGAACCATTGCTGTAGCAAACGTAATTGCGAAACGCTTAATCCTATTATTTCCACTATTTACTGTTGCTTGTTGGTTTTGGGGCGCCCAGCCAAATATGACTCGCCAACGTACCTTTGCCTGTAAAGCAGCCATTGCCATCGTCATTGGCTTAACAATTTCATGGTTAGTGGGCTATTTTGCACCTCATGACCGCCCATTTGTCATGGGAATTGGCACTAATTTCTCCGAGCATGAAGCCACGCCTTCATTCCCGAGCAACCATGGTACGATTGTCTTTACATTCGCTTTCGCATTCCTGTTCTGGCTAAGGACTTGGGTAGGGCTTGTCATGATGATCCCCGCTATTGTCATTGCTTGGTCGCGTATTTACCTCGGCGTTCACTGGCCTCTAGATATGGCTGGCGCCTTTATACTTGCGATTGTCGCATGTGGTTTAGCTCAAATCCTCTGGTCTGTTGGTGCGTATAAAATTCAATTACCTACCACTCGGCTATATAGTTTTATTTTTGCCTCTCTTATTCGTAAAGGTTGGTTTCAACCATAATAATGTATATTCAAATACTGGCATTAATTAATGCCAGTATTTTTGGCATTATAAAAATTGCGCTAAATCAAAGTTTATGTTTATTTCCACTCTCATGATTAAAACTTTTTTGAAGTTATCAATGAAATTATTAAAACAATCAGTTAACAAATATCTTGTTACCTATTTTAATTATTTTTTTCGTTGCAAAAAAAGTGGCAAATATAAGCACAAAAAAAACGTAAAATAATTAATATATAGTTATCTTTCCTCTAGTTTTTAAACTAATTAGTCACGCAATGAATCAATCTGAAAAATAAAAATATTTCATTTATTATCAATTAGTTATAATTAAACCTTAACGTTTCATTTGTACTATGATTACAGTAAAGCTCAATATTTATATTGATATGGATGATGTTTTAACCAGCTCAATTTCAATCATTAATATAATAATATTTTTTCAGCAGAATTTAATTCTGTTGAAAACCAAGAAAATTCAAACTTATTTACCTTGTATCTTACTTATAAAAAAAGCAAACCTAACACAAATTTTATTAACAATTTTATAAAATATGATTATCTATCGCAATCTAAGGAGATATTTCTCTTTTGAGATGATGATCACGGCATTTTATTCTGGTAAACTATACATTCACATCCTCAAAATCCACGTTTAAAATTTTATGATAAAAATGCAAAACTGATTGAAAATAAATTTAGACCTAATATGAGTTTTATTTTCAATCAGTTTGTTACGCAAAAGAAAACAATGGTTATTGGATAATTGTTCGTACCAAAAGATTAAAGTTCGTAATGCATTTGTCGTTACGCTAAATGATTTTTTTTTTGACTTATATTTTCGGAGACTATTATGGATGCAACAAAAGTTGGTTCCATCGACAAAACAGCCTCGCAAACAGTAACGAGTAATGCTTGGCGCAAAACTGACACAGTATGGATGCTGGGTTTATATGGTACAGCTATCGGTGCTGGTGTGTTATTTTTGCCCATCAACGCAGGTATGAGTGGTTTATTACCTGTTTTACTGATGCTGGTATTAGCCTTCCCAATGACATTTTTTGCTCACCGCGGGTTAACACGCTTCGTTCTGTCTGGTTCAAAACCAGACGGTGATATTACAGAGGTCGTAGAAGAACATTTTGGTCGCACAGCAGGTAACTGGATCACGCTGCTCTACTTCTTTGCTATTTATCCTATCCTTCTTGTTTATGGTGTTTCCATTACCAATAACGTCAATAAATTTTTAACCGAATTATTGGGCGTTGGCGCGCCACCACGCTGGTTACTTGCCTTGATCCTTGTAGGCGGAGTAATGGCGATTGTGGCATTCGGCGAAAAATACATCGTCAAAGTCATGAGCATGTTAGTGTTTCCATTTATCGCCGTATTGGTTGCATTCTCACTGTATATGATCCCACATTGGTCTGGTGATGTACTGAATACTTTAACTTGGGAAGGAATCACTGAAGCAACAAAAAATACGGGTGGACAAAGCATCTGGGTCACTATTTGGCTGACAATCCCTGTGATGGTATTCGCATTTAACCACTCGCCAATTATTTCTGCTTTCTCCGTTGCAAAACGTGAAGAATACGGTGATGCAGCTGAACAAAAATGTTCACGGATCCTTGCTTCTGCACACATTCTGATGGTGCTGACAGTTATGTTCTTCGTGATAAGCTGTGTATTTACCTTATCTTCAGCAGATCTTGCACAAGCTAAAGCACAAAATATCAGTATTCTTGACTACCTGTCTGGCTATTTTGACCAGCCATTCATTAAGTATGCCGCTGCAATCATTGCTTTTATTGCAATTATTAAATCCTTCCTTGGTCACTATTTAGGTGCTCGCGAAGGTTTCAATGGCTTGGTTGAGCGTGCTTACCGTGCAAAAGGTAAAACAATTGATGTTCGCAAGTTAAACCGTGGTACTGCTATCTTCATGTTAGTCACAACTTGGTTAGTGGCAACATTGAATCCAGGTGTGCTGGATATTATTGAAAGCCTCGGTGGCCCAGTTATCGCTATCTTACTGTTCTTGATGCCAATGTATGCAATTAGCAAGGTACCTGCAATGCGTAAATACTCAGGTAAAATCAGTAATGTATTTATCGTAATTATGGGTCTAGTCGCTATCTCTGCGGCAACATATAAGTTATTCTTCTAATTGAAGCCACTAGGTAGCGACCAACAACGGAAGCTACCTAATTTCAATGACTTTCTACAAAAGGAAGCACTGAATATGATTAGTGTATTTGATATCTTCAAAATTGGCATCGGCCCTTCAAGTTCCCATACCGTCGGCCCAATGAAAGCGGGCAAACAGTTTGTTGACGACCTTATCCAGCAAAAATTACTCTCTCGCACAACACGAATTGCAGTTGATGTATATGGTTCGCTCTCTTTAACGGGTAAAGGCCATGCAACGGATATGGCGATTATTATGGGCCTTGCAGGTAACTTACCGGACACCATTGATATTGACGCTATTCCTGCTTTTATGCGTAATGTTGAGCAAACTGAAAGGCTCTCCCTTGCACATGGGCAACATGAAGTTGATTTCCCTACTGAAGGGGGGATGAATTTTCATACGACCAATCTCCCTCTCCATGAAAATGGAATGAGTATTACGGCATTTAGTGGTGATGATGTTATTTACACCAAAAATTATTATTCTATCGGTGGTGGTTTTATCGTCGATGAAGAACACTTTGGCCAGTCTGACGAAAGTGTCGTTCAAGTCCCTTACCCATTTAAATATGCGGCTGACCTGCAAAAACACTGTAAAGAAACCGGTTTATCGCTTTCCGCTCTCGTGATGCAAAATGAATTAGCGCTGCGTAGTAAAGAAGAAATTCATCAATATCTCTCATCCGTATGGGATGTCATGAAGTCTGGTATTGAACGTGGGGTGACAACCGAAGGTTTACTACCGGGCCCATTACGTGTGCCACGTAGAGCTGCTGCGTTACGTCGTCAACTCGTAACAACCGATAACACCAACATGGACCCAATGGCAGTGATTGATTGGATCAATATGTACGCCCTTGCCGTTAACGAAGAAAATGCAGCGGGTGGTCGTGTTGTGACAGCGCCAACGAATGGAGCTTGCGGTATTATTCCTGCGGTATTAGCTTACTATGATAAATTCATTCGCCCGGTGAATGAAAACTCCTATACCCGTTACTTTTTGGTGTCCGGTGTAATTGGTGCGCTGTATAAGATGAATGCCTCAATTTCCGGTGCAGAAGTAGGCTGCCAAGGGGAAGTCGGTGTAGCTTGTTCGATGGCCGCTGCGGGATTAGCCGAGCTAATGGGGGGCAGCCCTGAGCAAGTGTGTATCGCAGCAGAAATTGCTATGGAACATAACTTAGGCTTAACCTGTGACCCTGTTGGTGGGCAAGTACAGGTCCCTTGTATTGAACGCAACGCCATTGCCTCTGTCAAAGCCGTCAATGCAGCCCGTATGGCACTTCGACGTGTCAGTGACCCACGGGTTTGCCTCGATAAAGTCATTGAAACCATGTATGAAACAGGCAAAGACATCAACGCTAAATACCGTGAAACCTCCCAAGGCGGCTTAGCAATTAAATTGGCTCACTGTGAATAGTCTTGTTTATCAATGAGCTGCTATAAAAATGCCTGCATTAGCAGGCATTTTTGTGTTCACATCATTTTCAATTTAATCATTATTAACCGAAAATAGCACTCCACCAGCCGCTAATGGTTTTCATGATGTAATCCCAAATTCGACCAAAAAACCCGGCTTCCTCAACGGCACTTTTTGCGACTAAAGGATGCTGCTCGATAACTTCATCATTAAGAATAAAGTTAATCGTCCCTACCGCTTGGTTCTTAGCTAATGGTGCTTCAAGTGAATCATTAGCTAGTTGAATATCCACTTTTAAGTTTTGTAACTGCCCTTTAGGGATCGTGATAGAAACATCATCGGTAACACCTAAATCAACTTCTGAAGTATCACCAAACCAGACACGCTGCTTTTTCAATGTGGCATCAGCCTTAATTGGCGTGACAGTTTCAAAGAAGCGGAAACCCCATGTGAGTAATTTTTCGCTTTCAGAAAAACGCACGCGGTCACTTGGTGCCCCCAACACGACGGAAATCAAACGCATATCACCTTCTGTTGCAGAGGCGACTAAATTATGACCAGCACCACTCGTGTGCCCAGTTTTTACGCCATCCACTTTCAGGTTTTGGTTCCATAACAAACGGTTACGGTTTGGTTGACGAATTTTATTAAAGGTAAATTCTTTTTCCTTGTGCAGCGCGTATTCATCAGGCACATCGCGGATCATGGCTTGCGTTAACAATGCCATATCCCGCGCTGTACTGTATTGCCCTTCTGAATCTAGGCCATGAACCGTTTTAAAATGGGTGTTTTTCAAACCAATCTTTTGCACGTATTGGTTCATTAGACTCACAAATGAGTCTTGGCTCCCTGCAACATAATCAGCAAGGGCAATACTGGCATCATTCCCTGACTGGATCACAATCCCTTTATTTAAATCCAACACAGAAACACGGTCTTTTGGCTTTAGAAACATCAAAGAGGAGCCTTTAAGAACAGGGTTACCCGTCGCCCACGCATCTTCCCCTACTGTGACCATGTCTTGTGGCGTGATTTTCCCTGCATTGACGGCCTGGCCAATCACATAACTGGTCATAATTTTTGTTAAACTGGCGGGATCTAAGCGCTCATCAGGATTCCCTGAAGCTAAAATTTTACCGCTATTATAATCCATCAGAACAAACGCTTTTGCATCGACTTGAGGAGCAACCGGTGTCTGCGCCGCATAAGCACTGGTAGTTACGGCAACCAAAAGACTCAACCCAATACCAGCTCGACGGGTTTTTAAAGACAACATTTTCTTACTCATCGGTTATTCCTTCACTTAATTCTACACATTTAAATTACTGTCATTGACTCAACATCACTAAACGAGAACCCATCGCTGTGACAAAATTCGATAACTAGACCTAATATAAGACTTTAATTTCATAGAGGCCACCAGTAACAAATAAACATTTGCCTATAAGTGGATTTAATCTATCTTAACCGTGTCCGATGCCAAAAAAATCAATTTAGGAGACTGCCATGTTAACTGTTTGGGGACGCGTCAACTCTTCCAATGTCAAAAAAGTACTTTGGTGCTTAGAAGAATTAAATATCGCTTACAATCAAAAAGATGTGGGTGGCCCATTTGGTGGGCTAGATACACCTGAATATATAAAAATGAATCCAAACAGCACAATTCCAACTCTACAGGATGATGACTTTGCACTGTGGGAATCGAATGCGATTTTACGTTACCTTACGGAAAAATTTGATCATTCTCACTTATTACTCGCACAAGACCTACAAGAACGAGCGGCCGCTGATAAATGGATGGATTGGAGTAGTGCTAATTTATTCGACCACATTAAACAGATGATGAACAAAATTGTTCGTGTCCCAGAAGCGGATAGAGACCCAGAACAAGCAAACATCATTTATAGTAATATCAATCGGTTACTAACCATTGCTGATAATGCATTAGCTAACCAAGCTTATTTTAGTGGTGATAAATTTGGTATCGCAGACATTGCCATCGCGCCACTATTTTACCCTTGGCATGAAATTGTCACGCAGCGCCCTGAATTTAACAATTTGGAGCGCTGGTACCAGCAACTAACCACCCGCCCTGCGTTCCAAAAAATTGTTATGATCCCAATTAAATAATCACAGGGTCATATTCATCAAACTTGGGTTTGGGTACTGGTATTCAAATCCAAGTTCTTGGCAAATTTTATTACCGTTAATAATTTTCCCCACTAACGCATTTTCCTCATCGATAAATTGAGGGGGGACTAAACCAATAGATTGCGCTGCATGAGTATAAAATTCGGCTCGTGTTGGGTGGATTGGCGCGCAGAGGTTATAAATATGCTCCCCTTGCCGCTGCTGGAGCAATAATAAAATGGCATCAATCACATCATCTTGATGTACCATATTGACAGGCTGGTTTGCCCCTTTCACCCCGGTTTTCCCCGCTAAAAAACGCCCTGCATGTCGTTTTTCACCAACTAATCCCGCTAACCGCAGAATATCCACCGATATGTTCGGTAACTGATGCAACCACTGCTCTGTCGCCACCAAGGCTTTAGCGGATCCCGTCACGCCATCCAATGGGCTATTCTCAGTCATTTCGCCATTTTGTTCCCCATAAACTGCCGTAGATGATGTGAAAATAACTTTAGGCACTTGAAATGCTATTGCGCTATTCACCAGAGCTTCAACTGCGGTCACATAGTATTCAGTATTAATTTTAGAGGGTGGAAGCAAAATGACGATAGCATCACTTTGTTCCATCAATTGTGATAAATCATCGTCATCACATTCAAGTTCTGGGGTTAATTTCAATGCATAACACTCTATTCCTACCGCTTGAGCGGCTTCAATACCATCTGCTGTTGTTTTAGTTCCAACCACATGAATGCCTTGAGACAATAAGGCCTGAGCAAGGGGGAGCCCAACCCACCCTAACCCGATGATAGTGACTTTCTTCATATGATAACTCCCCAATCGTTCAACTGACTGAAATTAACCACAGAGTAGCTGAAAACCATAAAACTTCCGAATACAATTTCTGAGGGATTTATCACTATAAAAAGTGAACAACTAATTATTATTGGTTATTTTTAAAAAAAAGGTTGCATTCATAGTGGGAAATCGGATAGGTTGGATAGCAATGAGTATTTAGTTAGCACAATGAATGTTTAGTCATTCACTTAAATAACAGAACGGAAGACATTATGAATCGTATTTCACGCAACCATCATCACCACCATCATCCTGACTAGTCTTTCGGGCGATGTGTGCTGGAAGACGTTCAACGAATCTTCCGGTGGCTGAAATGCGAATTGAGAGAACCCTCGGAAGATAATCTTCCGAGGGTTTTTTTATTCTTGAACAAAGAGTTATTAAACAAAAAATTTTAAAGGGATAAGGGTAAAGTCATGTTGGATAAATCACGTTTACGTATTGCAATACAAAAATCAGGTCGTCTAAGTGAAGAATCAAGAGAATTACTTTCTCGCTGTGGAATCAAAATTAATTTACAACAACAACGTTTGATTGCTTATGCAGAAAATATGCCTATTGATTTACTTCGTGTTCGTGATGACGATATCCCTGGTCTGGTCATGGACGGTGTCGTTGACTTAGGGATCATCGGTGAAAACGTTCTTGAAGAAGAGTTATTGAATCGCCGTGCTCAAGGTGAAAATCCTCAATACAAAACACTACGCCGCCTCGATTTCGGTGGATGCCGCCTATCATTAGCCGCACCATTAGATTTTAACTACACAGGCGCAGAATGCCTAAATGGCTCACGTGTTGCAACTTCCTATCCTCACTTGTTAAAACGCTATTTCGACCAGAAAGGCATTCAATTTAAATCATGTCTGTTAAATGGCTCAGTCGAAGTCGCTCCGCGCGCTGGTCTTTCCGACGCCATCTGTGACCTCGTCTCTACAGGGGCAACTCTTGAAGCAAACGGCCTAAAAGAAGTGGAAGTCATTTACCGCTCTAAAGCCTGTTTAATTCAACGTGATGGCGAAATGTCACCGGAAAAACAACAACTTATTGACCGTATGATGACCCGCATCCAAGGTGTTATCCAAGCGCGCGAATCTAAATACATTATGTTACACGCACCAAGTGAAACACTGGAAGAGATCATTGCCTTGCTGCCGGGCGCTGAACGCCCAACCATTTTACCGCTAGCGGGTGAACAAAGCCGTGTCGCTATGCACATGGTGAGCTCCGAGACGCTGTTCTGGGAAACCATGGAAAAATTAAAAGCGCTAGGTGCAAGCTCGATTCTTGTTCTACCAATCGAAAAAATGATGGAGTAAGCTGCCATGAAAATGGGATTTAACCAACCTGTTCGCTGGTCGGCTTGTAACCAAGAGCAACAAAGTGCTTTACTGATGCGCCCTGCGATTGCAGCCTCTGGCAGCATTAGTACTGCGGTAAGCCAAATTATTGACCAAGTCCGTAACGAGGGCGACACCGCCCTCAAAGCACTGAGCCGTCGTTTCGATAAAGCTGAAATCGAAACGGTGCGTATTCCTGCAAATGCGGTTGACGCAGCAGAGACTCGTCTTGGTGATGAAATCAAAACTGCAATGAAAACAGCGATTAGCAACATTCGTCGTTTTCACGAGGCTCAAAAGCCCACTCCGATTACAGTGGAAACACAGGCAGGCGTCGTGTGCCAACAAGTCACGCGCCCAATAGATGCAGTCGGTTTGTATATTCCGGGAGGGTCTGCCCCCCTGTTATCAACGGTCATGATGTTGGGAACCCCAGCGAATATCGCAGGCTGTCGCAAAATTATTTTGTGTTCGCCCCCACCTATTGCCGATGAAATTTTGTATGCAGCGAAACTGTGTGGCATCAGCGATATTTTCCAAGTAGGCGGTGCGCAAGCGATTGCTGCAATGGCATTTGGTACCCAAAGTATTCCTGCGGTTGATAAAATTTTTGGCCCTGGTAATGCCTATGTCACTGAAGCAAAACGCCAAGTGAGCCAAAGCCATGATGGAGCCGCCATTGATATGCCGGCAGGGCCTTCTGAAGTGTTAGTGATCGCAGATAGCGGAGCAAACCCCGCGTTTACGGCCTCTGATTTACTCTCTCAAGCAGAACATGGTCCTGATTCGCAAGTCATTTTATTAACTGACGATGAAAACTTTGCCCAACGCGTGATCGAAGAAACAGAAAAACAATTAGCGCAACTTTCACGTGCAGAAATTGCTCGAGAAGCATTGAGCGCCAGCCGTGTCATCATCGCTGATTCCATCTCTCAATGCGTTGAAATTAGCAACCGTTATGGCCCTGAGCACTTAATACTGCAAACACGCAATGCAGATGATTTAGTAGATGCAATTACTAGCGCGGGCTCGGTGTTTGTTGGCGACTGGTCGCCAGAGTCGGCTGGCGACTATGCATCAGGCACCAACCACGTATTGCCGACTTATGGATATACCGCAACCTATTCAAGCCTTGGGCTCGCGGATTTTATGAAGCGAATGACAGTCCAAAAACTGTCAAAACAAGGCTTATTAGGCTTAGCCGACACCATCGAAACGTTAGCTCAAGCAGAGCAACTCACGGCTCACAAAAATGCCGTTACTTTACGCGTTAACGAACTAAAAAAACAAAATCAGGAGTAAGTCATGAGCCAACTATTTAATGCCGCCAGTCTTGCACGTGAAAATGTTAAAACCATGACGCCTTATATGTCTGCGCGACGTTTAGGGGGAAATGGGGACGTTTGGCTCAATGCCAATGAATATCCGCTTGCACCTGATTACCAATTCAGTGAACGTAACCTTAACCGTTACCCTGAATGCCAACCGGTTGCAGTGATCAATAACTACGCGGCTTACGCCAAAGTTAAACCCGAGCAAGTACTCGTTTGCCGTGGAGCCGATGAGTCCATCGAGTTGTTAATCCGCGCATTTTGTGAACCAGGCAAAGATGCGGTGATGTTTTGCCCGCCAACCTATGGCATGTATAGCGTCAGTGCAGAAACCTTTGGCGTTGAACAAAAGAAAATCATGGCGTTGCCAGACTGGGCATTAAACGTTAACGCGATCCGTGAAAATCTATCCAATACCAAACTAATTTATATTTGCAGCCCGAATAACCCAACAGGCAATATCATCGACAATAAAGATTTACGCGAAGTGCTAGATATGGCTGCGGGCCGTGCATTAGTCGTTGTCGATGAAGCTTATATTGAATTCTGCCCAGAATACAGTGTGGCAAGCTGGTTAGCGCAATACCCTAACCTCGTTATTTTAAGAACCTTATCCAAAGCCTTTGCATTAGCCGGTTTACGCTGTGGTTTTACCTTAGCGTCCCCTGAAGTAATTGAAGTGCTATTGAAGGTTATAGCCCCTTACCCTTTATCAACCCCTGTTGCGATGATTGCCGCTCAAGCTCTTGAACCTCAAGGCATTGAGACGATGAAAAACCGCGTAACAACGATAACAGAAGACCGCATTGCACTTTGTGAGGCTTTGCGCGACTTATCGGTGGTTGAACACGTTTATCCAAGTGAAACTAACTATATTTTGGTACGTTTTATCGATGGTAATAAAGTGTTTAAAGCCCTGTGGGACCAAGGCATTATTTTACGTGACCAGAGCAAACAACCCGGTCTCATTAATTGCCTGCGTATTACTGTTGGGACAGAAATAGAAAATACCCGTGTTATTGAAGCTATTGCAGCACTTTGCTAATTAGGAATGACTCATGAGCCAGAAAATTTTATTTATCGACCGTGATGGAACATTAATTACCGAGCCGCCAACCGACTTCCAAGTTGATAGCTTAAGTAAACTCGCCTTTGAAAAGGCGGTCATTCCTAGCTTACTTGCCCTGCAAAAAGCGAATTACCGCTTAGTGATGATAACCAATCAAGATGGCCTAGGCACCGATAGCTTTCCAACTGCAGATTTCGAGCCACCGCATAATTTAATGATGCAGGTATTTGAATCACAAGGCGTTAAATTTGATGAAGTATTAATTTGCCCACATAAGCCTGAAGATAACTGCGCTTGCCGTAAACCTAAACTTCAGTTGGTTGAGCGCTATTTAGATAGCAATGTCCTTGATAGCGAAAATAGCTATGTGATTGGTGACCGTGAAACCGACATTCAACTCGCTAAAAATATGGGTATCAAAGGGTTACGTTATAACCCAACTGAACTTGACTGGGAAACCATCACTGCCCAATTAACAAAACGCAACCGCCATGCACTGGTCAAACGCGTCACAAAAGAGACCAATATCCAAGTCGAAGTGTGGTTAGACCAAGAAGGTGGCAGCAAAATTAGCACTGGCGTGGGCTTCTTTGACCACATGTTAGACCAAATCGCCACTCACGGCGGTTTCCGGTTAAACATTGAGGTCAATGGTGACTTGTTTATCGATGACCACCACACCGTGGAAGACACCGGCCTTGCACTAGGTGAAGCACTGAAAGTGGCACTTGGCGATAAACGCGGTATCGCACGTTTTGGTTTCGTGCTGCCAATGGATGAATGCCAAGCGCGCTGCGCGCTGGATATTTCTGGCCGCCCACACCTTGAATACAAAGCCGAATTTAAATACCAACGCGTCGGTGACTTAAGCACAGAAATGATTGAGCACTTCTTTAGCTCGCTTTCCTATGCAATGGGCTGTACGTTACACCTGAAAACCAAAGGGAAAAACGATCACCACAAAGCAGAAAGCTTGTTTAAAGTGTTCGGCCGCACACTGCGCCAAGCAATTCGTGTTGAAGGGGATACGTTACCTAGTTCGAAAGGGGTTCTGTAATGAACGTTGTCATCCTTGATACCGGCTGCGCAAATTTAGCCTCCGTAACCTATGCGGTGAAACGCCTAGGCTATAACCCTGTAGTGAGTCGCGATACCAACACCATTTTACAAGCCGACAAAGTCTTTTTACCCGGTGTCGGTACGGCTAGCGCAGCCATGGAAAAGCTCACTGAACGTGAATTAGTTCCGTTAATCAAAGCACTTACCCAACCGGTGTTAGGTATCTGTTTAGGTATGCAATTACTCGGTTCCTTTAGTGAAGAAGGCCAATCTACGGTGCCATTACTGGGGTTAATTGATAGCCCTGTACAAAAAATGGATGCCAATGGGCTTCCAGTTCCACATAGCGGTTGGAACCAAGTCAAAGCGCTAGCAGGAAACCCACTGTTTCGCGATATCCCAGATAACGCCTATTTCTATTTTGTACACAGTTATTCGATGCCAATTTCCAGTCATACCATTGCGCAAACCCAGTATGGCAACCCGTTTAGCAGCGCGGTGAATTGCGATAACTTCTATGGTGTCCAATTTCACCCAGAACGTTCTGGCACCGCGGGTTCACGCTTGATTCAAAACTTTTTGGAGATGTAATTACCATGATCATTCCTGCATTAGATTTAATTGATGGCACGGTGGTGCGATTGCACCAAGGGGATTACGCCAAGCAAACTGATTATGGCAATGACCCGCTCCCACGTTTGCAGCAATATGAAAAAGAAGGGGCAAAATTATTGCACCTCGTAGATTTAACGGGTGCGAAAGACCCGCAAAAACGCCAAATTCCACTGCTCAAAAAATTATTAGCGGGCGTCAGTGTTCCTGTACAAGTTGGTGGTGGCATTCGCACTGAAGAAGATGTTAAAGCCTTACTCGAAGCCGGAGCGACTCGTGTCGTCATTGGTTCAACGGCGGTCACTCAGCCTGATCTGGTCAAAACCTGGTTTGAAACCTATGGTGGCGAAGCCATTGTCCTTGCCTTAGACGTACGTATTAATGATAAAGGCGTAAAAGAAATCGCCATTAGCGGTTGGCAAGAGAACTCAAATTTAACGTTAGAACAAGCCATTGAAATATATCGCCCTTATGGCTTAAAACATGTCCTTTGTACGGATATTTCCAAAGATGGAACATTGGCGGGTTCTAATGTGAATTTATACCAAGAAATTAGCCAAAAATTCCCTGATATTGCTTTTCAAGCATCGGGCGGTATTGGGGATTTAGACGATATCGCGGCTATCCCGCCATCTGGTGCAGCTGGCGTGATTGTGGGTCGTGCATTATTAGAAGGTAAATTCACCGTTGCGGAGGCAATCAAATGTTGGCAAAACGCATAATTCCTTGTTTGGACGTTCGCGACGGTCAAGTGGTTAAAGGTGTCCAATTTCGTAACCACGAAATCATCGGTGATATTGTTCCATTAGCACAACGCTACGCCCAAGAAGGCGCTGACGAACTGGTGTTTTATGATATTACCGCCTCGTCTGATGGCCGAGTGGTAGATAAAAGCTGGGTTGCTAAAGTCGCTGAAGTGATTGATATTCCTTTTTGCGTCGCAGGGGGGATTAAAAGTGTTGATGATGCTGCACAAATTCTCTCTTTTGGCGCTGACAAAATTTCCATCAACTCCCCTGCATTATCTGACCCAACATTGATCAGCCGCTTAGCTGAACGCTTTGGCGTACAATGTATCGTCGTCGGTATTGACACTTGGTTCGATGAAAGCACAGGCGAATATCTCGTTTACCAATTTACAGGAGATGAAAAACGCACCACACAAACCCCGTGGAAAACTCTTGATTGGGTAAAAGAAGTGCAACAACGTGGTGCGGGTGAAATTGTGTTAAATATGATGAACCAAGATGGTGTACGCCAAGGGTATGATCTACAACAACTCAAGAAAGTCCGAGAAGTCTGCCAAGTGCCATTAATTGCCTCTGGCGGTGCAGGTGAAAAAGTGCATTTCCTTGATGCCTTCTCTGACGCAGGTGTTGATGGCGCGCTTGCCGCTTCTGTATTTCATAAACAAATTATTAATATCGGTGACTTAAAACAATACCTAGCCGAAAATGGAGTTCAAATTAGAGTATGTTAACCACAGAACAATGTAGCCAACTGGCATGGCAAAAAGTCGATAATCTGATGCCTGTTATCGTACAGCACGCGGTTTCAGGTGATGTGCTAATGCTTGGGTATATGACCCCTGAAGCACTAAAAGTCACTTTAGACAGCCGTAAAATCACCTTTTTCTCTCGCACAAAACAACGTTTATGGACGAAAGGCGAAACCTCCAATAATTTTTTAAATTTAGTGGATATCTACCCTGACTGTGACAGCGATACCCTGCTGGCTCTCGCACTGCCCGATGGCCCTACTTGCCATAACGGCACACAAAGCTGCTTCGCGCCTGCACAGAGTGACTGGGGCTTTTTGTTTGAGTTAGAAACCTTACTCAAAGAGCGTAAAACCGCTTCCCCTGAAAGCTCTTATACCGCGCGTTTATATGCGAGCGGTACTAAACGTATTGCGCAAAAAGTGGGTGAAGAAGGGGTTGAAACCGCATTGGCGGCAACCGTTAATGACCGCGCAGAACTGACCAATGAAGCCGCTGATTTGATGTACCATTTAATGGTATTACTGCAAGACCAAGAACTTGATTTAAGCACGATAATCAAACGCTTAAAAGAGCGCCATCAGTAATCGATAAACTGCCAGCCTCGCTGGCAGTTTATTTTATGGGTGCAAAATAGCCTCGATTTGCGCATCACTCAGTGAAATTCCAAAAAATTTCAGGTAAAAATCGGCAGTCTCTTGTTTTATATCGATATCCGCAAAGCGCTCAGGATAAAGCGTTTGTGCTAACCATAAAAATTGCAATGCTTCTTCTGAGGTTTCACGGCACCACCAAAACATCCCTTTTGGGTTGACATACACCCGTTGATTTTTTACCGCGCTAATGGCTTTCCATTGGGAAGACGTTCGGATGATATTGGCATCTTCTTTATTCATTGCGACAATTACATCGGGATTGGCTGCAATAATCGTTTCCAGTAATACCTCACCTGAGTTATTTTTTTTATCCGAAAACCAAGTTTCAGCCACATTTTTGGCTCCCGCTAGATCCATCCAATCTTGATTTAACGAAGGGCGCCCCGAGGTAAATAATGTATTTCCCATACTATGATACACACTGCGTTTTTCTGCTTCTGTTAACCCGACTAAGCGTTCATTTACCAACCTGATATTACGGTCAAAATAGCGTTGATATTCAATCGCTTTATTTTGTGCATCTGGTCCTAATTCTTTTGCTGTGGCTTGCACCCTTTCTTGTAACGATTTTAATGAATTTGCAGGGTACTCCACAACTTTTACCCCTGCACTTTCCAGTATATCCCGTTGAGGGACTTCCATACCTTTCGCCACAAACAATAATTCCGTACGTAATGAAATTATTTGCTCTGGATTTAATTGATTACTAATACTGATAACTGGAACATTATCAATATTGGGTAACATTTGACGAAATAGTGGAATTTTTTTCGCTATCATTGATGTACCAACGATTTGCTCACCATAACCCAACATCATAATAATGGTGTTCTGTGCAGGCCATGGTGTTGCAATACGCAACTCGGGGTTATCCGTTTTTGCATTTAATAAGCTACTGACGAGTAGCCCGGCAAGCAAAATCACGGATTGTAAGAACGTTATTTTTCTCATCTTAATGCCCCTTCTTTACTTCATCATAAAGAAGGGTGCTCCTTACAGTTATTGTTCGGCTATTAAAAATCAAATGTGACAGTTGCGCGAACTTCACGGCCAGAGCCTAAGAATGCGCTATTACCGCCACCTTGGCCGTTATTGCCTGATGGGAAAATAGACGCCCAATAACGTTCGTCTGTGACATTATCGACCGAGAGGCGAATAGTGGTGGGGACTTGGCTAATTTTCGTACTATAGCGAGTTCCTAAGTCTAACGTTGTGTAGCTACCAATCCAACTTGAGTTAGTATCATTTGCTGCTCGTTTACCGGTGTAATGCACATTTGCGCTGTAAACCAACTCAGGCATAGCTGGCAGCGCATATTCAACTAGCATATTCGCTTGGACTTTTGGAACTCCAACCACGCGTTTGCCCCGAGTGGTTGGAGAGCCTGTGTCTTTCAGTTTAGGGTCTAAAAATGTTATGCCGCTATAAACATTTAACCCCTGCCACACATGACCTGTGGCGGTTAACTCAAGCCCTCTATTCACTTGCTTGCCTTGCTCACGAAACACACTATCGCTATCCACATAAGCAAATGGCCGCTCTAAATGGAACAGTGCCGCACCAAGGTTTAAATCAGCCACATAGGCTTTAACCCCCACTTCATATTGCTTACTACGATATGGGTCTAAAGTCTGCCCTTCATTTCTAACGCCTTGTCCTATCAGAGCCGTATCCCCTTCCTCCAATGAGTCTGCATAACTTACATAAGTCATCAATTGTGGAGTAATTTTGTACATCACGGCAGCATTTGGGCTTAACCCCTTGGCGTTAGTTTGGCTGGTTTTATGGTTCTGTTTGTCAAAATTACGACTTTCTATCCAACTTTGGCTGAGATAAAACATCGCTGACCATTGTGGGTCAAATGTAACGGTATCGCCGATAGTGATACTTTGTTGACTATTTTCCGCAGATTTATAGCGTGAACCGCCCGTGTAAATTTTACCATTTGCAGGTTCTATCAATGACGATGGGTGGTACATATTCGTTGAGCCAAGGTCATAGGCCGTAGCTGCCCCCTTTGCACTATAAATAGACCAAATATAGCCATTCGTCGCGAATGATAAATCGTGTCCGATAGCCCCCGTGTCTACATGTCCATTAAGTGTCGCTGAGTTACTAAGTACACGAAAACGCCCAGAAGCCGGAGAGTCACGGAGTGAACGCTTAATGTCTCCTTTATCGTTGACCACCATACTGGTCACCGTGCGCATCGCTCTATCTGCTTGTTGATATCCGACTGCGGCATTCAATGTCCAATCTTCATTAAAATCATGAAGTAAGCGAGTACTCACTGTATCTGTGGTTAAATCATTCCCCGCGGTGTGCATAGCTAAGTTTTTATCTTGCGGATCCGGTGCTTTTGGTAAATTAATTTTAGGGCCATAGCTGAAGCTCCCCACATACCCTTTTTGTACAAAGTTATAGTGGCTAGCATTGAGCTGTAACTGTGTCCCCGGTTGAATGTTCCAATCAAAGGCAACAGAAGCCAACTTACGACGTAGAGTGCTATCCTTTAAATTTCCCGTTCCTTCTTCATCCATTAAGTTTAAACGATAACCAAAGCGCTTATCTGTATCAAAATATCCCCCAAGATCAACATGGCCGCTATAGGCATTGCGACTTTGATAACCTAAAGATAAGCGCTGAATATCTTCAGGGCGTTTTGCCGTGAAATTGAATTGACCCGCAGGGCTAGAAGGACCGTACAAAGACCCCGTAAGGCTATTAATAATGTCCACCCTATCCAACATTTCAACCGGAAATGCCGTTGTAGAGACGACATACAAGCCATCTAATCGACTATTCGCTACGACACTTCCTTGCATCCCACGGCTTTGTGGGCGTCCCACATCCATTCCTCCACGTGCTTGCATTTGAGTACTCGGGGCATATTTAAGTAATTCACTGATACTTTTCGCTTGCTGATTATCAATCATTTCACGACTGATTGTTGTTGTGGAATAGGGAGTATCAATCCAATCCAAATCCCCTAACGGGCCTAAATCAATTTGAGAGGTAAAGAAGCCCGCGCCGGCTTGAGCTTCTGTTGTGACATCCCCTGAAGCCGCTGTCACCAACATTTTGTCTTGCTTGGAACTCGTAGGTTGCTCAGAGGATTGTGCTGCAACAAATGATGGGGCGATCCCTGCAATAAGAGGCATTAGAACATATAAATTTATTTTACGTTTCATGTTATCTATTTTCGTTATATAAAACTTTATATTACCGAGAATAAAATGCACCGTAAATGATCAAACTCAATTCTTAACAATATGTATTCTCATTACCCCATTGAAATATTGTTTTATAATCATTTGAATTTATTAAAAATAAAATAACAGGCAGGATATCCAATAGAAAAAAGCAGCATTAAGATAGCAATACAGATAAAAACAGCATCTGATATGCAATTTAAAAAATTTCCCAACAGTATGATTTTAGATTCATTTCTTTTTACGATTGTATCTCTCAATGAACTTGATATCATTCCCTGCTATTGATGTGGTTTTAAAGGGAAAAAACGGTGTCTGAAAATTCTATTTTTTTGCAACTCACACAATTACTTGATAAAAATAATGCCAAATATCGGGTGATGGAGCATCCCACTGCAGGTAAATCAGAAGAAGTGGCGAAAATACGTGGTACGCAACTTGGTCAAGGTGCTAAAGGTTTAGTCTGTCATGTAAAAGGAAATGGGATCCGCCAACACGTACTGGCAATTTTACCTGCCGATAAACAAGCTGACTTAAATAAGGTTGCCACCGCGATTGGCGGGACTCGCGCATCCCTAGCAAGCCCAAAGGAAGTTGATGAGCTCACTCAGTGTGTATTCGGGGCAATCCCCCCTTTTAGTTTTCACCCCAATTTAAAATTAATTGCGGACCCACTACTTTTTGAACGCTTTGAAGAGCTCGCCTTTAATGCAGGTACATTAGAGCGCTCTATTATTTTAAATACAGAAGATTATCAAAGAATAGCTGCACCGACTTTAGTTGAGTTTATTCGCACAGAAGAAAATTAGTTTTGTATTAAAAAAGGGTATTCCACAGAATACCCTTCAATAAAAACTAACTAATCAATCACTGATCATATTCCTGACTGGCATTTTTTAATGCCACAAAATCGGAAGCACAAATAAACCGCTTTAGTGCGGTAAACTTCTCTTCCGGCCAATCATAAATTTTCAATGCGAGTAATTCAGTAATAATATCTGGCGAAAAACGATGTTTTATTACCTTTGCGGGGTTTCCGCCAACGATGCAATAGGGCTCCACATCTTTAACTACCACGCTATTCGTTGCAATAACCGCGCCTTCACCAATTTTCACACCTGGCATAATAAAGGCACGCATACCTATCCATACACCATCAGAAATTACCGTATCCCCTTTCCCAATATAAGCTTCCTCGATATATTCAAGAAATGGATACAAACAAAACCAATCCATGCGATGTGTATGGTTTCCCCCCATTAAAATAACAGCTTCGCTACCAATACAAACGTAGTCACCAATATAGAGTTGCTCCACATCCCACGCTAATTGCCAATCTCGACTTTGTTCGTCTCCCTGTAGATAGCGCACAACTGAATTTTCAAACCCACCATCCCAGCAGTCGCTATAGTAGCTATGTTGGCCTTTAACATGAATGTTAGGATTTTGTACGACTTCGTGTAGTAGTTGATATTTTGACCAATGCTTTTGATTCATGGTAATAAAACCCTTAATTTGTTTATCGTTACCATAGAACGCTTTCTATGGTGATGTATCCGCGTTCAAAACACATCACACTGAGTAATCATTGGTTTTTTTAGTCGTGGATTATTCAATTTAACCTCACTAATTCAAATAAAATTAGTTCCCTCACTCATAGTACGCTTTCTAATACTGAGGGCATCATTTAGGAGTAACTATTAAAGATTTCATCTTTTTTTTAAAGATATTTTATTTTACCATCAATTACAACTTCTCGTTGCTCCCAAGAAACAATAGATAAGATGATATTTTATGCCAAATAAACAGTTAAGCCCTTCCTCTCCTTTATTATTCATTAATAGCGTAAATAACTACGCACCGTCAATTAAAAAAAATTATTCATTTCTGGATACTAAAAGTGAATTTAATTCTATTATCGATTACTTTCACTTGATATCTGAAATTAACAAATCCTTCGATAACACCTCATTCTTTCAAAATGAAAATTATAAAAACTTTTTCAATAATAACCGACACACGAGTGATGTAAAGGGGGAGTTAAAAGGAAATGTATTTTTCGCTCAAGCTAATATTATCCCATCTAAACTCCATATAGATGGAGATAGCAAGCCTAAATTAGTTAAAGAGCGAAAAACATTAATTATGTTTAAACCTCATGCACATATCCCTGAATTCAATGAGATTCAATTAAATATTTATGATAAGAATGATGAGCTAATAATAAACAAGCTACTATCCCCTCCATCTAAACTCCCAAAAATAGCCAATAACAGCCTAAAAGAAACTAATTTATCGCCTCATGATTTTAAATCGCCAGTAAAATTCGACCTTATCATTAGGTCTAACAGTGAATTAATCGAAATATCCCAAAATCAAAACCACTTACATGAAACAATATTAAATAATGATAGAATAAACTTAAAGCTTAATCATGTAGAAAAACCGTTTATTCTACATAATAGCATCAACTATAGCGGTAAAACGGTAACCCTACACAACACTAATAATAATGAAATTGAAGTTAACTATGGTAATAACACCGTCACTCTACCATCAAAATCAGCGACTCGATTTATATGCGATGAAAATGGGTATTGGCTAACAAAGAACGACGTTAAACAAATAAAATATTACAGCCCACCTAAAAAAACACATCCAAACACGCTTCCAATTATCGATTATGAAATTGGTAATCTACCAGATATAGATGGAGAAAAAATAGATGCCGAGTTCTTCGAAGATATTCTAGAAAAAAATGGCACCATAAAAATAACTAAAATGGATTATGATAGAGTCAAAAAACTCACACTCATGCAGAACAAAAAATTCGCCTCTAAAAAAATTATATTTACATCAGAATCCGAAGAGCCCACCTTTATCCAAACTAAAAATAAAGTTTACGAACTAAAAAAAGACGGTTTATTACTATTCCATTGTAATTCTAATGGAATATGGAAAAATATTTTAGTTCCTGATAACAAATCAAAAATTAACGATTCACATCCGAGTAAATTCGATATTACTGTTGATAATAATAAAGCGATTAGCGAAATTTCCAAAAAGCAAAAGCACTTCAATCAATTAATAAAAAACAATAATTCGATTAAAATATCCACAAGTGATGGTAATTGGAGTCGTGACTTCACTCTTGATAAAAATGATGCATTTCATAATAAAAAAATACTATTTAGTTCGAATGCATCATATAGTAGCCAAATTCATTATGGAAAAAATACCTTGAAGCTACAAACGGGTGAAAGTATCCTTTTTACCTATGATTTAGATAAAAAATGGGTTCCTATTAATCAAAATAATAAAGAAAACTTTATTAACAACTTCGAATATATCGAGAACACATGGTCTACGACAATCCCAAAAGAATATATCCATCCTGAGATAAAACTTGAATTTATTTATCAAGGTCAGAAAAGCATGTTATCTCATATTGATGTAGGTGCACCAAATGAGTTACTCATTAATACTTTTGATATTGGATTGCTGACACCACCAAGAGACACGCTTCTTTTTCTAGATAAATTTGAACTAAATCGTCAGTATTATCAAACGCTCCCAGTCAAAAAACTCATCGTTTCTCGCTACGAACCCATCCATTTATTAAAAGTGGTTATGCCTGATGGTCGAGTTTTTACAGACAAAGCCCCCGATGAAGGAGGCGGCCATAGTGGTAGCATGAGAGAGTGGATCACGAAAGACTTTTACGCCAACGGCGTTAATATGGCAAATTATGGTGTCAATAGTTCGGCTCCTGATGCTGATTCTTTTGTTCCAACCTCCCAGATAACGGCTTATAACTCGGTTGGACTGTATCAAAATGGTAGAGTCGTCCACGGCTGGTCTGGTGGTGGAGGTAAAGCAACCTTAAATAGGACAGATAGTAACGAACTTAGTCATGAATTTGGCCACAATTTTGGCTTAAGTGATTATTATGGGGGAGATGAAGGCGGCTCCCATGCAACCGCAAATAAAAAAAATTCAACTTGGCTGTGGGATTCAGATAATAACTATTTTATTCCAAATACATATCAAGATGGTACATTAAACCATGATGCAATGAGTGGAGGTGAAGCTTATGATACTCGTTACAACGCTTATACGGCTTATACGCCTAGCTCTTTCATTGCAATTCAAAATAGATTGGAAAATAGCTATGTATTTAGTCCTGAATCAAAAACAGGATACAAAAAATGGGATCCAGAAATAAAGGAAATGGTAGATGCATACTTAGACCTTTCCCCATTTAATACCATCGAGTTTACTGCAATAAATGGTTCAGATATTACAGTTAATGACTTAAACTCACTATTAGAAAAAAGCAATAATGTTATTATTTATAATAAAAATGGTTATCACGCCCCTAAAATTAATATTCCACTCGCAGATAAAAATAATAAAAATGCTATTTTAAGAATACAATCATCTGCAGATTGGGATAGTGAAATTCATATTAACAACCAGATTGAACCAATCAAAAAAAATGATTTAATTTGCTATATTTCAGATGGTTACAATTGGAAGAGAAAAGATAATAATGAAACAGTTCTCTATAAAGTTCCCTATAAACAAGGAGTACCTGTTGTGACCTTAATGGGGTTCTATGACCCTAAAGATGTAATCGATAGCTATATCTACCCTTCTTTATATGGGTCTTATGGCATGGTTTATAGCCATGATAAAAAAACAAACACTCAAATGCCATATTTAGAGGTTATTTTTGAAGATGGAACAATAAGCCACTACCAACTTAATAACTTCCGTTCAAATGAAGAGATGATGAATAAGTTTCATATTAATATTGAACGAAGTTTAAATCCTATAAAAGCTAATCTTTATATTGATAATAAAATTGTTCATTCTAGAGAAATTGAAATCAAAAAGAATAAGCTCCTAACAACGATTAATGGTGATATTGCATAATATTATCTAAGTTATCACTAATTACCTAAATTAATTAGTGATAACTATATACGACATAACGAAAAATAAAATCTTCAAACGGCCTACTCTATATTGATTTAACAAGAGATAAACTCTTTTTTCTTGCAAGCAATCCAAACAAACAGCCTACCAACATAACTAATGCCAATGACATTTTTGGCGCGATAGGCAAACCGATTGCACAAAGTCCGAGAGTTGCTCCCCCTGCCATTTGAACAAATCCCACTAAGGCAGATGCGGTGCCTGCTTCATTACCAAAGGGTTCTAAAGCATAACTTGTCGCCGTTCCCATCATAAAAGCTAGCCCTGTACAAGCACAAGCGACAGGTAACATATAAACAAGCCAATGACTTTGTATTTCTATCGGCAATACGATAAAACCTAGCAATAATCCTAAGCAGCCAAGTGCCATCATTAAACTACCCACTAATAAACAGGTTGGTCGCCCTATTTTATGAATAAAGTAATTAGCGATATAACTGGCAAACATGATCCAAAAACCATTAACACCAAATACTATAGAAAACTCAAGCGGGGTTAATTCGGCATCCCCCATCAGCACAGTTGGTGCAAGTGACACATATGTTAATGCCATACCCATCGTGCCTGCGTTCACTAAAGCAAAAATAATAAATTGATGATTTCCCAAAATTCGCCAATAGGTTTTCAGCGGAATAACTTTGGCTTTAGGTAAATTAACTGGACGTGTCTCCGGTAACAAAAACACAATTAGCGCTAATATGACCAATGCATACAAAGCAAGAAACCAAAACGGTGCCCGCCAGCCCCATGCTTCTGCCAGCAGACCTCCTAGTAGTGGCGCTAACGCGGGAACAATATTTAATGTCCCATTTAAGAAACCAAAAGCGCGGGCCGCTTCTGTGCCATTCATTCGGTCACGAACACAACTAAATGCCACCACCGAAGTACAACAAACGGCAACCCCTTGTAATAAACGCGAGGCAATAAATATTGTGGGTGTTGTTGCCACAATAGCAACACCAGCACCAATGATGTACAACACGATGCCCAAAATCGCGATAGGTTTTCGACCATATCTATCAACTAATGGGCCCGAAATTAGCTGCCCTAATCCCAAAACCAAAATAAACAAGGCAATCGTAGACTGAATCACTGACTCACTACTTCCCAAATCCCTCGCAATATCAGGTATTGTTGGCAAATATAAATCAATCCCTAATGGACCAAGTAATACTAATAAAAGTAATAAGATAAGAAAATTACGCATAAACCATGCCTAGACTCAATAAATGTAGTTCAGAAAACATGCGATATAATCAATGATAATAAATCAAAAATTACCACAAAATTAATAAGTTACTTATAATTATAAATTAAACATTTTACTGCTCTTCAAAGTCAAAAAAGGCGCTAAACCTAGCGCCTTTTGTGTTATCAAAAATAAATGATAACGAATTTTATTCCATCCACTCAGTATGGAAAACACCGTCTTTATCGGTACGCTTATAAGTGTGAGCACCAAAGTAGTCACGCTGCGCTTGGATTAAGTTTGCAGGCAATACTGCTGAACGGTAGCTATCATAATAAGAAATAGCGGCGGAGAATGTTGGTGTTGGGATACCATTTTGTACGCCATAGCAAACAACATCACGCAGTGCTTGCTGGTATTCGTCAGCGATTTGCTTGAAATATGGAGCTAACAGCAAGTTGGCAATTTTCGCATCTTGGTTATAGGCGTCCGTAATTTTTTGCAGGAACTGCGCACGAATAATACAACCAGCACGGAAGATTTTTGCGATTTCACCGTAGTTTAAATCCCAATTATACTCTTCTGATGCCGCTTTTAGTTGTTGGAAGCCTTGTGCATAAGACACAATTTTACCTAAATACAGCGCACGGCGAACTTTTTCAATAAAGTCTTTTTTATCACCTTCAACCGCTTTTAGGACTGGACCTGTTAATACTTTAGATGCCGCAACACGTTGATCTTTTAAGAAAGAAATATAACGCGCAAAGACAGACTCAGTAATTAAAGTCAGAGGGATGCCTAAATCCAGCGCACTTTGGCTAGTCCATTTACCAGTACCTTTATTAGCGGCTTCATCGAGGATCACATCAACGAGATATTTACCCTCTTCATCTTTTTTCTTGAAGATATCAGCTGTAATTTCAATTAAGTAGCTGCTCAGTTCACCTTTGTTCCACTCAGCAAAGATACCTGCTAATTCTTCGTTACTGAGGTTCAGTGAACCTTTTAATAATGAATAGGCTTCTGCAATTAACTGCATATCACCATATTCGATACCATTGTGAACCATTTTCACATAGTGGCCCGCACCATCTGCACCAATATAGGTCACGCAAGGTTCGCCTTCGGCTTGTGCTGCGATTTCTTTTAAGATTGGCGCAACTAATTCATAAGCTTCTTTTTGGCCACCAGGCATAATTGAAGGACCTTTAAGTGCACCTTCTTCACCACCTGAAACACCAGTACCGATGAAATTAAAGCCTTGCTCGGATAATTCACGATTACGACGGATAGTATCAGTGAATAAGGTATTACCACCGTCAATTAAGATATCCCCTTTGTCCAGATGAGGAGTCAGCGAGGCAATGGTTTTGTCCGTTGCTTCACCCGCTTTTACCATCAACAAGATGCGGCGAGGTTTTTCCAGAGAGTCAACAAACTCTTCAATCGTATAGTTGGGAACTAATTTTTTCCCTGGATTTTCGGCAATCACTTCGTCTGTTTTATCTTTAGAACGATTAAAGATAGACACTGAGTAACCACGGCTTTCAATATTGAGCGCAAGGTTACGCCCCATGACTGCCATTCCGACAACACCAATCTGCTGCTTTGACATGAACAACTCCTGTCTGATTAGGACTAAGTCAGCCTCGACCGTGCTGACATTCTGTTAACGGGATCACATATTAACCTAGGATTGTGTTGCATGGTAGTTATTGATGCAATCGATGACGTATACAGGGCCATTTTTGTCAATATTTGTCCAACTAATGTGATTTTTTATTGATATTTCGTTCAACAAACCGCATTATTCACTCGTCGGTATAAGCCGTCATATCAGAAGGTAAAACAAACTGTATGGAATGGATCGCAGATCCTTCGATTTGGGCGGGCCTCGCTACCCTTATCGTTCTAGAAATCGTTCTTGGTATTGATAACCTCGTCTTCATCGCCATTCTGGCCGATAAGCTCCCGCCAAAGCTGCGTGATAGAGCCCGTGTAACTGGACTTTTATTAGCCCTGATTATGCGTGTTGCGCTTCTATTTAGCCTGTCATGGCTCATTACCCTCACGAAACCGATATTAACTCTCTTTGATCACGCCTTTAGTGCCCGAGACTTAATTATGTTAGTGGGTGGTCTATTCCTCTTGTTTAAAGCCACAATGGAGCTAAACGAGCGGTTGGAGGGGAAAGACGAACATGCCAATACCCAAAGAAAGACATCGAATTTCTGGGCTGTTGTTGCACAAATTATTGTTCTTGATGCCGTATTCTCATTGGACTCGGTGATCACCGCTGTCGGTATGGTTGACCATATCGGTGTAATGATTGCTGCTGTAACCATTGCGATGGTATTAATGATTTGGGCAAGTAAGCCGCTAACAAGCTTTGTTAACCAGCACCCAACCATTGTCATACTGTGTTTAAGCTTCTTATTAATGATTGGTTTCAGCTTAGTTGCCGAAGGTTTTGGTTATGCCATTCCTAAAGGTTATCTATATGCTGCAATTGGCTTCTCTATCATGATTGAAGTCCTAAACCAATTTGCCCAATTTAACCGTCGTAAGTTCCTAACAGGCTCTCGCCCATTACGTGAGCGTACGGCAGAAGCTGTATTACGTATTCTTAGCGGTAATAGTGAGCGTGGGGAATTAGACCCCCATACTTCTGACCTTATCGCTGATAATCAGTCGGTTTTTGATCCCCAAGAACGTTTGATGATTGCTCGCGTACTTGGCATGGCTCAGCGCAACGTTGAAAGCATCATGACTTCACGCCATGATGTGGACTATCTCGACATTAGTAAATCTTCTGCAGATTTACTGCAATTAATGGAGAAGAACCCACACTCACGTTTAGTTGTCATTGATGAAACTATCAGCGATGAACCTGTCGGTGTTGTACATGTGATGGATTTGGTTAAACAGCAATTAAAAGGCCAGCCATTAAACTTGCGTGCGCTGATTACCCAGCCGTTGATCTTCCCTGAAGGGTTATCACTGTTAAAGGCGCTTGAGCAATTCCGTAAAGCCCATACTCACTTTGCTTTTGTGGTGGATGAGTTCGGCTCTATCGAAGGTATCGTCACATTGACCGACGTAATGGAAACAATCGCGGGTAATTTGCCAGTGGGTGATGAAGAAAATGACTCACGCCATGACATTCAAAAACTGGATGATGGCACCTGGATAGCCAACGGCTTTATGCCACTTGAAGACCTCATCATGTTTATACCGATGGAATTGGATGATAAACGTGAGTACGAAACGATTGCTGGTCTTTTAATGGAACACTTACAACGCGTTCCAGAAGTGGGGGAGCAGATCACCATCAATGGTTGTATCTTCCAACCATTAGAAGTAAATAGCCACCGCGTCAATAAAGTATTAATCACTCCGCCAGCTCCTGAAGGGGATGGTTATGAGTATGAAGATGACTAATTAGTTTTATTTCTTTACTACAATACCGGCCTATAGAGCCGGTATTTTTTTGTCTAAAAACCGCAGATATTATCCCTTTACCCGTTAATAATAAAAACAGTAGCGTTTTATTAAAGAAATGAGCATTGAAACCCTTAATAATTCAGCCAATCAAATACAATTAACTTTATAAAGGTCATGTTATGAAAATTACAGTTCATCAACAAAATACAAACATTCAGGGTACAAATAGAAAAACAGGTAACTCATCGAAAGGTATAAGTGGACGCACTAACAACGTTAGTAACAATAATCAAGAATGTCCTGTGACTACATCAGAAAAAACCGTTCATAAAAAAGACATTACAAAACTGAATAATAACGTTACAGCTGGATTAAGTAAGATTAAATCAAAACTGGACGCAATTCTAAGCGACAAAATATCTGCTCCTTTCCAAAATAATGTAATCAATGAATTAAAGGTAGAACTAAAGGCGCTAACGACATCAGTCAATAACTATCAAAATAAGTTAAATAGCTCTTCATACGCACATAATAGTTCAAAGCAGAAAACAATCACTACGCTAGAAACTAAATTATCAACAGTGATTGGAAAGATGAGTAAGGCAGAAAGAAACAATCAGTTTAATGTTGTTAGAGATAAGCAAGTTCTTCTTGATAATACACAAAAAGCATCTGACTTAAGGCAGGGGAAAAAAAACCCATCCAAATTTGATGACCAGTAAATAAACACGACAAAGTAAGCCACCTATGTTAGGTGGCTACATGATGACATGTACCAAAGATACATCGATCATTACAATACGTTCAATAGATCATTCAGACCTTTATTTTCTTCTTTCTTTAAGAAATTACCAATGGCTTCTTTAGCTTGGGTCCGTAACTCATCACGCAGTAATTTTTCCACATCTAATTGGTATTTTAAATTATTCCAACCACCATAAATTCGCAGTGGAATAGTCATTGCTTGCAATTGCTGGACTAAACGTGAATCCCCACCCCAGCCATTAGCAATATTCACCCCTAAATTGACATTAATGGTTTCATTAGGAATATTTATCCGACCTTGCCCGCTAATATTAACTAAAGCTGAGGTTGCATTCATGGAGGAAATATTCAAATTACCTTTATTCAATTTACCGGCCACAGTGAATAAATCAACTTCCGTGAAATTTCCAGAATTGACTGGTGCATTAATCTTGCTGGTTACTCTAGAAACGGATTGCTGAATTAATAGCGGGATATTCAGTCCCTGTAATTTTGCATTTCTTAACTCAAAATTAACAGGCCCTTGCCACTGGTTTTTCACTGCATTGTCATCATAACCCACACCTGATAACGCCGCATTTAACGAAATAACCCCACTCAATTTTTGTGGCATATTGAAGGCATTTAATAACGGTGTTAGGTCGATATTTTTTAAATCTGGTTTTGCTGAAACATAGGCAGGCGTTGAGCTGTAATTAAATGTCACGGGTAATGAAAATTCACCACCAAAGGCTTTACCTTGCAATTTTGAAACAGTTAAACGCGGGGTTTGGTTCTGCGCTTCAAAAATGACGTCATTTACTGTCATTCCACGATAAATCAAATGATTTATTCCTAAGCGAATATTCGCGGTAAAAGCCTTTAACCCTGATAAGTCATACTGTTGAGGATTAGAGCCTGAAATAACAGGTTTAACACCTACACGGTTATTATTCGTTTCTGTTTCTGAACCAACATTTACCGAAGTCGTGCCTAATAAGTTATCTAAATCCAGTTTATCTGCGGCTAGTTCAATCACAATTTGCGGTGTATCGGTTAATTGGATACTGACATCCCCTGATAAAGCGCTTTGATTGGCCGTTATTGCCAGCTTGCTTAAACTCGCACTTTCCACCTTCCCTTTGGTGTATAGAAAATCACTGGTTATTTGCCCTTCAATACCACTTTCTGGCAAATCGACACCACTCAGTTTATAGTCAAACTGTGTTAACTCTCCGCTAATCTTTTGATTAATATCTGATAAATCGATATCCGCACGTAAATTAAACGCAAACTCTTGCTGGTTTTTATTTAGATTTCCACTGAATTTAACAGCGACCTGATTTTTATCACTTTTCTTCAGTGATAAATCAATGTTCCGCAGGTTAAATTCATCTTTAGATGTTTGCCAAATAACTAAACTATTAGAAATATTAATTTTTTCTATATCTAATAACCAGCTATTTTTTTCTTGTGAAGCCGTTGATGCCGGTGCTCCGCCAGGTGCTACAGGAGCGTTATGGTGAGTTTGGATTTCGCTATCTGGCGTTTTGCGGATAACAGCGCCATCGATAACAATTTGCTCAACAGAAAGCTTATGGGAAATGAGTGGCCATAACTCAACATCTAAACGCATATTATCGGCACTTAGAATAGGCTTAGCGGCATTCGGTGCGGTAAGGGAAATAGGCCCAGTAATAATGCTTAAAGTTGGCCATACATGCCAACGCATATCACCGTTGAATTCAAGTTGATAACCACTTTTGTTCTCTACTTGTTCAACAATATAATGACGAAAATCGTTCGGGTTCACTAGCATTACAAGTGTTGTTAGCCCGGCTACAATCACCACAAGTAAAATAATCAGTGTCGTCAAAAAACGTTTCATCCTTCCCTCTCTTAAATTCCGCTTGCGCTCGCCACAAAATGAACTCAAACCTATCCTTGAAAATGGGCGGAAATTACCTGTTTAATATCCATTAAACGTAACAATTTCCGCAAAGTTCACCGATTATCAGTCTTCGCTGATACGGCTACCAACAGCACCTTGTTGGTTTTTATATTTAGCATCTTGTCGACTATTATAAGGTCGATCCGCACTGCCGGATAACGGCTCAAAGCTTAATGCGCCAATCACCATACCAGGACGCAACGCTAACGGCAATTTACCTGAATTGTAGAATTCTAGCACGATTTGCCCATGCCAACCGGGATCAATTCGGTGTGCAGTGACATGCACCATCAAACCTAACCTCGCTAATGAAGAGCGCCCATCTAACCAGCCTACAAGGTTATCAGGGAGCGTAACAGACTCTAGCGTCACTGCAAGTGCTAATTCCCCTGGATGCAGGAAAAACGGCTCATCTTCATCAAGAACAATTTCATCACTCATGACGCGATCTAATGCGGCATTAACTTCATCTTTAGGGCCACTCAGGTCAATAAATGCGGCCGTGTGTCCTCGAAAAACGCGGAATTGATTCCCCAAACGAACATCTGCAGTTGCACCATTGATTCGTTCAACTGGTGGGCGTGGACTAATCACTAACTTACCATCATCCATCCATTGAATAATATCGCGGTCACAAAGACGCATGGTTGTTTCCCCCTTCATTATTTTAATTTCTGCGCGGTTTAATCTTGACAGAATTCGCCAATTTTCGCTTTCAAGATATCAATCGCAACACGGTTTTTCCCACCGCGAGGTACAATGATATCGGCATATTGCTTTGATGGCTCAATAAACTGCAAAAACATTGGGCGAACCGTTTTATTATATTGGTCAATAACGGAATCAAGCGTTCTGCCCCTTTCATTAACATCACGTTTAATACGGCGCATCAAACAAATATCGAGCGGTGTATCAACAAAAATAGAAAAATCCATTTCACCACGTAAACGTTTATCTGTTAATAATAAAATACCTTCAATGATAATGACTTTTTTTGGTTTAAACGTGATGGTTTTTTGTTTGCGTGTATGAGCGACATAGTCGTATTGTGGAATTTCTACTGCTTTGCCACTTTTCAGTGATTTGAGATGTTCATAAAGCAAACTGTGATCCATCGAGTTAGGATGGTCATAATTTACCTTAAGGCGTTCTTCCATTGGGATATCGGTTTGGTCTTTGTAATAACAATCTTCTGGAATAACACCGATATTATGATCACCGACCTGTTCCCTTAACTCACGGTATAACGTGCTTGCAATTAAGCTTTTGCCAGATGCAGAGGCTCCCGATATACCTACAATGGTACAGTGATGCGCTATGTCAGTCATAAAATGATAACCTGGTTGAATATTAGAAATGAAAATACACAACAGTAAAATGTCATGTTGGCGGAATTATAGGGGGTAATGGCGTGTTGTTCCAGCATACCTCAACAAAGTTCGCTAAAAAAACACCCATTTGAGAGGAAATGCCGTAAATCGAAGCGGACAAAATGTCATTTATACTCTAAAACTGTTTTTTTCCTTCTAATACTGCAATGCGATTTTCAATCGAGGGATGAGTTGAAAACACAGAATCCCCTTTATTAAAAATATAAGCGGCTTTTCGGTAAGCTTGTCCAGTCGTGCTGTCATCATATTCATGGGTTTCATGGTTACCTGAGATTTTTTTCAACGCACTTATCATGGCTTGGTTATCTGAGGTCAAATCCACCGCTGCAGCATCCGCCATATATTCACGGGTACGAGATAAATAAAAATAGAGGATTTGAGTTATCCACGGTAAAACAAAATTCAGAACTAATAGGATCATTTGCGCTTTGTTCGCCGCATTATTGCGACTGCGCCCTTCTGTTCGAATAAAAATCTGACTAAATAAATTGGTCACAGTTAAAATTACGTTGGCCAGAATGCCAACATACAAGGTTAATTTCGAATCACCATGAATAATATGGCCAACTTCATGAGCAAGAACCGCTTGAACCTCTTGCCGATTAAGTGTCTGTAATAAGCCTCTTGTCACCCCCACAAGGGCATTACGATTATTCCACCCTGCGGCGAAAGCATTCGGTTCATCCGTTTCTAAAATATATAAACGGGGAATGTAGCCTAAACTGGCACTTAAACTTAATTCTTCAATAATATTGAAAAGTTGCTTTTCTTGGGGGCTGCTCGCACTTTCTTGAGTAATTTCGCTGGCATTCATCCCTGCTAACATCATTTTATGACCTCTAAAATGAATATAAATTAGCCCAAGGAAAGTTAAGCCTAAAACAATCAATGTGGCGATAGGTAATTCATGAAATGTCACAAACATCATTGCATTATCGACTAAATCCAATTGTTCATTTGGATGCGTTGCAACATCCGTCAGTAAGCCAATAATTAGCATTAAAAAAATATAGCTCGCCACCACCAAACGTGTGCGAATATTATTTTTACGAATGACGTTTCTAAAATCCATAATATGACCTGTTATCTACCGCTCATAAAATATCGGAACACCATAAGGCATTCCGATGATTTATCACTTCAAAGGCTAAGCGATTTTTAATCGAAATTAATACGACGTGATTCCTCAGTCTTAATGGTTTCTTCATCAAGACGCCAATATTCCTTTGTAATTTTTAAGCTAGGAATCATGCCAACAATTAGCGCTGCGGGCATAGAAGCAATATACGCATTATAAGTTTCTAATGAACGGTTATAACCACGTTTAGCAAATGACAATTTATTTTCTGAAGAAACGATTTCTTCTTGTAAATTTGCCATAATGGCATCTGATTTTAGCTCAGGATAAGCTTCAACTGCGACATTAATTGCCCCACTTGTCACCATTTTTGAAAGCGCATCTTCGGCTTCACGGGCTTTATCCCCTGTCGCATTTTGTGCTTGTGTTCGTAGCTCAGTAATTTTACTGAACACTTCGGTTTCATGGCTTAAATATTTTTTAACTGTTGCTAATAAGCTATCAAATACTTTCCCGCGACGATCTAATTGAACTGAAATCTCTGTTTCACTCGAAATAACAGCTTCTCGCAATGCAACGATACGGTTATAAAAATAAATAACGATCAGCACCACGACAACAATAAAAATTAAAAATTTCATAGTCACCTTTTCGGGTTACCCGTAGAAAGAAAACTGATTAAATAAAAGATGTGGCTATTCTACGCGAACATGACTCAATAAAGAAATGTTCCGCGAACAATTCAGAAAAATAGAAGGTTAAAGTCAACGTGTTTAGTAAAGAAAAGTATCAATAATAAATAAGGCTATCTAGTAGTAAAACTAAATAGCCTTTTTGCTTTATAACGGATTAAACTGCAATCGGTTAAACTGCACGGAAAGAAATTTCTGTTGGGATCTTGTCCCCTTCCCAATACATCAAGGCTGAAATACCTGAAGCAATTTCACGGTAGATATCTGCAAATTCACCTTCTGGATCACGCATGACAGTAGGCTGGCCACGGTCAAGGTCTTCACGTAAAGAGATATGCAGAGGCACCTGCCCCAATAATTTAGTATGATATTTTTCGGCTAATTTCTCAGCACCACCGGTACCGAAAATTGGCTCAACATGGCCACAATTACTGCAAATATGCGCGCTCATGTTTTCAACGACACCCAGTACAGGGACATTGACCTTCTTAAACATCACGATACCTTTCATGGCATCAACCAAGGCGATATCTTGTGGTGTTGTCACCACCACTGCCCCTGTAACAGGGATGTTTTGGGAAAGTGTTAATTGGATGTCACCTGTTCCTGGTGGCATATCGATAACTAAGTAATCCAAATCAGGCCATAACGTGTCCTGTAGCATTTGCATTAATGCTTTACTTGCCATTGGGCCACGCCAAACCATGGCGTTGTCATCGGTTACTAAGTAACCAATGGAGTTTGTTGCTAAGCCATAGGCCATAATTGGCGCCATGTGCTGACCATCTGGGGAAGTTGGGCGTTCTAATGTTGTGCCTAACATGTTTGGAATTGATGGGCCGTAAATATCCGCATCCAAGATACCGACTTTTGCCCCTTCTTGTGCCAGTGCGAGCGCTAAGTTTACAGAAGTACTGGATTTACCAACACCACCTTTACCCGAACTGACGGCTAAGATATTACGAACACCATTAATACCCGGCAAATCATTTGCACGTTTTAATGTGGTGATATCGTGGCGCAGTTTCCATTCAACAGCGTGAGCCCCTGTTTGTTGCTTTAATTCAGCGGTTTTTTCACTAATTAAAGTTTGAAACGGCCCTTTCCAAACGAATGGCATAACTAATTCGACATGCAGCACGTTGTCCAACATTGCACAATGATGTAACGCTTTGATAGAAACCAAATTACGTTGCAGTGTTGGGTGTGTAAATGAAGCCAAAACTTTGGAGACTTGTTCAGTCAGCAGTTCTGGTTTGTTCTGCTCGGGGGATTTATCGTTCATCCCGGCTCCTTTATTTATATTTTTGAACTATGTATATCCTAGAATAAGTTACAGAAAATTGGGCGGATATACTTTGACTGAGATTAATCATAACAGAGAACAGGGAGAAAGTTATTATATCGAGATAGGAAAAGCCACGAAGAGGTAAAAATTCTTTTTCAAACAAATTTCCAATTAATATTTTATACCCCTAGCAGCGATGGTTTTGATCGGTTAACATCAAAGACCCTTTTCAAATAATGGAAGTAAGAAAGTTACTATGTCTCAAGTCGCGAATAAATTACTGGTAACCTGTGCGTTACCCTATGCTAACGGTTCAATCCATCTTGGTCATATCCTGGAACACATTCAGGCTGATATTTGGGTCCGTTATCAGCGAATGCGCGGCAAAGAGGTTCACTTTATCTGTGCCGATGACGCGCACGGAACTCCAATCATGCTTAAAGCTCAACAGCTTGGCGTAACGCCAGAAGAGATGATTGCGGCAGTGAACCAAGAGCATCAGAACGATTTTGCTGGTTTCGCCATTAGTTATGATAACTACCACTCCACACACAGTGAAGAAAACAAAGTTTTATCAGAGCTGATTTATGGGAAACTGAAAAATAACGGTTTTATTAAAAACCGCACTATTTCACAGCTTTTCGACCCAGAAAAAGGCATGTTTTTACCGGATCGCTTCGTTAAAGGCACTTGTCCAAAATGTAAAGCCGAAGACCAATACGGTGATAACTGTGAAGTCTGTAGTGCAACCTATAGCCCAACAGAACTGATTAACCCACGTTCAGTGATTTCTGGCGCCACACCTGTCATGCGTGATTCAGAACACTTTTTCTTTGATCTTCCTGCATTTAGCGACATGCTTCAAGCGTGGACTCGCTCAGGCGCGCTACAAGAGCAAGTCGCTAATAAAATGCAAGAATGGTTCGAATCAGGCCTACAACAATGGGATATCACCCGTGATGCACCTTATTTCGGTTTTGAAATTCCTGATGCGCCGGGTAAATATTTCTATGTTTGGTTAGATGCGCCTATCGGTTACATGGGCTCCTTTAAAAACCTGTGTGACAAACGTGGCGACCTTGATTTCGATGAATTCTGGAATAAAGACTCGAAAACAGACCTTTACCACTTTATCGGTAAAGATATCGTGTACTTCCATAGCCTGTTCTGGCCTGCAATGTTAGAAGGTAGCCAGTACCGTAAACCAACAAACCTATTTGTGCATGGTTATGTCACCGTTAACGGTGCAAAAATGTCTAAATCTCGCGGAACATTCATCACCGCGCGTTCATATTTAGATCATTTAGATGCCGACTGCTTGCGCTATTACTACGCAGCAAAACTGTCTTCGCGTATTGATGACATCGATTTCAATTTGGAAGATTTCGTCCAGCGCGTCAACAGCGACATCGTCAATAAAGTGGTTAACTTGGCATCACGTAATGCGGGCTTTATTGCTAAACGCTTCGATGGCAAATTATCGGCAAATCTGGCTGAGCCTGAGCTATACCAACAATTTATTGATGCAGCTAAAGTTATCGGTGAGGATTATAACAACCGTGAATATAACAAAGCGATCCGTGAAATCATGGCATTAGCCGATATCGCAAACCGCTATGTTGATGAAAAAGCCCCTTGGGTTGTGGCAAAACAAGAAGGTAAAGATCAAGAACTGCAAGACATTTGCTCGATGGGCATCAACTTGTTCCGCGTTCTGATGACTTACCTGAAGCCGGTTTTACCCGGCCTCACTGAGCGTGCTGAAGCCTTCTTAAATAGTGAACTGTCATGGGATGCGATTAATACCCCGTTATTGAACCACAGCGTCGCTGCGTTCAAAGCGCTGTTTAACCGCATTGAAATGGCAAAAGTGGATGCGATGGTTGAAGCCTCAAAAGAGAGCATCAAACCCGTACAGCAACTTACAGGGCCACTTGCCGATGACCCAATTCAAGAAACCATCACTTTTGATGATTTTGCGAAAATTGACCTGCGAATTGCATTAATCAAGCAAGCTGATTTTGTTGAAGGTTCAGACAAACTGCTGAAATTACAATTAGATATCGGTGGTGAAACGCGCCAAGTATTTTCTGGTATTCGCTCCGCTTATCCAGACCCTAAAGCATTAGAAGGTCGTTTGACGGTGATGGTTGCCAACCTCGCACCTCGTAAAATGCGTTTTGGTATTTCTGAAGGTATGGTAATGGCTGCTGGCCCTGGCGGTAAAGATATCTTCTTACTCAGCCCTGACAGTGGCGCACAACCCGGTATGCAAGTTAAATAACCCATACTTGCTTTAGTCTGTTATTCATCAAAAGTGGGAAGCTAAATACTTCCCACTTTTTTTATTGGCTTTTTATTGTGATCGGTAGCACAATAATAAAGTTAATTGTATGATGAATAGATATTACATTACAGGACCAGTCTCATGTCATTTAAACAGGTACTGATAACGGGATGGCAGTATTTGCGAGCTTTCGCAATACTCTACCTTTGCCTGATTATTGGAAACCTTATCTCAACACTACTTCCATTCTCCATTCCCGGCAGCATTGTCGGCATGTTAATTTTATTCATATTGCTTGCGTTACAAATTATCCCCGCGAAGTGGGCACAACCCGGTTGCAGCATTTTGTTGAAAAACATGACCATCCTGTTTGTTCCTATTGGTGTTGGCATAATGAATTACTATGAATTAATTAGCCAACAAATGGTTCCTATTATCGTTTCCTGTGTGGTTAGTACCTTAATCGTTATGGTCGTTGTCGCCATCAGTTCCAACTATATTCATAAGGAACGCCCTGTCGTTGGGGCTCAACCTGATGACGTTCCTTTACCCCCCGAAGAGCCAATTTCTTCGGTCATTAATAATGATAAAACTAAGGGGAATGAATAATGTTAGAACATATTTGGTGGTCATTGCCGCTGACTATTGTGGTGTTTTATTTGGCTCGTAAGTTGTCGACCACATTTAAGTTACCGATTTTAAACCCACTATTAATTACTATTGCGGTATTGATTGCACTATTGGTCGTCACAAATACTTCTTATGAGCACTATTTTGCAGGTAGCAAAATACTCAATGATTTACTACAACCCGCAGTCGTTGCGCTCGCTTTTCCACTTTACGAACAAATGCACCAAATTCGAGCCCAGTGGAAATCTTTATTAAGCATTTGTTTTGCAGGTAGTTTAGTGGCCATGTTCAGCGGTGCTGCCATCGCATTATGGTTGGGGGCAACCCCGGATATCGCGGGTTCTATTTTACCTAAATCGGTAACTACCCCTATTGCGATGGCTGTCGCTGATTCTGTTGGTGGGATCCCTGCGATTAGTGCCGCTTGCGTGTTGTTTGTTGGGATCTTAGGCGCCATGTTTGGCCATAGCTTATTTGATGTACTGCGTGTACGAACCCACGCCTCAAGAGGGCTCGCGATGGGAACTGCTTCCCACGCCCTAGGCACTGCCCGCTGTGCCGAAGTGAATTACATTGAAGGTGCTTATAGTTCCCTTGCATTAATGACCTGTGGGGTTATCACCTCACTTATTGCCCCGTTTATATTCCCTGTCATTTTACATCTTTTTAGCTAAGCTTAATTCACTGAGCCAAAAATCAAGCATATGAGTAAGAGGAGTCCATTAGCCTCTTACTCATTCACACACTGATAAAACATGAGATATATCTCACAACAAAAGAATATGTTTCATATATTTCATTTAAAATAGTGATAGTGATCACATATAGTTCTACGTGTTATTGAATAGAATAAAAACAATTAAATAGGGAGAGTAACTCATGCATTCACGATTTAAGGCCGCTTGGGCCGAGCTTCCAGAAAAGTTACAGTCAGTACTTAGACCTATCATTGATAAATCTGATTTTCAAGGCATGTTAACAGCGGAACAAGTTGAACAAATTAAAGCTGAAACAAGTGTAGACGACGCTGAGTTAGCCTTTGCATTATTGCCTTTCGCTGCTGCCTATGCCATTACGCCTATTTCCCATTTTAACGTGGGTGCAATCGCTCGTGGGGCAAGTGGTAACTTGTATTTTGGTGCCAATATGGAATTTAGCCATGTATCAATGGGCCAAGTGATCCATGCAGAACAGTGTGCAGTGACACACTCTTGGATGAAAGGTGAAACGCAGATTACCTCAATTACTGTGAATTACACACCTTGTGGCCACTGCCGCCAATTTATGAATGAATTACGTGAAGGTGGTAAAATTATGGTGAATTTACCAGGCCGCACACCCGCAGTACTACACCACTATTTACCCGACTCATTTGGGCCGTCTGACTTAAACATTACTACTTTACTACTGGACCCTGTTGACCATGGCTATAAAAACCAAAGCCGTGACCGGTTATTAAGTGCCGCAATTGAGGCTGCAAACCAATCTCATGCACCTTATAGTCAATCTCATTCAGGTATTGCGTTACAGTTAAAAGATGGCTCACTGTTTACAGGCCGCTACGCAGAAAATGCCGCATTCAACCCAAGTTTACCGCCACTGCAAGCCGCTTTAATTATGATTAACCTTGCAGGTAAAGATATTCACGCCATCGACCAAGCTAAGTTTGTTGAAAAGCAAGATGCAATTATCAAACATTGGTATGTTACCGAAAATACATTACAGGCACTGGGTTGCCAAAATATTGAATTAGCTTATTTGGATTAATTTTATATTTATTTAAATATAACGGTTATTGCTGGGAGCTTGAATAAATAGCAATAACCGTATAGTTGTTATTAGAACTTTAATCTTGTTCACAAAACCATTTACCTGCAAAGTGGCCATCCATAATAGAACTCACTAGTTTTGATTAATATATGCCCTAGTAAGTGAATTCATTAAACAATTTTTCTGTTTCATTTATCGTCTCTTCTAATGTAATAACTAAAGGGATCTTTCGCATTTTTTCTAGCCAAGCTTGGCTTTGTTGCTGTTTTATCGATGCAGATTGCGCGGCTTCTTCTTTCATGTCTAGCCAAATGCTAGCAAATAACGCTGATTCACCATTAAGTGATTTATTAGAAAAGCTATTTAATAGTTTCCCTATAATTTTATTCTGTTTATCTATAGATAATACTTCAAATACATCTTTAAATAACCAACCTTCATAAGGAATTCCTGAATTTAACATCGCTTCTTTTTTTATTTTAATAAATTCTTGATGTGTAATATCACCAATTGGGATGTTATCACTTTCTTTGCGATTTTTCATAATTCGTCCGTATGCTAATTTGACTTCTTTTTGATACCGACTCCGTTTTTCACTGGTGAATGATTCACCCTGTGCCTTCATATGATTATTTAAAAACTCTTTTTCTAGATAAATAAAAATACTGAAATATTTATCACTTGAATCATTTACCTTTTGAGGGTTATATTTTTCATTAAAAGAGTAACCTTTATTTATGAGAATTAAACATGATAAAATTATAAAAATTAATTTAGGAATAATAGATTTAGAAACCATCATTAGAACTCCTTTTATTCTTATTAAAATTCATTGAATCATTAATCATTTCTTCAAACATAAAGTCTAATTCTTTTTCTATATTTTTAACTAAAGTAATCCGCCTCATCTTCTCCAGCCATCTTTTGCTTTTAATTTGCTTGTCTGATGGTAGTTTGGAAGCCTCCCTTACCATTGCATACCAAAGCATTATGAATAATTTAGCTTCCTTCGCAGGATCGTTGTTATTCATCACAAAAACGAACTGTTGCCATAGTGCCTCTCGGTTTCTCTCATTAATAACATCTAAAACATCTGCTAAAATCCAAGCATGATAAGACATTCCCATTTCATTTAAATTCTCACGATAAAAATCCATTGCCTGTTCATGGCTTAATTTTTTAATAAATGCTTCTTTTGGATACTTTAAAAATGCTAACATTGGGTTATTATCTTTTTCACCCTTAAAAATGACTAATTTTTTTCTATCAAATATTAAATCCTTAGATTCAGAAAAGTATAACATCTGTAGCATAAAGAAAAGACGTGGCGTTTTAACACCTTTTGTTTCACAAAAACTAATTATATTCTTTTTATTATATTTTACATTATTTCCTTGAGGATTTTGGCAAGCACTGAGAAGAAAAACTGAAAGCAAAAATATTAATTTATAATTCATATACATCCTTGTCATTCATAAAGTTAGAAACCAATAATCTTAAAAACAATTATGTAAAAAAAATATTTCCAACATACAAACATCAGCAATCACCATTCGATTACTAGTAATTAAAATAATTTATTTTATTATAAGCGGACTTTTTAAATATTAATTAAAACTAAAAGATCCTCCAGAAGAATAACCACTATAACTAAATTCAGGTATACTTGGCATTGAGGGTATTGAGTATTTATCATCAAATGAGTCCATTGAATTGTTCATTGATGACATATTGTCTCTTAACTGGCCAATCATATCTTCAAAATGATGGTTATTTCTTATGCTATCTGTAAGGAAGTCTTTAAATCCGGAAGTTCCCGGAAGAACAACACTCGGGCGTTCTAGATAATAATTTGTTGGTGTTTCATTATCCTTAAACCTATCAAGTAGGTTTGTTGTACGAGGTGCTAATTGTCTATTCGGTTCGGATTTTGGATAAGTGCTTTCCAATATCGATTTATCTACCATATTGTGTGGATACTTAATTGGAGGTGTTGATGGCGCTCCTTGATTGATAGGCTGGGTTTTGGTTTGCGATATTTTGCTCTCAACCCCATAAATATCTAAATCGCTTTTAGGGATAACTTTTTTTAATTCGTTCACGTAAGCTGCTATATCTTCCTTGAGTGTTATTCCACTTTCTACAAAATAATCACCAAAAACAGTCCCCGCTTCTTTTATATTACCCACTGTGGATACGGTATTAACCCAATCAAGAAATAAATCAATTTTTTCTTTAGATGGGTTTCTTATTATCTCAGTCAGCATCTCATCGGTTAAATAAAGCCCAAACTCAACCTGTTGTTTATTACTTCCTGAATTTGATATCATTTCATCATAAATTTCATTATGTTTTTCAATAGGGATAATCTGTAGTGGAATTGATAATGTCCAGGCATCTTTAGGTAAATTAAAATCAGAAAGTGAATCATCATGTATTTTTTTAACTTCAATAATATTCATTCTTTCATTCAAAACTTTAGTATTATTATACTCGAATTTATCAAGTAATAGATCACAAGTTTTAATTGCTATTTTAAGCTGTATGTTTTTCAAATCAGTGTAATTTAATATAACTCCATGTTCTCTTGCTTTTTCAACTAAGAAATTTGTTGCCATTTTTCCTGCAGACGAGTCACCTCTAACAAGTCCATTGGGGATCACACCATACCGTTCATTATTTGCTTCTAAATAGTTATATAAAATTTGAGGATCTTTTTTATCCTCTAATTTTTTACATACATCCTGCACATCCTTTAAATGCAACTCAAATTTATCCTGTTCATTCACATCAAATAAGGCAGCGCGTTTCTTCCTGCGATTATGCCTATTTACACTGATTTCATTAATTAAAAATTTTAACTTTTCTTCTTTGCTTTCCCAAAATAAGATACCTACCTCACTTTTTATTGATGAAATGGCATCTTGAGTTAATACTTCATCAGCATCAACTTCATGAAATACCCACGGAACGACATCACCTAGCATTTTTTCGTTTGTTTTTATGCGACCAATCACATCCATCATTAAAGTAGATAATTCTGATTCAGAGCTTCTTATCTTATCAAGCTCATTATTTTGTGAATCACTTAATTCCTTATACATTGAAATATAAAAATTATTCGTTAGCCATGACTTTAACATCTCTTTTTCAGAACCATTACTTGAGATATATTTTTTAATCATCATATCAAATGCCTTATAATGATGATTTATTTGCTCCTTGAACTCTGTACTAGAGTTTAATCTATGAGTCCAGAAACCTTGCCTTTCCTTTGGTGAGAGTGATTCAAATACTGCATGTAAATACCAGTTATCAATGCTGAACCTACTTTTAGAGCAAGCTTTAGTATTAATTAAAATCAATTCTTCATGATTAATGTCCAATATTTCAACAATTTCACCACCTGATTCATTGAGTTTACTTTCCAGTAATTTTAAATATTCATCAGCTAGTCTAAAATTTATATTTCTAAATTCCTCTGATTTTATTTTCTCATTATTTAACAATAGTTCTTCACTCGGAGTGTATAACGTATATTTCCCCCAAAAACCTGATTCACTACCACTCACTCCAGCAAATAAAGCATACCGATCACCTTTATTCGCTAGATACTGATACATTTCCTTAGGATTTTTATCTTTCCTTAATAATTTTTTTATCATAGTAAGATCATTTTTTGTAAACACCCTACTCGCACTGTATTTTGTATTATTTGACATTGAAACTCCTTTTCTATTTAAGTTGAGTTATTACAAACCCTTTTGATTTTAACAAAATTTTTTCCCACTGATGAATCTTATTCCAATTGATATCTATTTGAAAATAAGCATCAATTTCTGGGATACGCCCATTTATATCACATCGATGATAACCTCCTTTTAAAGTCAGCCAGTGACATTTAATTACACTTATTACTTCATTTTTATTTTCAGACCAATACACTCGAGTTTTATCTTGATAATTTTTCCCTTTATACGTTATTGCATTTTCCCTTAAGTACTCAACAAAGTAGAGATCAAGTTCATCATCATAATAAACATCACTTCTTGTACCAAAATAACCACTGTTTATTGCATTATCCCTAAATTTATTCATTGTTGTCATATTATCTGTCATTGGTTTTACTGCTATTTTTATTTCCTCTATATTTTTGTCTAACCCCATTCTATCGACGGGTTTCATTTCCGGCCATGTCATTCTTAAAGGTAATACAGTGAAGTTAGCATTGCACCCTGTTTTATTGTTAACTGCTCTACGGTCAAAATAACTATACCCCTCATACTCAGCGATAAAGTCAATATATTCTAGAGGTACTTCTACAATATTCCCATTAAACTGCCCACAGACAAAACCGGGACGATTATCAGCGTAACTATTTATTGCGCTTAATAGCATAAGACAATTAACTGTAATTTTAATTAGATAACTAATTATTAGTTCAAATCTCATACTTACACCTATTAAAATAAACTAATCATACATAAGCTCTGGATTTTTACTAACTATTAAAATTCGGGTAACATTAGATAAATCTATTGATATTAATTCTAAGTCTCCCTGCCTACGATCACGACCATTCATATTTTAGTTCCTAATTTTTAACATGGTCGAGTAAAAAAATTCGTATTTTTTCCCTCATTATATTGCTATTAGATAATTCTTTAGCATCAAAATAAAATTTAACCTTAGTTCCTATTTCTGGAATCAAAAAATATTGAAAACACTTATGATACTTCTCATCAATTGGTAACCATTCACACTCAATTAAAAAAATCACTTCATTATTAATTTCCTTCCAATAATATCCTTTTTTATTAAAATACATATCATCTTTATGACCAATACTTCTTCGTATTGTTACAGTCACTTCAGTAAAATAAAGATCCAACTCTTCATCATAATATAACTCCCCCTTTCTTTTGAGGTACCCCATATCTAAATACACGTGTTTTCTATAACTCAAATATTTTTCAGGGTTTCCTTTTAATGGTTCAGCATAAACCTCTATAATTTTAACATCATTACTTACCTCATTAGATGGTTTCAAATCAGACCAAGACATTCGCATTGGCAGCACTCTAAAATTAGCCTCACACCCTTTTTTATTTTCAATAAACCTTGGGTCAAAATAGCTATACCCTTCATATTCAGCAAATGGAAAAACATACTCGCCAGGAACTTCTATAATATTCTTATTAAACTGCCCACAGACAAAACCGGGGCGATTATCAGCGAAACTATTTATGGAAATCAATAAAACAAGACAATTAACTGTAAATTTAATTAGATAATTAATTATCATTTCAAATTTCATACTTGCACCTGTTTAAATAAATCAATATATTTTAAATTATAAAAATATCCTCACTAGGTATACTTGAAACATTTTCTTCGCCCATAGAATTTGCAAATTTACTTTCTAATAAAATAACATTTAAACTTGCGATATCATTATAATTAATTGAAAAACTAGCCATACCTTTACTCATAATATTCATCCTTAATAAAACCGAAGACAAAAACCTTAACTTCATTCATTATATCCCTCCATTGATTATACTTATCAAAACCAAATCTAATCTCTGCAAGTATACCTTTTTCTAATATTGAAAAACTCATATTACAACTTGAATATTTATTTTCCAATGGTAGCCATAAGCATTCTAAGATAGCAATAACTTCATTTTCTTTTTCGAACCAAAAAAAAGATCTTTTCTTTTGAGTTTTTTTTCCACTATATAACCTTTCAGATACGTTATAATCATCAAAATATTCAACATATTGAAGGTCAGAATCATCGTCATATAATATATGACTTCTCTTTCCTAAATATGATGCATTTAAATAATTACTCATTTTTTGTGTCAATGAGTAATCTTTCTTTCCAATTGGCCTCAATATAATTTTTATTGTTTTTTCATCTATTTCAAGATGAATTTTTTTTTGGGGATCAACACTTGTCATATAAGGCCAATGCGTTATTAATGTTAATTCTCTAAAATTAGCATCACATCCTTCTTTATTTTCAATAAACCTTGGATCAAAATAGCTATACCCTTCATATTCAGCAAATGAAAAAGCATACTTTTCAGGAACTTCTATAACCGTGCCGTTAAACTGACCACAGACAAAACCTGGACGATTATCAGCGTAACTATTTATTGCGCTTAATAGCATAAGACAATTAACTGTAAATTTAATTATATAACTAATTATTAGTTCAAATCTCATACTTACACCTATTAAAATAAACTAACCATACATAAGCTCTGGATTTTTACTAACTATTAAAATTCGGGCAACATTAGATAAATCTATTGATATTAATTCTAAGTCTCCCTGCCTACGATCACGACCATTCATATTTTTAGTTCCTAATTTTTAATATATTCAGATAAAAATAGTCTGACCTTGTCTTGAATAGCGTCCCAATTAACAAGATTTGAAAACTCAAATGAAACACTATATTTAAGACCAAACTCAGGCATTAATGATAATAATTTACAACGCCGATAACTATCATCTAACTGTCTCCATGAACACTCCATTAAAACATTGACTTCACCATTATCTTCATCCCAATAGTAACCATACTTTATTATATTGACATCCACTTTATTACCATTAATATGTTTAAACTCAATAGAAACCTCATTAAAATAAAGTTCTAATTCCTCATCATAATATAGTTCACCCTTTCTTTTAAGCCTCCCCATATTTAGGTATATATTTTTTTTATGACTGAAATATTTTTCAGGGTCACTATTTAATGGCTCAACATAGACTTCTATCATTTTAACATCATGGCTGACTTCACTAAATGGCTTTAAATCTGGCCATGACATCCTCATTGGCAGAATTCTAAAATTAGCCTCACACCCTTTTTTATTTTCAATAAACCTTGGGTCAAAATAACTATACCCTTCATATTCAGCAAATAAAAAAACATACTCGCTAGGAATTTCTATAATATTCTTATTAAACTGCCCACAAACAAAACCGGAGCGGTTCTCGCCATTAACAATGCAGGAGAATAACAATAATGGTAGAATCAAACAAAAATATAATTTCATAATAATTGGCACCTTGATACTTATATAACATTTAATTATAAAAACCATTTAAATGAAAACTATGATTTAGCAGAAGCCAATATTTTACTCATACGTTCATACCATTTATTAATAATAACTTTTTGTTTCTTAGTCGCCTTCTTTTCCTTTTCTAACATCACTTTCATCAAGCTGTATATTACCGATAATTCATGGCCACGGTCTCCGGAAGCTGCCATAATTTTTTGCCAATAATGTTCTTTTTCTTTTTTATCTAATACAGAAAATGCCACACCTAAAACCCAAGCTTCTTCCGGTATTTTATTACGCAACATAACCAGATAGTGTATTTCATCGGCTTCTTTATAAGTCATATCATGAGAGACTTTTTCACCTGTACTCTGTTTCTTCGCTTTTCGCTTCAATACTTGAAGCATTTCTAATGCATGGTCATAATTTATTTTGTCTATCAATGTTTTATTGATTGTTTTGTTTTTTTCTTTCATCACCAAATAAAAATAATCTGTTATAACTCGACCAAAAATTGATGAACCATATTTGTTTTCATAAAAATAGCCATCAATATTCCTTAGTGTTTCGATTGGGTTATAGTCTGCTCTTGAATGATTCATTCCTCCTAGAAATGCCATAATAAGTAATATATAAATACGCTTATCTCTTAACGTGCCATTAATTAGCCACATAATATTCCTTAATAAACATTGAAATATAAAAATAAGTTTTTAACCTATATAAATTTAAAAGTTGCAGCAATATATGATATTTGAAAATATAATTTAACTTACAGTGAATCCGTTTTTTCTCTTTGTAACTAGCTAAAAATAAGAAAAAAACATGAAAAAATTGAACCTGCTACAAAGCTAAACTAACGTTTGAAAACGTAAAAATAGCGATGAGACATTCGTCATTTGACTAAGCGTGATCTACCTACCGTAATGCGTATGCCGTTATCGGCTTTCATTTCCTTTCGCGCTTAAACTCCTTATCATATGCACAATATTTTTCAGTAAATTTTTTAACGCTTTTTTATCATTATTTACTGTACATATTTGCTGTTTAGCTTAGGATCTACCCTGACTTTGTTGATTAATCGTCCGAAGAGTGATATTTCATGGAACATGAGTACGAAACAAAACGCCCTCTCTATATACCCTACGCTGGCCCAATTTTGCTTGAATTCCCTTTGCTGAATAAAGGAAGCGCCTTCACCGAAGAAGAGCGTGCAAATTTTAACTTGCATGGTTTACTTCCTGAACAAGTAGAAACCATCGAAGAACAAGTTGAACGTGCCTACCGCCAATTAATTGATTTTAAATCAGATATTGATAAACATATTTATTTGCGAAATATTCAAGATACCAACGAAACCTTATTTTATCGCCTTATAGATGCCCACCTGACAGAAGTAATGCCAATTATCTATACCCCAACCGTGGGTGAAGCTTGTGAGCATTTCTCTGACATTTATCGTCGTGCACGTGGTTTATTTATTTCTTATCCAAACCGTGAATATATCGACGACATGCTACAAAACGCCACCAAACAAAATGTGAAAGTGATTGTTGTTACCGATGGCGAACGTATTTTAGGCCTTGGTGACCAAGGTATCGGCGGTATGGGTATCCCAATTGGGAAACTCTCTCTCTATACCGCTTGTGGGGGTATCAGCCCTGCTTATACTTTGCCTATTGTTATTGATGTAGGAACCAACAACCCACAGCGTCTGAATGACCCTCTGTATATGGGATGGCGTCACCCACGTATTACGGGTGATGAATACAACGAGTTCATTGATGAATTTGTTCAGGCAGTTAAACGCCGCTGGCCAAACGTATTATTACAATTTGAAGATTTCGCTCAGAAAAATGCGATGCCTTTATTAACCCGTTACCGTGATGAGCTATGCTGTTTCAATGATGATATTCAAGGCACCGCATCGGTTGCATTAGGTAGTTTAATTGCCGCCAGCCATGCCGCAGGCAGTAAGCTAAGTGACCAACGCGTGACTTTCTTGGGTGCCGGTTCCGCAGGTTGCGGTATTGCAGAACAAATCATCGCCCAGATGAAATCTGAAGGTTTGAGCGACGAAGAAGCGCGTTCACGCATTTATATGGTTGACCGCTTTGGTTTATTAACCGATAAACTGCCTAATTTACTCGACTTCCAAGCTAAGTTAACCCAAAACAGTGAGAATTTAGCTAGCTGGGATGTTAACAGTGACTCAATTTCACTATTAGATGTGGTTCGTAATGCCAAACCAACCATATTAATTGGTGTGTCTGGCCAAGCTGGGTTATTCACAGAAGAAATCATTAAAGAGATGCATAAACACTGTGAACGCCCTATCGTGATGCCGTTATCTAACCCAACGTCACGTGTTGAAGCTCGCCCTGAAGATATTATCAATTGGACTGATGGCAAAGCATTGGTCGCAACAGGCAGTCCATTTAGCCCAGTATCTTACAAAGACCAAGTGTTCCCAATTGCACAATGTAACAACTCCTATATCTTCCCGGGTATCGGTCTTGGTGTGATCGCCTCTGGTGCTAAACGCGTTACTGATGGCATGTTAATGGCCGCCAGCCGCGCTCTCGCCAGCTGTTCACCTCTTGCTAAAAATGGTGAAGGTGCGCTATTGCCTCTGCTATCTGATATCCAAGATGTTTCTCGCATTATTGCTAAACAAGTTGCCAAAGAAGCACAAGTTCAAGGTGTGGCAACCGTCACATCGGATAGCGCTCTTGATGAAGCCATTGAACGTAATTTCTGGAAGCCTGAGTACCGTACTTATAAACGGACTTCGTTTTAATCACACGTGATTCCATCGAAAGGGGCTCTTTAGAGCTCCTTTTTTGTTTTTTTATGTTCCCCCCCCGACAGAATGATATCTGCATTCTCAGATAATGATAAATTGCGCTAAACAAATCACTTATTTAAGATAACGACCATGACTGATTAATAGGATATTGACATGACTGGCGACCTCAATGCTGCTATTCCACAGAAACCTAAGTTTTCCCTATGGGCAATAGCTCTAACACTTTTTATTGCAGCGCTGAATATTGTTGTTTATTTTTACCAGCTCAATTATGCCGCCCCACTCGATTCCCAAGAAAATAACTTATTGTTATTTGGTGCCAATGTTTACCAACTTTCATTAACGGGGGATTGGTGGCGCTATCCAGTCAGTATGGTATTGCACTCAGGTGGTATGCACCTTGCTTTGAATACGTTGGCTTTGTTTGTTATTGGGATTGAATGCGAACGTACCTATGGAAAATTTAGGATGCTCGCGATATACCTATTTTCAGGTATTGGCGCGGCATTTTTTAGTGCTTATTGGCAATACAGTGAAGCCATTAATGCAGTAGCGAACCGAGCATCAATGAATGCGTGGAATAGTTTATATTTACCTGATAACACGGTATATATTACCGTGGGTATTGGCGCATCTGGCGCTATTATGGGGTTAGCTGCCGCTTCTGTAATTGATTTATTAAAAAGAATTAATAACCCGAGTCTCTCTCTTGAAGAACGCAACCAATTAAAACGCCCGCTATATAATATTATTGGGATGATTGCACTAACTCTCATCAATGGTTTGCAGTCAGGTATTGATAACGCTGCTCATATTGGTGGCGCTGTACTTGGTGCGGTTATTAGCGGTGCTTTTGTGCTTGCGCCACAAGCAACATTTCGGGCAAAACTGCTTTCTAGTGGCTTAATTGTACTTATAGCTGCCACCTTACTGGCCATGACACTCAGCCAGTTTTCTTCCTTACAAGACGAAGACCTAAACTATGAGCGCCAGTTTATTTACCAAGAAATGGCAAAAGAACTTAATCAGCGATAAAAAATACCGTTTTTTGGTAAGAGAGCAGTCCTATTATTGATACCGCCAATAATAGGACGCGTAAATCTAGAAAGTGAATAAATTCATTGTCATCATTACCGCACTGCAGGTGATTAATAACAATGTAATGTATTGAAAGGTGCGTTCAGATAAACGGATCAGTAAATATTTAGCTAATGGCATCACAATCAATGCCCCCGCACACAGTATCAGCGCCAATTTTAAATCGGTATAACCGTCTTGCGCATAGGCCAAAGCAGAAGAGCCAGACAACACAGTTGTTACAAAAATCGATGTGCCAATTGCTTGTTTAATATTCAGTTGCATATAGCGCAGCAACATAGGGAGAACAACCACCCCACCACCAACTCCAGTTGCACCAAGTACAACACCCGCTAGAACAGCTGGCACAGCCATGGATTTTAGCTGATCTCCTTTTGCCGCTTCTTGTTTGATGATCGAAACAAAAAACATTCGCTGAACAAATAAATAGAGCGAAAATATAATGGCAGCAGCCACTAACAGGTTAATACCCCACTCGACTTGTTTTTCGTACCCCGGTAATCCCCCCAGCCATGTCACAAACAGACTTGAGAGAAAGGTGCTCGGCAACATAATCGCTAATACAATGAGCGCTCCTTTAAAGGGGATATTGCCTAAGCGAAAATGCATATAAGAAGAAGAAACCTTCATTAGCATCGAAAGGAAATTGGCCGTGGCGACTGCTGCTAGTGCATTTAGCCCAAAAAAATAGGTCAGTATCGGTAATACAATCACACCACCACCGACACCCGTTGTGCTAATAATCAGCCCAATAAGTGCACCTATCGCTAACTCCGTTACAATCATTAACTCTTGCCTTGTATCAGTGCGCGTCGCCCTTTTTGTAATGCTTCATTTGCATCACTATCTGCTAACGTGAGGTATTTAAAAAATAATGTATCGAAAGTAATCATCTGTAATACTTGTGGGGTGATGATGCCTAATTGGGAATGTTGCTCATCATAAAAATAAGGCAAGGCGAAGTCCGCTAACTTTATCGCTTCATCTTGACCAAACCGCGTCAGTGCGACTGTCGAGCAACCTGTTTCTTTTGCAGCTCGAAGCATACTATTGATTTCTTGAGTATTTCCACGCGCTGTTACCGCAATTGCAAGGTCTTCCGGCCCCAAATTTGCCGAATAACTGAGCTGAACATGCAAATCATAACTAAACAGTGCGTGTTTATTAATGCGAACTAATTTATGGAAAATATCGCTGGCGACAATGGCTGAAGACCCGACACCAAACAGCACGATACGTTTGGCCTGAAACATTTTTTGCGCGATGGTATCTACGACAGAGGGCTCAAGTAAATCCAGTGATTTTTCAATAGCCGAAATAAACATTTGCCCTGTTTTGGCGATAATCTGAGAAGTATCATCGTGACGACTCAGATTACCGTATAAACTTTCTGCTTTGTGTTGCTTCTCATCCGACAAATAATCGACTTTAAATTCAGGATAGCCACGGTACCCCATTTGGCGTGAAAAGCGGATAACAGATGCACTACTGACCCCAGCCGCCTGTGCCAATTCCGCTGCATTCATCGCGATAAGGCTTTCGCGATTATCCAGCAAAAATGTGGCAATACGTTGTTCTGTGCCTTTACCGCGTGTCTGCATGCTTTCCAGTTTTACCGTCAGTGTCGACATGGCTTTTCCTTCTAATTATTTTTCTGGATCAGTGAAGCCTATTATCATACTGGCAATGAACCCGACAATCCATGCACCCGCAACTGCAATTAAGAAATCCAAGATTTGGCCATCACCCACTAATGGAATTAATGATAACCCAGCAGTACCAAAAGGAATGATGATCCCGACATGGAAGATGCCCCGCCAGCCGCGCCACCAATACAACCTGCAATGAATGGTTTTCCTAATGGTAATGACACACCGAATAATAACGGTTCGCCGACACCAAAAATACCCACAGGTAACGCACCGACTAAGGTTTTCTTCAAACGTTGGTTTTTGGTTTTTAAATAAACCCAGAAACATGAACCCACTTGCCCCATTCCACCCATAGCTAAAATTGGGAACAAGTAATTCAGGCCAAAGGTTTGTAAAATTTCAGCATGAATTGGGATCAAGCCTTGGTGTAAACCCGTTAATAATAAGAATAAGAAACTACCGCCTAAAATACCGCCCGTCGCCACGGCGGCACCACCGCTGTTTAACAGTGCAACAGAAACCCCTTGCGCTAAAATTTGGTTTAAGTAATGCCCCGCAGGTTGGAACACCACAATTGCGACCATCGCAGAGACTAAAATGGTCACAAATGGCGTCACGATAAGATCTAGGCTTTCTTTAATGATACTTCTAAACCACACTTCAAATTTAGAAGAGAAAACGACTACCATCAGTACCGCAAAAATCCCCCCACTACCTGGGACTAATTTCGAACCAAATAAGGTGATATCCGCCAGACCTGGCATCGAAAGTAGCCCAGCCATGACCGCACCAATTGAGGTGGAAGCACCAAGCTCTTTCGCGGTATTCACCCCAATCATAATTGAAAGATAAACAAAGACTGCACTACCAATCAATTTTAATAACTTAAATAACTCAGGGAATTGGTCGACAACCCCCGGAGCAACCAAGCGGACGATATTGATTAACCCCATAATCAAACCACAACCAATCAAAGCTGGAATGGTTGGGACAAATATAGCCGCTAACGTATTTAAAGTACGACGAATTGAAAACGCTTTTTTCTCTGCCTGTGCTACGCTCTCTGTTGCCGTAGAGGTGCTACCTTGCATTCGTTTGTTCATCAGCGAAAAGACTTTCGCTGCCGTGCCCATCCCAACAATCACTTGTTGTTGTTCACCATTGAAAATCACGCCTTTTACGCCTTCAATTTGCTTCAAGGCCTCAGCATCGAATTTGCTATTATCTTTTAAAACTAAACGGATACGCGTCATACAATGCGTTAATGTTGCCACGTTATCAAAGCCGCCCGCATATTTTTCTATTTCTCTGGCGAGTACATCCAGATGTTCTATCTTATTAGCCATATTATTCCCCCGGTGTTGACTGAGCCAATAAACCCGCTCTTCAACATGCTATCCCATTACTTAACGGTAATTGCTAACATGCTATCCAAGGTGGTATTTGGATGTTGTTGAACGATATCCGTCGCTTGCTGTGCATTAATTTGTAGCTCATGCATTAAAATTGCGCGTCGTGGATGATAATCCACTTGTGCCAATAACCCTGCTGCGGTGTGTTCATCAATACCGCAGACCTCACTTACAATCCGTTCTGCGCGGCGCAGTAATTTGATATTACTCGCAACAACATCAACCATTAAATTAGTATGAATACGACCTAATCTCCCCATCACACAAGTACTTAGCATGCCTAAAATCATTTTTTGCGCAGTACCGCTTTTCATGCGAGTCGAACCTGATAACACTTCAGGGCCAACATCGGGGGCAATCGCCAATTTAGCTACTTCGCTGACTAGCCCTCGGCCTCGCGTAGTAATCGCCACCGTTAACGCACCGATTTCATTGGCATATTCAATACCTGCTAAGGTAAATGGTGTGCGTCCGCTGGCTGCAATACCCACCACGACATCTTTGGCACAGAGTTGGCGTTTTTTTAGCTCTTCAATCGCTGACTCTACTGAATCCTCAATATTTTCAACCGCGTTTAGCATGGCATCTTGGCCACCCGCAATAATCGATTGCACCATTTCAGGTGAAGTGCCAAATGTGGGTGGGCATTCTGCACTATCTAATACGGCTAACCTACCGCTAGTACCCGCGCCAATGTAAAACAAGCGTCCACCTTGCTTTAAGCACTCAGCAACAGCGTCAACCACTTGAGCAATCGCAGGTAGCACAGCCTGAATGGCACCTGCAACCGTGCTATCAGCTTGGTTAATGACGTTCACCATCGATAGCGTATCCAAACGTGAAAACTGCTGCGTTTCCTGATTGAATTCATTGTGTAGACAGTCACTCAGAGTATTTTTGGCTAGAGACATTCAACCCCCTAATGAAATTTAATTTCACTAAAAAATACATTAAATGAATTTTTATTTCAATTTAAATCACTGCAATTTTGTACAACTTAATTGCGGGTTATGATCTTTCTCACAATAATAGGTTTGTATTGAAAAATACCGGTGACAAAAGCCACCGGCGATAATGCTATTTTACGAACTTACAGGTTCCGAAGGCGGATGGGATGTGAAAATCAGGTTTAACGGAATCAGGTTTGATCCAGCTAATCCATTTACGCACTTGCTTAGGTTCACCCGCGCTGAACTCTCCACGCAAAATGGCACACATTAGTGTCTGCTTGTCCGCGTCTTGCCATAAATTGAGTTTGGTAAATTCATCCAAATCAATTTTTCCCGTTAATACATAACCATTTGGCGTTATTTCACCCACGGTTTGTAATGTCTCCCAGTTCCAACTTGGATCAACTTCACGGTAATAATTAGCTTTTGCATCGAAAGTACGCCCTTTCGGGTCCATTTCAGCCGTGTAATAAGGCTTTAATTCAGGGCTAGTCGCAAAAAAGAGTTCGACTCGGTCAGAATCTAACACCGCTTGGTCTTTATCTGGGTTATCACCTAACTGAATATCTTTATCGTCTGCAATAAAGCGGAAATATAATGCGTCATCACTCCATAAAGCGCGAAAATCTGTTTTAGGAGCTGCTTCCTTTTCCCATGGGTAAGTAAAATCGGTTAATACCTCTGCTTTTTCCCAAACTTCCGTACTTTTAGTCGCATCATCGAGTGATTTTAACTGAGCGGTATGATTGATTTGGTACTCTTTCGCCGCCACACCCGCGGTAACAAATACAGCGCTCACGGCTAATAATGTCGTTAGTTTCATACTTTCCTCACCTATCTAATTAAAGATCTGCTATCCACAAAAATCCGCCAAAGAAACAATATTTCACTTCAAAATAAAAATATAGAATTAAAATTTCATAATATATAGCTTCATTCCATAAAAACTACCATGATGTGAAGCGACTCACTCTTTGATGAGAACGTGATTTATCTTTTTCATCCAATGTCTGATTAATTTTGACTCAATTATTAGGCTTAATATTAGTCAACTTTGATTAGTGTGTAGACATTGACATGACTTTACGTTACGCGACTTGCGTCACTAATTTAAGTCAAGTAGCCTAGAGACACAGGTCTACTGAGGCTAACAATTTCGGATTATGACTCTTTATTATCAAGGCTAGGACATGAGGAAACGTCTGTTTTTTGGTCTTATTATTCTTGCAGGGATCGCATTTACGACCATAATGTTGCTTGATCGCTGGATAAGCTGGGATACCGCCCCCTATATCTATGAAGATGTAGAAAAATTGCCTGCGCGCGATGTCGGGATGGTACTTGGTACATCCAAATATTATGCCTCTGGAGTTAATAACCTCTATTATACCTATCGCATTAAAGGTGCGGCTGAGGCATACCACAGTGGAAAAGTGAAATATTTGCTCCTCAGTGGTGATAATGGGGCTCATAATTACAATGAGCCAATCAACATGCGCAAAGATTTAATTAAAGAAGGGGTTCCAGCCTCTAAAATTGTGCTCGATTTTGCTGGCTTTAGGACATTAGACTCCGTAGTACGCACGAAAAAAGTGTTTGATACCGATAATTTTACGATTATTACCCAGCGTTTTCATTGTGAACGAGCGGTCTTTATCGCCAAACATAAAGGCATTGATGCACAATGTTTAGCGGTTCCGACACCTTCTGGGATGTATAAAGTGAGAGTGCGTGAAGTGTTTGCACGGCTAGGCGCTTTAGCAGATTTATATATCTTAAAACGGGAACCTAAATTTTTAGGTGAACAAGAATCAATCCCAGCCCCGATTAAAATGCCTGCTGGAATTAAAGGCTATCCGGCGGTTTCACCGGATGAAGTCAATAAATTGAAGTAGATATATAGGTGGATGAATACTCATCTACCTATTAACTTCACTGTTAATTTGCGCCAACACCATTCAAGTGGGCCTTGCCTGAAAAATATCAACCAATAATAAGAAAACAATATATTTATTCCCCAAATAATGGGAACCAAAACAATTAATTCAAGCCGTGTAAATTGACTAAAATAGCCTAATTGGTAAAACAGTGTGGTGCAAATTAGCGTTTGCAAAATATAATTACTCAGCGCCATCCGCCCCACATATTGCAGTCCATGGATTACCTTGCTATTTGTGATTTTTTCCCAAAAACCATATACCAAAGCGATATATCCTAAAGATTGGAATGGAATAACTAGTTCATTAATAATGTAACCAATGATCGACGTTGAAAAATAACTCCAATTAAATTGGCTTTGCATGTATAGCGAAAATATTTGGACTAATATCGATGGCAAGATAAATATGTAGGCTGTTTTACGATAGTGTTGAGCGCTAAATTGCCCTTGCAACCAACCACTTTTCATTAATAGTGCGCCAATAATCATCAATGCCGCTAATTGCCAGCCATATTGGATAACCAACATTTCAACCATTTTTAGCATCTCTGACGCACGATAAAGCATGCCATCCATTCCCCCCGAGGTATGCATCGCATATTCAAATGCCAGTTGCTCATCCGAGGCTTGCCAAAAACCGGAAGGGTCCACGCTACTCCCCAACATGAGCAAGATAGCTAACCCAATCAAATAGATTGATAGTGCTATTTTCAATAAAAAACCATCATCATATTGATTAAGCAAATAGGTTACCAACAAGCCGGTTAATGCATAAGCCAACAGAATATCACCATCCCAAAATCCAACCCCATGGATCACCCCGAATAGGGCTAAAACAGATAAACGGCACCGGTTCCAACGAAGAGAGCGAGACTGTAATAAAGCAAGTGTTGCTCCAAATAGGATTGAAAAAATCGCGAGAACTTTACCTTGAAAAAGGACATTGAAAACACCCCAGAGATAGGCCTCTGAATCGGATGTTGTATTGGTATAATAAGGGTTTAAATACGCTGTTTGTGGTAAAGCAAAAGCAAAAATATTCATTAAAAGAATACCTAAAATTGCTATACCACGAACAGCGTCAAGTTGGTCAATGCGGCTTGACGGTGTCGTTGCTGTCATAAATTATAAGTGACGAACTGCACGCAAAAATTCTTGCCGTGTATTTTGGCTTGATTTAAATAACCCACCAAGTGACGTTGTTGTTGTTGCACTTGTCGCGTCGCGAATACCACGTGCTTTCACGCAATAATGCACCGCATCTATACAAATTGCCACATTTGTTGTTCCTAATAATGTTTGCAAAGCAACCAAAATTTGTTGCGTTAAGCGTTCTTGCACTTGTGGGCGCTGTGAGAAAAATTGCACAATGCGATTAATTTTCGATAAACCAATCACTTTGTCTTTTGGAATATAGGCAACCGTAGCCTTTCCATCAATCGTAACAAAATGGTGTTCACAGGTACTTGTTAGCGTAATATCACGCACAGTGACCATTTCATCCACTTTCATTTTATTTTCAATTAAAGTGATTTTTGGAAAGTTTGCGTAATCAAGTCCTGAAAAAATTTCATCAACATACATTTTTGCGATACGACGAGGGGTATCAGCTAAACTGTCATCGGTTAAATCCAAATTTAGCAGCGTCATGATCTCTGTCATGTGCCCTTCAATCAGTTTCTTACGTTCGTCGCCTGACTTTGGCTGGATACGTAAAGGCGTTTCTAAGCCTCTAGCCTCCAGCGCGGCATGAACTAATTCGGCCTCTTTACTCAGAGATGACATGTGATCCTCCACAAATGGTATAACTATTTTTATAAAATGCAGGTGTGCGGTACTCTAAAACAGCAGGTACAGATAATCCAGCACAACATAGATAATTGCCGTGAAATAATTGCATTTAACCCTGCGATTCATTCACTCAATGAATACTTTCTTTAAACGGTTTTACACCTTATATAACGTGATTTGTAGCACATTTTTTATCAATCCTTTAACCTTGAATGGTGAGAAACCAATAACCCGCCAATAAGTAACACAATAAATAACCTAAGCATTAACCATTCTGTGCATAATTTTGCCTGTAATAATGCCACCTTCTTGGTTAAATCTGACCAAAAGCTATCTGTAATCAATTTCTATTCATTCACCCATTAATGGATTTCTGCCATAATATGCATTACGAACACATTTTAAAGCCTCAAGGCAGATAACAATAATGAGGGTCATTATTTATGGATCAGTGTCATACTAACGATTTGATTTCTCTAGATGTTGCATTGGAAAAATTACTATCTCAAACGAAAACCGTCACAGATACCGAAATCATTCCACTGACCTCCTCTGCACAGCGCATCATTGCGACAGACCTAATTTCCCCTATCAATGTTCCGCCATTTGATAATTCTGCGATGGATGGTTATGGCTTACGTTTTGCCGACTGGGATGGTAAAACACCAATGCCTGTAGCGGGTAAATCTTTTGCGGGCAACCCAATGGAAGGCGAACTCAAAGCAGGTTGCTGCGTGCGTATTATGACAGGCGCACCCATTCCTCAAGGTGTGGACACCGTTGTGATGCAAGAGTCTACAGAGCAAACTGAACAAGGTATTGTATTCACCCAGCCCATTAAACAAGGCAGTAATATTCGTAAAGCAGGAGAAGATATTGCCCAAGGTAGTGCGGTATTCTCTACTGGCACTTTATTAACGACCGCTCAGTTGCCTTTAATTGCTTCACTAGGTATTGCAGATGTCACCGTATATCGTCGCCTTAAAGTTGCCGTTTTTTCAACGGGTGATGAACTGCAAGCGGTCGGCCTTCCTTTAGCAGATGGGCAAATTTATGATACTAACCGCTTTACTGTCCGTCTGATGCTGGAAAAACTTAACTGCGAAGTACTCGATTTAGGTGTGATACCGGACTCGCCAGAAAAACTCAAACAAACCTTTATCGAAGCTAACCAACACGCTGATTTAGTGATCAGTAGTGGTGGCGTTTCCGTGGGTGAAGCCGACTATACCAAACAAATTTTGGATGAATTAGGCACCATTGGTTTTTGGAAGTTAGCTATAAAACCAGGAAAACCCTTTGCATTTGGCAAGCTGAGTGACGCTTGGTTTTGTGGTCTACCGGGGAACCCCGTTTCCGCGGCGCTCACCTTCTACCAATTGGTTCAACCGCTGATTGCTCGCCTTTCAGGGCACAGCCAATGGCGCGCTCCGTTACGCTTTAAGGTTCCAGTTACTACTGCGTTGAAGAAAAGCCCAGGACGTTTAGATTTTCAACGTGGCATTCTAAGTACCAATGAACAAGGGCAGTTGCAAGTCGCCACAACGGGCCACCAAGGCTCACACGTGTTTAGTTCATTTAGTTTAGCTAACTGCTTTATTGTCCTTGAACGAGAGCGTGGGCGTGTTGAAGCCGGTGAAATGGTTGAAGTCGAAATGTTTAACTATTTATTAAAAAGTGAATAATAACTGTGCAAGAGCTTAGCGATCTGGAAATGTTGCGGTATAACCGTCAAATCATCCTCCGTGGGTTTGATTTCGATGGGCAAGAAAAACTTAAAGCTGGTAAAGTGCTGGTTATTGGCCTCGGCGGTTTAGGCTGCGCAGCAACGCAATACCTTGCCGCTGCGGGTGTCGGTCACCTGACATTGGTGGATTTCGACACCGTGTCATTATCTAACTTGCAACGGCAAGTGTTGCATCGTGATGCAACCATTGATATACCAAAAGTTGATTCTGCGAAAACACAACTTGCTGCCATTAACCCACACATTCAAATTGACACCGTCAATGCACAGCTAGATGATGTGCAACTTGATGAATTAATCGCACATCATGATGTGATCTTAGACTGCACCGATAACGTCGCCATTCGTGAACAGCTCAATCGCTTATGTTTACCACGGAAAAAACCATTGGTTTCAGGTGCAGCCATCCGTATGGAAGGGCAATTATCTGTTTTCACTTATGAAGAAAGCACCCCTTGTTATCACTGTTTAAGCCGTTTATTTGGTGAAAATAACTTAACTTGTGTGGAAGCAGGGGTTATGTCCCCTTTAGTCGGTACGATTGGTACGCTAGAAGCGATGGAAACCATTAAATTATTAGCTAATTATGGGAAAGTTAACTCAGGAAAAGTATTGTTATTTGATGCAATGACCATGGATTTTCGCCAATTTAAACTTAGCAAAGACCCCCATTGTGAAGTCTGTGCTAAAGGCTAACGGCTAAATTTTCGAGCAAGTTGACTTTTTCATCATTCAGGCGAGGTTTTCTCGCCTTTTACCTATTTTCACCATATCAAAATTAAGAATAATCCGAAAAAATAATTTAATTGTCCTTTCACCTTATACTATCTCTCTTTTGTGGTGCTTGATGGTTTAAATATCACCACTGTTTATTCTTTTGATAAAGTTACTGAGAGTATGAATATGCAATTCCCTCCTTGCCCGAAATGCCAGTCTGAATACACCTATACTGATAACGATATGTATATCTGCCCTGAGTGCGCGCATGAATGGAATGATGCCGAGCCTGTAGCTGATATTGATGAATTGATTGTAAAAGATGCCAATGGCAACCTGCTAGCTGATGGCGATACCATCACCGTGATTAAAGATCTCAAAGTCAAAGGTAGCTCTTCAATGCTAAAAATCGGTACCCGCGTTAAAGGTATCCGTTTGGTCGAGGGCGACCACAATATCGACTGTAAGATTGATGGTTTCGGTCAAATGAAATTGAAATCTGAGTTTGTGAAGAAAAACTAAGTTTACTTCGCCCATTAAAAAGCCCTCAAAATTGAGGGCTTTTTGTTTTTCATCCAAAAACCAGATTTAAAGAACGACACCTTGGCTTGTCAGGTATTCATCATAACTACCTTTGAAATCAATTACTTTATCTTCTTTGATTTCTAAAATACGGCTCGCTAACGAGCTAACAAACTCACGGTCATGGGAAACGAAAATTAACGTTCCTTTGTATAATTCGAGGGCTAAGTTTAATGACTCGATGGATTCCATATCCAAGTGGTTGGTTGGTTCATCCATAATCAAAATATTTGGCTGTTGCATCATTAACTTGCCAAATAACATACGCCCTTGTTCACCACCGGATAACACTTTAACTTTCTTTTTAATGTCATCTTGAGAAAACAGTAAACGGCCTAAAATACTGCGCACCGCTTGCTCGTCATCCCCTTCATTTTTCCACTGACTCATCCAGTCAAACACGGTTAAATCTGTTTCAAAATCTTCTGCGTGGTCTTGGGCATAGTAACCAATGTTACTGTTTTCTGACCATTTAACCATTCCGCTCGTTGCAGGCTGCTCGCCCACCAACGTTTTTAAGAATGTCGTTTTACCGATACCATTAGCACCAATAACCGCCATTTTTTCGCCAACTTCCAGTAATAAATTGACGTTTTTGAATAATGGCCCTTGATCATAACCATTGGTCACTGCTTCTAATTCAAGTGCATTTCGGAACAATTTTTTCTCTTGTTCAAAACGAATGAATGGGTTTTGACGGCTAGACGCTTTCACCTCATCCAATTGAATTTTATCAATTTGACGTGCACGAGAAGTCGCTTGTTTCGACTTAGAGGCATTCGCGCTAAAGCGGCTAACGAAAGACTGTAACTCAGCAATTTGCGCTTTTTTCTTCGCGTTATCCGATAATAGGCGCTCACGCGCTTGGGTTGCCGCAATCATATATTCATCATAGTTACCTGTGAACAAACGCAATTCACCGTAATCTAGGTCAGCCATGTGCGTACATACGGTATTCAAAAAGTGCCTATCATGGGAAATAATGATCATAGTGCAGTTACGATCGTTCAGCACTTGCTCTAACCAACGAATCGTATCGATATCCAAGTTGTTCGTCGGCTCATCGAGTAATAAAATATCTGGATCAGAAAATAGGGCCTGTGCCAACAGTACACGCAGTTTCCAGCCAGGTGCAACTTCACTCATCGGCCCATAGTGTTGTTCGACAGGAATACCTACACCCAACAATAATTCACCGGCACGAGCTTCCGCGCTATAACCGTCCATTTCACCATAAGCGACCTCGAGATCAGCCACTCGGTAGCCGTCTTCTTCGCTCATTTCAGGTAAGGCGTAGATTCTATCGCGCTCTTGTTTGACGTCCCACAGCTCGCTATGACCCATAATCACGGTATCAAGTACGGTAAATTCTTCAAATGCGAACTGATCTTGGCGAAGTTTACCAATACGCTCATTTGGATCAGTCGTGCTCACATTTCCAGCTGTAGGGGTTAAATCTCCCCCTAAGATCTTCATAAATGTGGATTTACCCGCGCCATTTGCGCCGATCAAACCATAACGGTTGCCTGTGCCAAATTTAACTGAAATGTTTTCAAACAGTGGCTTACTGCCAAACTGCATAGTGATATTGTTCGTTGTTAACACTGCTATGCCTTAAATTAAACGGTGTAAAATAGCCTGCGATGATTAGAGGCCCATGACTGCGGCGTGCAAAACAACCCAAAATAGTGATTTGAGCAGCGAAATACATTCCATGCATGGTCATTAGAGTACGACAGGTATAAATAGCGGCGCATTATGCCATATTACGCCGCTTAGATCTTGTGCTCTTTTCAGCAAATTGATTAACACGGAAGGAAAGGCTGACTAAATGCCTAACTAAAGCGTGATCCCCATAGTACGGCTGATTTCTGTTAGCCCTTCTCGTTCATAAAACTTAATGGCTTTACGATTTTGCGCTAATACCGACAGCTCCAAGTGGCTAAACTGCCTACTCTTCGCCCATGCTTTCATGCCATCGAGTAATTTTTGCCCTGCTTTTTCACCACGGAAATTGGGGTCAACCACTAAGTCAAAAATATAACCAAAATTTCGAGGAACAATGCAGTTATAAGGATCTGAAACTTGTTGTTGCGCGATGCAAAAACCTTTAATCTCACCGTTAAATTCAGCAACTAACAAATAAAATTTATCATCGATAATCGCATTTTCAATAAATTCCCCAGCCTGCTCTGCAGGTTGTAAGCGCTCAGGGTCAAGCAGTGCCATTTCCGAAAACAAAATTTGGTAAAGCGATAAAATGGATTCTACATCACTTTTAATAGCTTCCCTTATCAGCATGCATTCCTCTCTGTGATTTTGATATTAACGCTAGTCGTAGGTTTTAATTGGTGGGGCAACATAAGATTCAAAACTTTCTAATAACTCAGCGGAAGAATCATTCACAATCGCCATATGACGATATTTCTCATGTAAGAAACCTTCATCCGCCATTTTATTTGTCATATCTATCAATGGTTGCCAATAATTATTAATATTAAACAACGCACATGGCTTAGTATGTAAACCAATTTGGCTCCAAGTAAAGACTTCTGCATACTCTTCAAGCGTGCCATAACCGCCAGGCAAAGCGACAAAAGCATCGGCAAGTTCAATCATTTTACTTTTACGCTGATGCATCGTTTCAACTTTATACAGTTCAGTTAAATTCTTATGAGAAATTTCACGTTCTTCTAGCAATGATGGGATCACTCCAATCGCCTTACCACCTAATGACAATACGGTATCAGCAACCATTCCCATAATCCCCACACTCGCTCCACCATAGACTAACGTGATATCACGTTTAACCATTTCTTTAGCAAACTCAATGGCTTTTTGTTGATAGACCTTATTTTTTCCCATACTGGAACCACAATACACTGCAATACTTTTAATTTTTCCCATTTGTTCCTCATTTTCTATTTTTATTGTGACTTTTTAGTTAGAGCACTGAATTATACGAGCCTAATACAGAAGCTCAAGCTTCGCTCTTCGCCATAATAAAATGAGACTAATTCATGTTTATAGCACTGCTATTCACCTAAACCAACATGTTGGCAACCAATAGAGCACATTTACCCCCTTATTCTCTATAGCTAAACCATAAACAAATATAAAGCCGTGCTGTTTTATGAGATAATCTTTAAGAAATTATTTTTCATCACTGAATAATTATTTTCTAAATATTTATTATCAATTAAGTTACGTTTTCCGAGGTTTACTTATTTATGTCTGCCGACACTAAAAAGAGCGCGTTTCCGCTATTACCTATAGGGTTATTACTGCTTGCTATGACCTCTATTCAAAGCGGAGCTTCTTTAGCTAAAACTTTATTTCCTGTTATCGGCGCTCCCGGTGTTACTGGTTTACGTTTATTGCTTGCTACGATTATATTATTTGTTATTTTTAAACCTTGGCGTTTAAAATTCAGAAGAAGCTCGTTAGTTCCACTGCTAGCCTACGGCTTATCCCTAGGTACGATGAATTATTTATTTTACCTTTCCCTTGAGCGCATTCCATTAGGAATAGCCGTTGCACTAGAGTTCACTGGCCCTTTAGCTGTTGCAATGTTCTCCTCCCGCCGCCCAATTGATTTTTTGTGGATAGCCCTTGTTATCGTTGGGTTACTATTTTTGCTCCCAATTGGCGATAATATTGAGTCCATTGATACACTCGGTGCCATCTATGCTCTCGGAGCTGGTGTCTGTTGGGGATTGTATATTATATTTGGTCAACGAGCGGGAGCCGGCTATGGTGCGGCCACCGTGGCTATCGGTTCATTTATTTCTGCGATGATTTTCTTCCCGATCGGCTTAATGCAAACCGGGGTAGAAGTGATGTTTGATCCCTCAATTTTACCCATTGCACTAGCAGTCGCGATTTTATCAACCGCATTTCCTTATACATTAGAAATGATCGCGCTAACGCGTTTGCCTGCCCGAACTTTTGGTACATTGATGAGCCTTGAACCTTGTATGGGCGCATTTTTAGGAATTGTTTTCCTAAATGAGCACTTAACGATGACTCAATGGTTAGCATTATTATGTATTGTTTGTGCTTCTATTGGTTCCACCTCTACAGCGGTGCCAAAGTCAAAAATCGAAAAAGTGACCTAGCCACGAAATCTATAACAAAGAAGACCGATTAGGTTAATAAATTCGACATGTTGATATTTATTAACCTTTTTTCGTGTAAAGATTTATTCATCAATTTTAAATAATCATTTTTTATTTTTATTTTATTATCTAATTTTGGTTATAGCACTTATTGCTAAAAACAATCAGTATTCAAGATCCACAATAAAACAACAGTTAATAAAATATATCGAATAGACCTATTATACTAATCGTTTATTACATTATGACAAAGTCGTTAGATTGTTTTATATTTATTCACAGATGAGGTTACTAGACAAATTCATATTTAAGAGAGGATGAATCATGAGCACAGCTAAATTATTTAAAGCATCTTCAACTGAACTTTTATATACCCGTAATGATATGGAAGACAGTGTAAAATTGGAAACCATTGGAATTCTTAATGTTATGGTGGTCCATTTTACCGATCTCTCTCTAATGACTAAACAAGCCCACTGGAATATGCGCGGCCGCAATTTTATCGCTGTACATGAAATGTTAGATGGCTTTAGGACTACGTTAGTAGAACACTTAGATGAATTCGCTGAACGTGCTGTTCAATTGGGTGGTGTTGCTATTGGTACAACCCAAGAGGTTAACCGCTTCACATCATTAGAAGCTTACCCAATTAATATTCACAGTGTACAAGACCATTTGAAAGCATTAGCAGACCGTTATGCGGTTGTCGCGAATGATATCCGTAGAGCCATCGATGAAGTAGAAGACGAAGACACTGCAGATATGTTTACTGCGGCTTCCCGCGATATGGATAAATTCCTCTGGTTTTTAGAAGCGAATATTGAGTAATGTCGTAAATAGAGTCAATTATAATTGACCAGTGGCCACTGAAAAGTGGCCATTTTATTTTATGATAATTAACAATAAATCAAACCTTTATTGCAATTAAGTCACTTAAAAATAAAACACGTTAACTTAATGATTATTATTTACTGTTTTTTAGGTATTTCGGGTTGTTCTATCGGAAATACAGGTAATGCATTTAATAGCCTTTTACCATAATTTTTAGTTAGCAAACGTTTATCATAAATAATAATTTCACCATAACACTCATGACTACGTATTAGCCTGCCAGCTTGCTGTATTAAATTAAATGAAGCGCTTGGTAAACTTTGTACTTCAAATGGGTATCTCTTCAACGATTTCAACCAATCCCCTTCGGTGATGATTACCGGGTTTGTTACTGGTGGAAATGCAATTTTATGAATATGGACCTGAGTTAAATATTCCCCTTTTAGGTCTAACCCCTCTGCAAACGATTGTAAACCAATTAAGGCACTAGCTTGCCCTTGGTTAATTCTTTCACAATGAGTTTCAACTAATCGGTAACGAGGTTGATCTCCTTGAACTAAAAGCTGTAAACGTAAATCTTTTACGTGCTCAAGAAAACCTTCCATCGCTCTTTGGCTACTAAATAAAACCAGTACTCCGCGGTGAGTATTTTGAGTGAATTGCTCGCGGAAAAATACCGCCATTTCTGCTAAGTGTTCAGCTTCATTATTAATAGTTGGCTCATATTCCATTTTAGGAATAATAATTTTTCCTTGCTCAACATGGTTAAAAGGAGAAGACAATGTCACAAAGCGGTCATCACTTTTTTCGGATAACCCAGTAAGTTCCATAAAACGTGAATAACTGTTCAACGATCTCAGTGTTGCCGAGGTAATGACAATATGAGGCACGTTACGCCATAACAAATGTTGTAACTGTTCACTTACTCGGATCCCTGCGCAATGCATAAAGAAACGCGATTGGTTTTTCTCATAACGCCGACTTAACCATTTTGACACAGGAGCACCTGAACTTTGCTCTAATGCCGCCAACCGCCAAAGTTTCGACATGTTTTCAAAGTACCCCATTGCCCTACTAGTCACAATAATGGAGCGATGTAAGCGAACGATATCTTGTTTCGCAGTTTGTTCCGTTAAATCATTTAAGATAGCTTCTGCCAGTCCTTGTAACGCATCCGTCTGCTTAAACAACACCTGACAGCTTAATTGCATTGCTTCAGGTAACACGCCTAGTGGAAATAAATATTCAGTTTCTTTTGATGTATCTGGTAATAATGCATTCGCTAATAATGAAAAATCGCGAAATGTTTCACGCAATTTTTCTGCGTGCTGCTGTAACCGCTCAGGATTAGCTAGCTTTGGTGGCTTCACTGGACGAAATTGCCCCATATATTGCCCAACATGCTGAATAAAGCTATCAAGCTGTGCCGTTAATTGCACTAACGTAATCTCGCCTTCCACTTCAAGGGCATCCCTCGCAACGTCTGGGACATGGTGGCCTTCATCAAGCACTAATAATAAATTTTTTGGGTCCGGCAAAACCGACTCACTCTCCATTGCTGCCATAACCAATGCATGGTTAGCAACCACCACATCGGCATCTTCGATTTCCCGCCTAGCAATAAAAAATGGACACCGCTGATAAAATTGGCAATTACGACCCAGACAATTCATTTTATCAGTACTAACTTTACGCCATAAACTATCACTAAATGCACGTTTGTGGTGATCCCTTAACCCGTCCCATGCAAAGCTCTGAAAATCATGCCTCAGTTGCTGACAAATTGCCCGCTCTTCACTATTCGCTATTTCTGTTTTATCTTCCACCAATAACATTAAATCAATTTGTTCGCCTTCTGCTGCACAAATAGCTTCTAAATTGCGCGGACAAACATAACGAGCACGCCCAAATGCCCCCGTATATTTTAGATCAGGAATAATTTTGCTTAATAACGGTAAATCTTTACTATAAATTTGGTCTTGTAGCGCCACATTTGCCGTACTGACTACTAAGGTTTTGCCTTCTTCCCTACCAACGGCAATCCCCGGTATTAAATAAGATAGCGTTTTCCCCACCCCTGTAGGGGCCTCTATGACCAAATGGCGACCATCATCATCAGCTAGATTTTTTGCGACTTGCGCGATCATCTCCCGCTGTGGGGCTCGGGAAACAAACCCATCAATTTGTACGGACAACCCTTTATACCACTGAGTTATTTGTTCTTTAGTTTTCTTTGACAGGGACATAAATTGTGCAGGTGACCAAAGTTAAGATGAAAAATAACGAAGCCGACAACAGAACGAAATATGAAAAAGACGCTTTTGCCAACCGCTTCGCAAAACTACTGTATTAATACCCATTATACATAAAAATTGGGAAGCTTTTTGCAAAACGCCCATTATGCAACAGAAAAAATAGCTTTTAACTTGTTTGCAACACTCATCCGGTTATACTTTGAGTTCATATACTATTTGGGTTTTTATCACTAGGCAGGCTATAAAAAATGAAAAAGGTTGTTATCGCACTTTGCGCATTATGTGCTTTTGGTTCTGTAGGCGGTATTGTTTTAGCGGGTATGAACATTTATACACGTTCAACAACTCCCCTTGAACAAGGGCAGCCGCAATCCCCTTCAGCACTGCCAGCACCCAATCAAATTCAGTAATTTTAAAATAATTTATCAACCCAGGATGGAGATAGCTTATGTACAACGATTATTTCGTCACCCCACAATGGTTAAATTCACATCTATTTGATGACAATATCATTGTACTTGATGCTTCGTCTCCCCCACCGACAGCACCTTATGATTGCCGCCAACAATATTTAGCAGAGCATATTCCTAATGCTCAGTTCTTTCATCAAGATGAAATTGCAGACAAAAGCTGTGATTTGCCCCATATGCTGCCAAGTGCTAATGTTTTTAGCCAAGCAGTTAGTGCTATGGGTATTGGCAATGACACCCAAGTTATTATTTATTCGCAAAATAATTTATTTTCATCTCCAAGGGCATGGTGGACATTTACCACTATGGGCTGCAAAAACGTTAAAATTCTAGCTGGTGGCATCGATGCTTGGAAAGCGGCAGGCTTTGATGTTCAGTCTGGGGAAGTCACTCCACCGGCTCCGAAGCAATTCCATGCAACACGTAAAGACGCGAACGCGCTGAATCAAGAACAAGTTCTTGATATTGTTAATCAAGGCAAGGTTCAAATTATTGATGCTCGTGCTGAGCCACGCTTTCTCGCCCAAGCGCCAGAACCTCGTCCGGGATTGCGTATGGGGCATATTCCTGGGAGCAAAAATGTCCCATGGGATCTTCTTGTGGAAAAAGGTGAATTCAAATCACCAGAACAACTTAAAGCTATCTTTACTAAGCAAGGTGTGGATATCCATGCTCCTTCTGTAACGACCTGTGGTTCAGGAATGACCGCTGCGGTGGTATTAATGGCATTAACATTATTAGGTAACCAAAACGTACGTTTGTATGATGGTTCATGGGCCCAATGGGGGCAAGATAACGGCCTGCCAATTGAGTCGTAACCTACCTTTGCCATAAAAATATAAGCCACTTGAGATTCAAGTGGCTTATAGAATAAAGATTTATCAAGTAGAGAAAATAGCTATTTGCCAAATAGCCCAGCTAAGAACAGCACGACTATGGCTCCGATAACCGCGACAACAAAGCTCCCAAAGTTGAAACCATCAACTTTTCCTTTACCAAAGAAAGTGCTGATGTAACCACCCACAACAGCACCAACAATTCCCAACACGGTGGTCATAATGAACCCCATGTGGTAAGTACCTGGCATCAGCCATTTAGCTAAAACACCGGCAATTAGACCAAAAATAATCCAAGCAATTACGCCCATCTTACGCCTCCCAGACTAGGTAATTTCACTATGTACATCAAAATATTCTCAGACAACAGTATAAGCTTTAAATAAATTAAATCGTTCTTACACCAATTAAGTAAAGACCCTATAAGTTAATTTCGCAACTATAAAATTTGGCTTATTAACATTATTCATAATCAATTGTTCACTATTTCAGTTATCACTTGCGAAATCTGTTGGGCATTTTTTAATGATCTAACATGAGAAAAGAGTTCATCTGCCTGATAATATTCTTTGCGTAAATAACCTAGCCATTGCTTGATTCGAGCAGCATGGTAATGACCAGTATCTCCTTGTTTTTCAAGTTCTGTATATTTTAATAACAGCCTACCAACTTGCTCCCAAGGCATTTTAGATTCATTACATTTAACCACTCGGCTAAGGTTTGGCGTATTTAATGCGCCACGGCCAATCATCACGGCATCACATCCTGTAATTTCAAGGCAGCGCAGTGCGCTCGCATAGTCCCAAATTTCCCCATTAGCAATCACTGGAATCGATAATTTACGGCGGATCTCTCCAATAGCGGACCAATTAATACATTCTGCTTTATAACCGTCTTCTTTCGTTCTACCGTGAACAGTGAGTTCTGTTGCCCCTGCCTGTTGAACCGCATCTGCAATTTCATAAGCAAATTCAGAGCTATCCCACCCTAAACGGACTTTAACCGAAATAGGTAATTCTTTTGGAACCGCTTCACGCATTGATTTAGCAGCTCGATAAATCAAATCAGGTTGTTTCAATAACGTCGCACCACCACCATGGCCATTGACTGTTTTTGATGGACAACCACAATTTAAATCAACCCCCCAAGAGCCTAATTCGACCGCTCGGTTTGCATTTTCTGCTAACCACTGAGGATGCTGCCCTAACAACTGTACACGGACTAATGTCCCTGAAGGAGTACGGCTCCCATGTTTTAGCTCAGGGCATAAACGGTAAAATGTTTTTGCGGGTAAAAGGGTATCAACCACACGAACAAACTCTGTTATGCACAGGTCATAGTCATTAACTTCACTTAGTAAACAACGAACTAGAGGATCTAAAACCCCCTCCATAGGAGCTAATAAAACGCGCATAAGTGACTCACAAAAAACGTAATAATTCCTGCTTATCATACCGTTTATTTAATTGATAAGCAGGAAAAATTCTAAGGTAGGAGTGACAAGAGACTAGCTTGAAATGATCTTCAAGTTAGTCTAGTCAATGCTATTAACATTAAAAAGAGCGACAAGATTATGGGAGGTTAACTGTCACTACGTCCTTGTTTGACTTTTTTCTGGGCGTTTTTCCATGGAGAACTTGCCCCTTTCACTGAACTCGACTTTGACGATGGGGCACTGCTACGACGAGGCGCTTTGCCTTGATTCCTATCACCAGCAGAACCGCCTGAACGACGTTCATTCCGTTGTGGTGTTTTTTGAATAGGCTCCGCTTTGATGGATGGGTCGGGCTCATAGCCTTCAATCGCCATCAATGGGATCGTTTTTTTCAATAATTTCTCAATATCCTTGAGTAACTTAGCCTCATCGATACATACTAAGGAAACGGCCATCCCAGTTGATTCTGCACGGCCTGTACGGCCAATACGGTGAACATAATCTTCTGCTACATTAGGTAGCTCAAAATTCACCACATAAGGAAGCTGTTCAATATCAAGACCACGAGCTGCAATATCCGTTGCCACTAAAACACGAATATCTCCAGATTTAAAATCAGCTAGTGCACGAGTACGTGCCCCTTGGCTCTTGTTGCCATGAATAGCCGCAGCTTTAACGCCATCTTTATTTAAATGCTCAGCAAGACGGTTTGCGCCATGTTTTGTACGTGTAAAGACGAGGACTTGTTGCCAATTTTCACGGCCAATCATAAACGAAAGTAACTCTGCTTTTCGTTTTTTATCAACCAGATGTACATACTGGGTGATTTGCTCAGAGGCTGAGTTTCGCGGAGCAACTTCAATAGTCACTGGGTTATTAAGTAATTTATTCGCCAGTTGTTTGATTTCGTCAGAAAATGTTGCTGAGAATAATAAGTTTTGGCGCTTTTTGGGTAACTTATTAATCACTCTACGAATATCATGAATGAACCCCATATCTAACATACGGTCAGCTTCATCAAGTACGAAAACTTCGACTTGAGAAAGATCTACCGCATTTTGGTGCGCTAAATCTAATAAGCGCCCCGGAGTTGCAATTAAGATATCAACGCCACCACGTAACTTCATCATCTGTGGATTAATACTTACCCCACCAAAGACGACAAAAGAACGAATACGTAAATGACGGCTATATTCTTTTACATTTTCAGCAACTTGCGCTGCAAGTTCCCTAGTTGGCGTCAAAATTAACGCACGAATAGGCTTGCGATCCTTCCCTGCTCGAGGAGTTGTAATAAGCTTTTGTAAAATTGGCAATGTAAAACCCGCTGTTTTACCCGTACCCGTTTGGGCGCTAGCTAGAAGGTCATTTCCTGCAAGCACAGCTGGAATAGCTTGTTGTTGAATAGGCGTAGGGCTTTCATAGCCTAATTCATTAATGGCAAGCAAGATTTCCTCGTTTAACGCGAGGTCTGAAAATGTAGTCAAATTAATTACTCCGGGCTTCACCGCTTCAAATTGAATGTGGCAGTTATGGGGAAGTGAGTCAGAAGAAAAGCGCAAACTGCCGTGCGACACTGTGTAAAATTCTAACATTATTTGCTGATGATAAATATATTAATTTAGTTTGGTTAATAAATTAATATAAAATCTCATTCGTATAGTATATATACTTACATGATACTATGAGATGTCGTTTTTTACTTTTTATAAACACGAAAAGCCATTAAGAGCTAATTAGATGTTATTTAATTCTGAATTTTTAAAGGAATGGTTATGAATACAAGTTCATCGTCAACATTACGTGGAGAAAATGCGAAAATGCAATTGCTTCTCACTGCTGCTGATGTATATGGAGAACAAGGGCTTGATGGCGCTACCACACGCAAAATCGCACAGGCATCAGGGCAAAACATTGCCGCAATTTCTTATTACTTTGGCTCAAAAGAAGGACTTTACTTAGCTGTAGCTCAGCTTATAACAAAAACAATCCGGGACGATTTCTATGATGTTTTTCAAGAAATTGACAACTTTCTAAATCAACCTTTATCAGTTCAAGTCACTGATGATGCACTTGATTTACTCCAAAAAACAGTCATTGCCTATAATCACTTTCAGTTGGAAAAGAAAAATTTAAGTTTTTCTCGCATCTTAGCCCGCGAACAACTCAACCCAACCGAAGCCTACACCATCATCCACGAGCAGGCTTTAGGCCCAATACATTCGCGTCTAAACCGTTTGATTGCCATTTACATTGGTGCGGATCCCAACCATTTAACAACACTGATTCACACACACGCGATCCTTGGCGAAACACTTTCATTTCGTATTGCTCGGGAAACATTATTACGTCAAACCGGCTGGAAACATATTAATGAAAATGAATTTAAAATTATTAATCAAGTTCTTATTGAACATACAAATATATTATTAGCGGGCTTGCGCCATCGCAAACAATATGAAAAGTGATATGATAAAATAATTAAAGTGATTCATTCACATTGATAATAACTAGAGGTTGGTGATTTTATTGCAGCTGGTGCCACACTTCTCCATTAAAAACAGCAGCCTCTAACAACAAATTTGTTTTCATCTCGTGGATTCTTTAAGTAAGGTTAGCTATGAGCAATAAAAACCGTTCTGTTGTTGTTTTCATTATTCTCATATTAATCGGTGCTGCAATTGGCGGTTATTACTACTATCAATCACAGCAGGACAAGACATTAACACTCTACGGCAATGTTGATGTGCGCACGGTAAATCTCGGTTTTCGAGTGTCAGGTAAGCTCAAATCCCTAAGTGTTGATGAAGGTGCAAAAATTATTGCAGGCGAGCAACTTGGTCAACTGGATGACGCTCCCTACATTAACGCATTAAATAAAGCCAAAGGGGTGCGCGACACAGCCAAAGCACAACTTGCTTTAAAAGAAAGTGGTTACCGTACTCAAGAGGTTGCGCAAGTTGAAGCTGAAGTGGCTCAAAAACAAGCGGCTTGGCAATATGCCGACAACTTCTATAAACGTCAGCAAGGGCTGGCTGCCTCCCGCGTTATTTCAGCTAATGATTTAGATAACGCAAAGAACAATAGAAACCAAGCATTTGCAGCCCTTCAAGCAGCAAAAGATAAGCTGAATCAATACCAAAGCGGCTTTCGTCAAGAAGAGATAGCTGCCGCTCGAGGCGAATGGTTACAAGCCGAAGCGGCTGTCGCTCAAGCTGAACTAGACTTACAAGACACCGTTTTAATTGCGCCTTCCTCTGGGACTATTTTAACCCGAGCAATAGAACCGGGCACAATCATCGGTACAGGTAATACCGTATTTAGCGTCACGTTAACAAACCCCGTTTGGGTTCGAGCCTATGTTAGCGAGCCACACCTTGGTGATGCCATCCCCGGTAGAGAAGTCTTACTGTATACAGATAGCCGTCCAAATCAGCCCTACCATGGTACCATCGGGTTTGTTTCCCCTACCGCCGAATTTACGCCTAAAAGCGTACAAACACCGGATTTACGAACCGATTTAGTCTATCGATTACGTATCGTCGTCAATGATGCAGATGATGCGTTACGCCAAGGTATGCCTGTGACTATTCAGTTCACTGATAATAAACAGTAAGAGTTTGCTATGAGTGATGATTACAGTATTCACCTATCCAACGTTGAAAAAACTTTTGCGGGCTTGGATACACCTGCCGTTGAAAGCTTAACAATCGATATTCATGGGGGATCTGTAACTGGCCTTGTCGGCCCTGATGGCGCAGGAAAAACAACCTTAATGCGCATGATTGCAGGTCTATTAAAGCCAGATGCAGGAAAAATTAGCGTGATGGGGCTCGACCCCATCGACGACAGTATTGCTATGCGAGCTAGTCTTGGCTATATGCCCCAAAAATTTGGTTTATATGAAGATCTGACCGTACAAGAAAATTTAAATTTGTACGCAGATTTGCGTGGGGTACTCGGCGAAGAACGCCAAAAAACCTATCAGCAATTGCTTTCATTCACCAGCCTAGCCCCTTTTACCGATAGACTAGCTGGTAAATTATCGGGAGGAATGAAGCAAAAACTCGGATTGGCCTGTACATTATTAGGAAAACCCAAGGTTCTTTTACTCGACGAACCCGGTGTCGGTGTTGACCCCATCGCTCGACGCGAACTATGGCAAATGGTTCATACTCTTGCTGATGATGGAATGCTAATTCTTTGGAGTACTTCCTATTTAGATGAAGCTCAGCAATGTAAAAATGTGCTGCTATTAAATAAAGGTAAACAGCTTTATGCAGGCAAACCCGAGTTATTAACTGAAAAAATGGCGGGACGCTCGTTTTTACTTGATGTACCAGCCACACAAAAACGCACTATATTACAAAACGCACTCGTATTACCAGAAACCACCGATGGTGTGATCCAAGGCCGATATATTCGTTTAATTTTGAAGCCGAATGCATCACAGACAAATTTGTTAACCGCATTAAATATGGCAGATGGGAAACTCATTGAGGCGCAGCCTCGTTTCGAAGATGCATTTATTGACTTATTAGGTGGGGGTCCATCTCACCGTTCGGAATTAGCCGCTATCGTACCGCAAATTCCACCTAATCCTGAAGAAACCGTCATAGAAGCGCGTAATTTAACCAAAAAATTTGGCCAATTTGCGGCAACTGATACCGTAAATTTCCAAGTTAAACGTGGAGAAATTTTTGGTTTATTGGGGCCAAATGGTGCAGGGAAATCGACGACTTTTAAAATGATGTGTGCGCTAATGAAACCCACTGATGGGCAAGCACTCGTTCTTGGGATGGATTTAAAAACGAGTTCAAACAAAGTCAGACAGCACCTTGGTTATATGGCACAAAAATTCTCGCTGTACGGCAACCTGAAGGTGGGACAAAACCTGAAATTCTTTTCAGGTGTTTATGGGTTACACCATCAGCAACAAGCCCAAAAAATCCACGAAATGGTTGAGGCTTTTAATTTCAAACCGATTATCAATCAGGTTACTGAATCCCTTCCTCTGGGTTATAAACAACGTTTAGCCCTCGCCTGCTCGTTGATGCATGAGCCTGATATCTTATTTTTAGATGAACCAACCTCAGGCGTTGACCCACTAACTCGTCGGGAATTTTGGCTACATATCAACGGAATGGTTGATAAAGGCGTTACCGTTATGGTCACGACTCACTTTATGGATGAGGCAGAATATTGTGACCGTATCGGGCTGGTTTACCATGGAAAAATTATTGCGGCGGGAACTCCTGATGAACTGAAACAGCAAGTTGCAAGTGCTGAAAACCCTGACCCATCCATGGAAGATGCATTTATTGAGCTCATCATGAATTATGATAAGCAACAGGAGGCACAATGACTCACACCGCTTCTTATTTTTCATGGCGTAGGCTTAAAGCACTCTGCTGGAAAGAAAGTAAACAAATTGTGCGGGATCCTAGCAGCGCTCTTATCGCTGTACTTATTCCATTGATGTTATTATTTATTTTTGGTTATGGTATCAATTTAGACTCAAGTAAATTGCGTGTCGGTATTTTACTTGAGCAACAAAGTTCGCAAGCTCGTGAATTAGTTGATACCTTCACGGGTTCGCCATTTATCGATGCAACTATTAGTAATAACCGCCATTTATTAATCGATAAAATGCAAGCGGGTGAAATTCGCGGTATTGTCGTCATTCCTGTCAATTTTTCAGCCCAATTGCTGCAAAAACAAGGTCATGCCGCAATTCAAGTCATTACTGATGGCAGCGAACCGAATACAGCCAACTTTGTGCAAGCTTATACCCAAGGTGTGTGGCAAACGTGGCTGGTGCAGCAAGGGGAAAATCAAGGCTATCCAACGGACCCATTAATCGAGCTCAATATGCGCTATTGGTTTAATGAAGCTGCAATTAGTCAGCATTTTATTATTCCAGGGGCAATTAGTATCATTATTACTGTAGTTGGTGCTATTTTGACCTCTTTGGTTATCGCAAGAGAATGGGAACGTGGCACGATGGAAGCATTGCTTTCAACCCAAATCACTAAAACTGAATTATTACTTTCAAAATTATTGCCTTACCAAGTGCTTGGGTCTTTTGTGATGGTGTTATGCATGTTTGTCACCACTTTTGTCTTAGGAGTACCTTATCGCGGCTCTCTATTAGTATTATTTGTCATTACTAGCCTTTATTTGGCAACGGCATTGGGGATGGGGTTATTAATTTCAACAATTACTCGTAACCAATTTAATGCAGCGATGGTTGCTCTGAATGCCGCCTTCTTACCTGCCATTATGCTATCTGGGTTTATTTTTGAAATTGATAGTATGCCAGCCATTATTCAAGCTGTGACTTATTTTATCCCTGCCCGCTACTTTGTCAGCAGCTTACAAACTCTCTTTCTTGCGGGTGATATCTATATTGTTTTATTGATAGATTTCCTGTTACTAATCGCTTCTGCAATACTATTTATTGGACTGACGGCACTAAAAACTCGCAGTCGTTTGGATTGAGGTGAAGTTATGTTTTATCGCCTATACACCTTAATTATGAAAGAGCTTCAGTCATTGCTTCAAGAACCACAAACACGGGCTATTTTGATTTTACCCGTGATATTTCAGATGATTTTATTTCCCCTAGCAGCCACGCTTGAGGTCACTAACACCACCATTGCAATTTTTGACCAAGACAGCGGTGAGCATTCTATCGAGTTGACTCAACGTCTCGCCAAAGCCAGTGCGTTTTCTCAGGTGTTATTATTGAAGAATGAACATGAAATTCGTGAAACGCTGGATAATCGCAAGGCTCTGCTGGTTGTCCGTTTTGGGCAAAACTTTAGTGCTGATATTGCCAGCCACCATAACGCTAATATGCTGTTACTCCTTGATGGACGTAATTCAAATAGTGCGCAAATTGCCGCAAACTATGTGGCACAAATTGTCACTCAGTACCAACACGAGCTAATACAATCACAGACTCTGCCAAACAACAGTGAATTAATCGTTCGTAATTGGTACAACCCAAATTTAGATTATAAATGGTTTATTGTGCCCTCATTGGTCGCTTTAATAACCACAATCGGGGTATTGATTGTGACGTCCCTTTCTATCGCGAGGGAAAGAGAACAAGGCACCCTGGACCAATTGCTGGTTTCTCCCCTGACCACTTGGCAAATATTTATTGGTAAGGCGGTGCCTGCATTGATAGTAGCGACTGCACAGGCAAGTTTGGTTCTCGTTATTGGGATCTTTTGCTATCAAATTCCTTTTGCGGGCTCCCTACTCCTCTTTTATGCCACCATGTTATTCTATGGATTGTCCTTGGTGGGGTTTGGGTTACTCATTTCAGCGTTGTGCTCAACTCAGCAACAAGCGTTCATTGGAGTATTTGTATTTATGATGCCAGCGGTGCTGTTATCGGGGTACATTTCCCCCGTCGAGAATATGCCAGTTTGGCTGCAACAAATTACTTGGATTAACCCAATTCGCCATTTCACTGAAATCACCAAACAGATTTACTTAAAAAATGCCGATTTTTCAGTTATCTTCCACAGTTTATGGCCATTATTTATCATTACGATAATAACCAGCTCAGTGGCTTATTATTTGTTTAGGAAGAAAATAGCGTGATAAAAAGAAATCATATTCCGCTTTGGAAGTATAATTAATGCTTTGAATAGCAAGCAATCTACTAATATCCAAATCATATTTTAGGGTAGCATTTAGATCAAAAGACCCTTGTTACCAAAGTAACAAGGGTCTTCATTTTTAACGGCTTCTATCCCCTCATTTCATCGCGTTATGAGGAGAGTCACTGAATTTAGCGACGGTCACCGAAAATACGCAGTAACATTAAGAACAGGTTAATGAAGTCTAAATACAGAGACAGTGCCCCCATAATAGAGTATTTACGCATTGTTTCTCTGTCGTCTTCATCAATTTGTGAACCCATTTCTTTCAGTTTTTGAGTGTCATAAGCGGTTAAAGCAGCAAACAGTAAAACACCACCGTAAGTGATCACCCAATACATCATGGTGCTTTGCAGCCAGATGTTAACCAAAGAAGCGACAACAATACCAATCAGTGCCATAAACAGGAAGTTACCCATACCTGTTAAGCTACGCTTAGTGGTATAGCCGTAAAAACTTAATGCACCAAACATCACCGCGGTAATGACAAATGTGCCCGCAACGGACTCACCAGTATACGCAGCAAGAATAACTGAAATTGTTAAGCCGGTGAGCAATGAATAGAGCATAAACATGCCCGTTGCCGCCATGCCACTAATTTTTTGCAGCAAAAATGAAATCCCCATCACTAAACCAAGTTCAGCAATAATCATTCCAAAAAAGAGGATTTTATTGGTTGCAATGGTGTAGTACAAACCACTGCTAACTGAATACCATGCAACAAAAGCTGTCAGCAGTAGACCGACTGTCATCCAGCCGTATACTTGCGACATAAATGCCTGAACGCCAGTATTGGCACCCTGGACAAGAGAATCATTACGTTGATCAAACTGACCCATGATGGTTACCCTTTCGCTAAAAGAAAAATCGACGCAGTAAAAATACTGCAATCGGAGAAATTAACCAAAGTCTAACACATTCTTTTGACAATACCATTCAGCAAATTCGTATTTTTTAGCGGAAAAAATGCGATTACCAGCGGTTTGCAGACGCTTCGTCAGTTTCTTTCGCCTCCACCCAACGTTCATTTTCAGGTAAGGTTTCTTTTTTCCAAAATGGAGCTTTAGTCTTTAAATAATCCATAATAAATTCAGCCGCTTGAAATGCAGCATTACGATGGGCACTCGTGACCCCAACAAAAACAATTTCTTCACCTGGTTGTAAGGTACCAATGCGGTGGATCACACTGACTCGCTGCAATGGCCAACGTTCTTTTGCTTCTACGACTATATTTGCTAAGGCTTTTTCGGTCATTCCTGGGTAGTGCTCGAGCGTTAATGCCGCAACACTGTCCCCTAAATTATGGTTGCGCACTTTCCCTGTGAAAGTCACAACAGCGCCATCACTATCACACTGTGCAAGCCATTGATATTGTTCACCAACACTAAAATTTTCTGTTTGTACTGCAATATGAGTGTTTTCCATATTACCCCCCTGTGACCGGAGGGAAAAAGGCCACTTCATCCCCTTCTGAGAGTGGGTGGTCTAGTGAAACAAATGATTGATTAACAGCGGCAAGTAATTTGCCATCTTCAAGTGCCAACGCCCAGCGATCGCCTTTTTGTGAAAGGGCTTGACGTAAATCTTCCACTTTTTGGTAAGTCTCTGTAAGTTCTAAGCGATCCGTTCCAACTAGCTCACGGACTTGAGCAAAAAATAATACTGTGATCATTATTCCACCTTAAAATGTCCAGACTTACCGCCTGTCTTTTCTAACAAACGAACAGGGCCAATCACCATATCTTTTTGTACCGCTTTACACATGTCATAAATCGTCAAAGCAGCAACAGATGCAGCGGTTAACGCTTCCATTTCGACCCCTGTCTTTCCTGTTAGCCGGCAACACGTTTCAATACGAACACGGTGATGTTCAGGTTCCGCTTTCAGGATCACTTCAACTTTAGTTAACAATAGTGGGTGACATAATGGGATAAGCTGCCAGGTGTTTTTTGCCGCTTGAATACCCGCAATACGCGCTGTGGCGAACACATCCCCTTTATGGTGGCTACCGTCAACGATCATCGTTAGGGTTGCTGGGTTCATAGTGACATAAGCTTCTGCGCGAGCTTCACGGACAGTTTCAGCTTTGGCTGAAACATCAACCATATGCGCCTCGCCCGACGCATTGAGGTGAGTCAGTTGGGACATATTTTCTCCTGAAATCAAAAAAGGATTAGCCGCCTATTACGGATAAATTTGGTGTAATTCCGCTATCACCCATATGCAGAAAATGGGTTTCTCGTTTATGGTGCAAGCCTCGCTGAATACGGGCTTTTAACGCTTCGTTTTGGTCATCTGCGCCCAATAAATCACGAAGCGGAATGCCATTTTCACCAAATAAACATAAATGCAGATTTCCTAATGAGGAAACGCGTAAACGGTTACAACTTTGGCAAAAATCTTTTTCATACGGCATGATCAGCCCGATTTCGCCTTGGTAATCTGGATGACTAAAGACTTGCGCTGGCCCATCACTACGAGAACGAGGAAGCATGTACCAACCATCTTCAATTAGACGTTCGCGAATAGTTTCGCCTGAAATATGAAAACGTTGGAAGATATCACTACCATCACCAGTTTCCATGAGTTCAATAAAACGTAATTGAATTGGACGATGTTTGATCCAATTTAGGAATGACTTCAACGCAATGTCATTGACATTTTTCATGAGCACGGCATTGACTTTTACTTTCTCAAAGCCAGCTTCAAAAGCAGCATCAATGCCTTTCATCACCTGAAAGAATTTGTCTTGCCCTGTGATGGCGGCAAATTGACGTGGATCTAAGCTATCAACACTCACATTAATCGCGCTCAGCCCTGCTGCTTTCCATTCTTGCACGTCTCTCGCCATACGATAGCCGTTAGTTGTCACGGCTATTTTTTTGATTGATTCATTTTCATTGATGGCAGCAATAATATCACTGAAGTCTTTGCGCATAGTTGGCTCTCCGCCCGTAATACGCACTTTTTCTGTGCCTAATTCTGCGAATGCCGCACTGATACGACGAATTTCATCTAATGTTAAGAATTCATGACGACCGCTTGGCTTGTAGCCATCGGGTAGGCAGTATGTGCAACGAAAGTTGCAAACATCTGTTATAGAGAGCCGAAGATAGTAAAATTTCCGGTCAAATTGATCGACAAGTTGCTGCATAATCACACCTTTCCAAGTACGGGAGATGCAGACATTTCTATCTTGCACCCTGGTGGCTCTAGGCCACGGCCAGTGCATCATATTCAGTCGTTCAAACTTAGACGCAAAGGCTAGGAGTTTTATTTGGAACCGAGTTACTGATTTTAAACTATAAAATACGTCACTCTGTTCACTTAATTTATGTAAGGATTCTAGCCGATAGAAATTGAAAAAGCGAATCGCAATTCGATATATATCATTATATACAACGACTTACAAAAGATACCATGAGTTCACCGAAGCTATTATTATCACTGACAATTTTCTGTTTTGACTCCCTATAAAACGCATAATTCCATGTTAATTGATTAACATCTCTAACTATTTAATTAAACATTTATTGATATAGATCTAAAATGGGGAGCAAGCTCCCCATCTAATTGTTTACGTTGTAAATACCAACACTTAACGCTTATCAAAACCGTTTTTTCAAATTAAATAATTGGCATATCAATTAAAAATAAATAATAAGGCGCAAAATTTATTAACCAAAACGCCACAGCGTAAAGTTTGACGTGTATTTAGAAACGGTACTCTATCCCTCCCGATACCGTTCGTCCTCGGCCTAAGGTATTCGCCAAACTTTCCCCGTAACTAACGACATACGCTCGATTGGTCAAGTTCTCGACATTTCCTCGGATCGTTAAATTGTCAGTTAATGCATAACTTGCATATAAATCAATCAGTGTATATTTAGGCCAGTCGGCTAAGTAAGGGGAATTAGAGCCTGTTGAATAGTCTTGAAAACCAGGTGTAAAGCGAATGACCATTCCCCCATCGAGTTTTCTATCAAACGCTCGCCCTCCTAATGTAAAGGAACCACGGTCACCGGGTAAATTCGCAGCACTACTAAAAATGGCGCTGCTATCACAATCCACATGGTTATTTGATGCTTCATTTGGCTCAACATACCAGTTACCGGGGCCAACGTCTTCGCCATACTTCAATACGCCACCTAACCATGCGGGCCGTGAACAGAATTTATTTTTGCCGATCATGTGGGTAAAGGTCAGGTCTGCATACACAAAACCAGCATCATAATTCAGTTGGTATTCAAACCCTCTAAAACGGGTTGCAACCAAGTTATTACTGTATGCGGCATTACCAATATTAGGGCTAACCATCCCTGGTTTTTTACGGTCAATTGCTAAATTAATGTAGTTATCCACTCGGGTATCAAAATAGGCAATTTTCGCGACAAATCGGTCTTCTTCAATGAACAATTGCGGATAATTGATGTTCATTCCCACCTCCCAAGCATTTGAACGCTCAGGTTTTAAATACGGGTTCGGGAATTGGGTCGAACTACTGTGAGCACTTCCTGTGGTTAACGTTTCTGTAATGGCAGGCGGGCGCCATGATCGCCCATAGCTGGTAAATAATTCCATCCACTCAAGATTAGGGCGTACCGCTAAACGAATATGGGGTGAAAATGCCCCTTCTGAGTTATCAACGTCCCAACTCTCAGTCGTCATAACAACTTTGCAATCACGTAACCGTCTTCCTGTACATGGATTATCTTTAGTATAAGGAAGTACGCCATAACGCATACTGGTTTGTCCTTTGAGAGAATAATGGTCATAACGCATTCCCCCCTCTAATGTTAACCAATCATCGTATTCATAGGTTAAATTAGTAAATAACGAGCTCAATGAACGCTTTCCATCCGGTGTCACGCCACTCGCCGCTTCACGTGTTGAACTACTACTCGCTTTGTCTTGAAAGGTTTCCAAACCATAATGTGCTTTTAATACATTGTTATGGTTAAATTCAACTTCTGAATGGTTTTCAAGCTGTACCCCTACCGTTTTGACTCGCGTGTCCATCTGGTAGCCATTATTATAAATTTGGCTTGTGGAATAGGTGTCTGTGTTGTCTTTTGTATCAACAAAATACACTTTTCCCTTTAACTCAGTGCTCCATGGGTTATCGCTAAATTGAGTGTAATCAAGAGAATAATTTTTGGCGGTTACATCACTGAAACCGCTACTTTTCCACCCTAATTTGTAGGGCCATGTACCACCTAAGTTCGTTAATGTTCCTGCATTTGGCGTGGCCACTTTGGTTTCTAAGTAATTAAATTGCAAACGCTGCTCATCACTGATATTCCAACCGGCTTTTGCCAGATAAGAGGTCATTCGGTAATTACTGTCATTAATGCGAGTGTGCTTTAATTGGTTCGCAAGTTCATCGTAATGTCCGGCCCCATTGTTGACGCGTATATTACCAATATTACCGTGAGTTCCCGGTTTATAATCCCCAAGACTCCGTTCGCTTGCCGCAAACAGTAAATCCGCTTTTTCATTCCCTAATGCCAGCACACTGCTACCAATAAAGTGCGTATTATTTGACCCTGTACTCGCATGCAATTTTCCTCCAAAGGTTTTATCTTTTGATAAAAAATCAGACGCGTTGACCGTATTGAAGGTCGCTACTCCCCCTAAGGTTCCACCACTCCCCATTCCACTCGTATTGCCCTTCTGTATTTCCACTCCAGAAAGCAGTTCTGAATCGATATACATAGAACCATTGCGCTGCCCGTGGCCACTTTTTTGAAAGTTTTGCCGCATACCATCGATATTCATATTCACGCGACCATAATCCTGTATCCCTCGGATATTCACAGATAAGGAAGGGTCTTGCTGGCTAACACTCGAATAGACGCCTGTCGTGAGTTCTAACACATCGGCTATGTGCTTTGGTGGGCGGTCATCAATTTGTTTTTTACTGATCACACTGACGGACGATGGACTGTTATATACCCAGTCCCCTTGCTGGATCTGGCTTGCTGTGACGGTAATATTGTCTAACTCAATCACTGGATCACTGGTAGCAGGCGCAATACGCTCAATAGTAATCCGGTTATTTTGCCACTGATATTGCACAGGGTTTGAACCGATTAATCGGCGTAGCCCCTCCTGTAGCGTAAAGCTCCCCTTCAAGCCCTGACTTTGTAGACCATTAATTTCTCGGCTCTGAATAATAATTTCTACCTTTGCTTGCTGGGCGAACTGAAGCAAGCTGTTTTCAAGCGAGCCCACTGCAACAGAAAAGGCGACTTCTTGTTGTGTAGGCGCTACCGCTGGGTTTGCCTGTGCTAGATTAAAGAACGAAAATGCAGGTAACGTAAATAATGCAAGGTGAACACAAAGTGTTGCTTTTTTATAGTGGTGCTTTTTTTGAGTCATTTCCCATCCCTAAAATGATAATGGTAATAAAAATCATAATCACTTAGGTTAAGACGTAGGGATTAGGAAAACCCGTAAATAAATTTTTATAAAAATTATTCATTATTTATCTATATCAATATTAGTTATTTATAATCAATAAATTAAAGTAAAAAATGGAATTTCATAAACAGATAGATTGTATGATGACGCCAGATGCGTTAGCCCGCTATCGAGCGTGCTAATTTGTAATACACCACTAATGTGATCTGCTCGTTTATCAGCCAACAAAATAATTTGCTTGTCTCGGTAACGATTTATTGCAGCGATAACTTCTGAAAATGTTTTCTGTTGAAAAATAATTTGCCCTTCGCGCCATACTGTAGAATGCGAGTTAACCATGGGAGTCATAGGTGTTATCTCTGACTGATATTGTGTGGCGTTTCCTGCTGGAATAACCATTTCCTGCCCTGATAATAGCGACACCTTTACACTGTGTTGGTAAACACTGACCGCCACTTCGCTATTTTCATTATCAACTGAAAATTCAGTGCCAAGCGCCTGAGTTATGCCATTTTTCGCCATAACCTGAAAAGGCCTTGGTTCCGTACTCGTTTTGGGTGCGACGGTGAAGTAAGCACGCCCCCGTAACAAATTGACTTGCCGGTACTGCGAGTTAAACGCTAATTGCAACTGTGCGCCACTGTCGAGATCTACACGGCTACCATCCGGTAAGGTGATATGCTGTATTTCACCGATTTTCGCATAGTAATCCACTTGCTGTGTATATTGAAAATACCAAATTGACATAGATAACACACTCACTAGCACAGCCGCGGCGATCGATAAACCAACATAGCGAGGGCGTCTCTTTTTTTTCATTGCCTGTTGATTTTCTGCTGTTTGTTGTCGTGGTTTATTCGCCGTTAGTGCCCATAATTGCCGAGCACGGTAGTAAGCTGATACATGTTGTTCTGACGCATTGAGCCAAGACTGAAATGCTTCATTCTCTTGCGGCGTCAACTCGCGATGCGTTGTTTTCACAACCCACATTGCAGCTTTGTTTTCAATTTCAGATGGACTATCAGATGGCTTCATGACTAGTCTCTCCATTTATGAATTAGCATTGCCAATGCATTGGCTAAATGTTTTTCGACTGTACTTAATGAAATATTTAAATGCTGCGCCACTTCCGTTTGGGTTAATCCTTCTTCTCGATGCAAGCGAAATATCTCCTGAGTCCTGAATGGCAAAGTTTGAATAATTTTCTGAATTTGTTCTAGTTGTTGATCATAAATGACGGTAGCTTCAAGGCCTTTCACCCGCGATGGGATCTCTTCCCACTGTTGGTCACTGATCGCCATTAATCGTTGTTTTTTCTGTAGGCGGAAATGGTCGACCATCAGGTTTTTCGCAATTCGATACAAATAAGCCTCAAAATCTTGAATGGCGGGATTTTTCATCAACTCTGCCAACCGCGCAAAGCTTTCCTGCGTGATATCCATACTTAAGCTATGGTCTTTAAGGTAGATATTCAGATAACGACATAACGACGACGAATGGCGAGCAAACAGACGCTGTAATTCTGAATCAGACATATTGATCCACAAAATAAACAATGAAAATGAGAATTATTTACATAATATAGATAATAATTTAAAATGAAAACTCTCGCGCGCATTTTTCCGTCTAAGGGCAACATCAATACAGAATCCTCTCTTTTATTGTTTTTTGTCACAGTACTTAAGCTAAGAATGATGTTTTATGATAGATTAACGCCCAATTTATTTTAGTCGCTATAAAACGGGCTTTAGTGTAAAAAACACATTTCGTAACTCACTGGTTTACTTGCTTTTATAAGTACTGGAAATTAACTGATATAGGAACACTATGCCGAATTGCAGTCTGGCGGATCTTAGGCATGTTGTCGCTCTTGGGGGCGGGCATGGACTTGGTCGCGTGATGTCTTCACTTTCTTCTTTAGGTTCTCGTTTAACGGGTATTGTCACCACAACCGATAATGGAGGCTCCACAGGTCGTATTCGCCGTTCCGAAGGCGGGATCGCTTGGGGAGATATGCGTAACTGTTTGAATCAGCTAATTACTGAGCCATCTATTGCTTCAGCGATGTTTGAATACCGTTTCAGCGGTAATGGCGAACTTTCAGGCCATAATTTAGGTAATTTAATGTTAAAATCATTAGACCACCTAAGTGTACGCCCGCTAGAAGCCATAAATCTTATCCGCAATATGCTAAAAGTTGATGCGCAGTTGATCCCAATGTCGGAGTCTCCTGTTGATTTAATGGCTATCGATGAAATGGGCAATGAAGTATACGGTGAGGTGAATGTTGATGCCTTACATGAAATCCCACAAGAGTTACGTTTGTACCCGACCGTCAAGGCAACGAAAGAAGCCTTACAAGCCATCCACCAAGCAGATTTAATTATTATCGGCCCTGGCAGTTTTTTTACCAGTTTAATGCCATTACTGCTTTTGGATGAAATTGCGGCTGCACTGCGCGAATGTAAAGCCCCAATGATTTATATTGGTAATTTAGCAAAAGAAATCAGTTCCCCAGCTGCAAAACTGTCTTTGCCTGAAAAACTAAAAATGATGGAACATTATATTGGCTGCCAAAAAATAGATGCGTTGATCTTAGGTCCTCGCACACAAACAAGCAATATCAGCCCTGAGCGTAAAATAATCCAACGGGTACTCGAAGCTGACGATATTCCCTATCGCCATGATAGAAAGCTGTTACTACAAGCCATCGAAGAAACCATCAACTTGCTATAATTTTTCCTATTCCGCTGCTAAATACCCGCAGCGGAAAACATTCCCTAAAATTAGCCCTTTATTTTCCCTATTTCCACAAAATCTATTTTCAAAATACTTTGCGTTGTGGGTAGACGGCAAGTGAAGGCAGCTCGGGGAGCATACATAAATATGTGACCCGAGTGACTGAACGAAACCAACCCCCTACAGAGTGAAGTATGAAGAAAATGATGAAAATTAGGAATTAGCGATAAACTGGGAGCGTATCTCCTGCAATTCGTCTCGGACTCGCGCTGCCGCTTCAAATTCAAGGTCTTGAGCATGCTTATACATTTGCGCTTCAAGCTGCGAAATCCGTTGCTCCAACTCTTTTGTCGACAGTGATTGGATATCAACCGAATTATTATTTTTGCCATTGTCTTTCGTACGGCTTTTTCCTTTACCGCCCACTTTATGGCCAATCTGTAGGATATCACCGATTTTCTTATTCAAACCTTGTGGAATGATGCCATGTTCTTCATTGAACGCCATTTGTTTCGCTCGGCGACGTTCTGTTTCTGTGATCGCTTTTTGCATGGAGTTGGTGATCCTGTCTCCATAGAGGATTGCCTTACCATTTAAGTTACGAGCCGCACGCCCTATGGTTTGAATTAGCGAACGTTCTGAACGCAAGAAACCTTCTTTGTCCGCATCCAAAATAGCCACCAGCGATACCTCTGGCATGTCTAAACCTTCTCTTAACAAGTTGATCCCGACTAATACATCAAACTCACCCAATCGCAGGTCGCGAATAATTTCCACGCGCTCAACGGTATCGATATCGGAGTGAAGATAGCGTACTCGCTCCCCGTGCTCTTCAAGATATTCCGTTAAATCCTCTGCCATGCGTTTAGTTAATGTGGTGACTAATACACGTTCATTTTTCTGCACACGTATACGAATTTCAGAAAGTAAATCATCCACTTGTGTCGAAACTGGGCGAACTTCAATAATTGGGTCAAGTAAGCCTGTTGGCCTAACAACTTGTTCAATCACTTCATTGCCTGACTTATCGAGCTCATAGTTACCCGGTGTTGCCGACACGTAAATAGTTTGCGGTGCTAAAGCCTCGAATTCTTCAAAGCGCATTGGACGGTTATCTAATGCAGAAGGGAGACGAAACCCATATTCCACTAAGGTCTCTTTTCTTGAACGATCCCCTTTGTACATCGCACCTATTTGCGGAATGGTAACGTGGGACTCATCCACCACCAATAAGCCATCTGCAGGCAAATAATCAAATAATGTCGGCGGTGGCTCGCCGGGAGCACGACCGGATAAGTAGCGTGAATAGTTTTCGATCCCTGAACAATAACCGAGCTCATTCATCATTTCTAAGTCAAATTGTGTTCGTTGAGTAATGCGTTGTTCTTCAAGTAATTTATTGTTTTCCAGTAAGACTTTTCGCCTATCTGCCAATTCAACCTTAATCTGTTCCATGGCTTCAAGAATACGTTCTCTTGGTGTGACATAGTGCGTTTTTGGATAAACGGTAAAGCGAGGAACACGATGCTGTATTTGCCCTGTCAATGGGTCAAATAATGACAACCGTTCAACTTCGTCATCAAATAACTCAACACGTAAGGCATATTCGTCTGATTCTGCAGGAAAAATATCGATGACCTCACCACGGACACGGAAAGTCCCTCGTGTAAAAGCTTGGTCATTACGCGAATATTGCAAGTCCGCTAAACGCCTTAAAATTGAGCGTTGGTCGATGAGCATGCCATCGGTGAGGTGCAACATCATTTTTAAGTAGCTATCTGGGTCACCCAAACCGTAAATAGCGGACACAGAAGCCACCACAATCACATCTCGGCGTTCGAGTAAGGCTTTGGTCGCAGATAGGCGCATTTGCTCAATGTGTTCGTTTACAGAGGCATCTTTTTCAATAAAAGTATCTGAGCTTGGGACGTATGCTTCAGGCTGATAATAGTCATAGTAAGAAACGAAATATTCCACCGCGTTGTCTGGGAAGAAAGCTTTCATTTCGCTATAAAGCTGTGCGGCTAAGGTTTTATTATGCGCCATTAACATGGTAGGGCGGTTCTCTTGCGCGATAACGTTGGCAATCGTGAACGTCTTACCGGACCCGGTTACACCTAATAGAGTTTGATGAGCGAGTCCATCTTGTAGCCCTTCCCTTAGTTTATGGATGGCTTCCGGCTGGTCCCCTCTCGGCTGGAAATCAGAATACAGCTTAAAATCCTTACTCATATTAACGCCCCTTAACTAGTTTCTTCCATTATGATACTGGATAAAAAACCAGCTTCAAGTATTGAAGCTAAATTTTCTGTTATTCTCCGTTCTGATATGTTTATAAAAATGTTATCCCCAAAAAAGTACTTGACCTTTTTGAAACTTTATATTTTATGCTATTGCCTTTTTATGCCGTATCTCAAATACTAATTGAAGTCTTGATTTTATTTAACCATTTGTATTTATTATAGATTAATTTAAAGTCCAGAATCACATCAAATAAAGTCAAAGCCGCTTGCCACCTAGCATAGAACTTGTTTTATAACGTTAATGCACAAGGTTATCCACAGAAATGGTGGATAACTCTTGAAGCCCTTTCGGCTCATGGATTCACGAGATCTTGAAGATTTGTGCAATGAAAGCTAAATGACAAAAAGATGGCAGTTTAATGAAAAAATTTTTACGTAGTAACCGCGATGAAAAACAGATTTTATATTTTTTATTCAGATCTGAGTGGTATTTTTACTGAAAAACTTGACAGTATTTAAGTTGAGAACGTTAAAAAAGATCGGATCTTTTTTTAACAATCGATCAACCCCAAGCCACTCACGTTGCTTGGGGAAAACATGTCTATTTTGATATAATCAAATAGTTAATAAAGAAAGATCCAAATAGCGTCCTAATTGACCACTGAGTATTTTTTGGTGCGGGATCACGCCTAAACAAGGTGCTTTAATCATTCGATTAAGTGTCGACAAATATTGCGATTGGAAAACGCCTGCAGGTTCAACTTCATTGGCTACCCAGCCTACCACTGATAAACCTGAAGCTTTGATAGATTCCATGGTTAACAGTGCATGATTTATACAACCTAACTTAACCCCAACGACCAAAATAACGGGTAACTGCTGTTCAATCACCCAATCTGCATAAGTTTTTTCTCTGGATAACGGGGTATACCAGCCACCAGCACCTTCCACTAATAGCCAATCTGCTTGGGACTTCAAATAAGCCAAACCTTTATTTATCACTGAAAATTCAATAGGTTGATTTAATTCTTCACTGATAATATGCGGTGAAGTTGGCGCCTCAAATACGATCGGGTTAATCGCCTCATAGGGTAATTTAACCTGGCTATTGGCTTGTAATAATAACGCATCACTATTACGTAGCCCCTCTGCCGTGCGTTCACTTCCTGATGCGACAGGTTTATAACCCACTGTTTTCCAACCTTGTTTCCCTGCAGCTTGCAACAAAGCACAGCTCACCACCGTTTTTCCGACTTCGGTATCTGTTCCGGTTACAAAATACACTTTAGTCACGATAAATCACTCCAAACACCGTATGATAAGTTAAAGGTAAGCCTTGCGCTTTTATTGGGTAAGCTAAGGCGAGTTGTTGCAAACGTTGGCGCGTCATCAAGCCAGCTTTACGCCCCGTAGTTAAATGTGTCGCACCAATGCCTTTAAGTGAATGTAGTAATTCTGTCAACCCAGAGAAATAGAGCGTATCTTTTTGTAAAGTAAGTTCATTTCTCCATGACTGACAACTATTTTGTATCTGCTGAGCACTGAGAAAGGTATTCACATGCGAATATCCGTCAAGTGAATACCAAGCTGAGGATAATTCAGCGAGAGAATCCTCTGCAAGTGTGGTAAATACCACAACTCCCCCCGGTTTTGTCACTCGATATAATTCACTTAATGCTTTATTGAGATCTCGGCACCATTGAACCGACAAATTTGAAAAAACCACATCGAAGGTTTGTGGAGCTAACGGAATAGACTCTATATCAGCACATAAATAATGATCGGCAACCGCTTTCGTTTTCGCCATTTCGAGCATTCCCGCAGACAGATCTAACGCCGTGACGCGATGTCCCTTCTCTTTCAGCTTATGACTAAAATACCCCGTACCGCACCCTGCATCTAAAATATCCAATAGCGCTGTTGATGATGAATGGTTTAAAACCGAAGTCAGTTGGCCAAGGAGCTGTGTTCCTGTTGATCGTTGATAACTTGCCACAGAATCATAACTCTTAGCTGCGCGGCCAAATGCCGCTGCAATTTTATGCTTTTCACGACTGAGCGATAAAGTCATGTAAAGCCTCCAATAATTGATCGATATCTTGACGTTGGTGTGCAGCGCTTAACGTGATCCGTAACCTAGCACTCCCTGGTGGAACCGTTGGCGGTCGGATCGCTTGCACCCAAATGTTTTTTCTGCGTAAAAAATTGGCTAACTGTTGGCTCGCTTGGTTTTCACCAACAATTAGTGGCTGAATAGCCGTCTTTGAATTAGCCAATCTCATTCCTGAGAATTCAGCATTTTTTCTAAAATATTCAATATTTTGATTGAGATCAGCGCGCAATTCATCCGCTTGTTTAATTTGCTCAACGGCTGCTAGCAGCGCGACAGCCTGAGCAGGTGGCATTGACGTGCTATAAATTAAATGACGTGCGGATTGTACAAAAAAGTCCGCCGTAGGCTCATCACACAGTACCGCTGCGCCACTTAAACCAAATGCTTTGCCAAAGGTGACGACTAAAATTTCAGGTTTAATTCCGCTCGCAAAACAGCTGCCACGGCCTTGCTCTCCGGTAACGCCAACACCGTGAGCATCATCAACCATCAACCAAGCTTGCTGATTTCTAGCGATTTCCTGCAATTGTTGAAGGGGGGCGCTATCGCCATCCATACTAAAAACCCCTTCCGTGATGACAAGCGTTTTTCCTACAACGGGTTTTTGAATTAACTTATTTAGTGATAGAGGGTTATTATGCTGAAAGCGCCTTAATTGAGCCCCCGAATGAATCGAGGCCTCCATTATCGATGCGTGGCTGAGTTTATCTGCCAAAATACGATCATTTGCCGTCATTAATGCCGTGATCACCGCATGGTTCGCAGCAAAACCTGAAATAAACAATAAGGCTTTCGGGTAGCCTAACCAATCAGCGAGCGCTTGCTCTAATTTATCATGTGCTTTGGTGAATCCTGTAATATGCCCCGATCCCCCACTTCCCACACCATATTCATCAGCCCCACGTTGCCACGCGGCAATCACTTGAGGATGGTGAGATAGCCCCAAATAATCATTGGATGAAAAATTAAGAAATTCTTTTCCAGCTAGAAAAAGCGAACGACCATTGGCACTATCAATACACTGCCGTTGACGCCAGATAGAAGCCTGCTTACGCTGCGCTATCTGGTTTTGTATAAATGATTGCCAACTCATTATACTGCTGCGTTATAAAATTGAGGGTTATCAGCGGTTAACAGCGTTTCGGCTAACTTAGCGGCGTGATGGTTATCCCCTTCGTCAGTTTCAATACGCTCAGGGTTAATATTCAGTTTTCTAAATAGTGCCAAGTCTTTATTTTCATCTGGGTTCGGCGTCGTCAGCAATTTACACCCATAGAATACGGAGTTTGCACCGGCCATAAAGCACAATGCCTGAGTTTGCTCATTCATATATTCACGACCTGCCGATAGCCTAACGTATGACGTTGGCATCATGATACGTGCAACGGCAATCGTGCGAATAAAATCGAATGCATCGACATCTTCGTTATCCGCCATTGGGGTTCCTTCAACTTTCATCAACATGTTGATCGGCACACTTTCTGGTGGCTTTGGTAAATTTGCCAATTGCACTAATAATGCCGCTCGGTCACTGATTTTTTCGCCTAAACCTAAAATCCCACCAGAGCAGACTTTGATCCCTGCATCTCGGACATTTTCGAGTGTATTCAAACGGTCTTGATAACTGCGAGTGGTAATAATATTGCCGTAATACTCAGGAGAAGTATCAAGGTTATGGTTATAATAATCTAACCCTGCTTCTGCTAAACGCTGTGCTTGGGCATTATCAATCATCCCTAACGTCATACAGGTTTCCATCCCTAATGACTTCACTTCTTTTACCATCATTTCAAGATAAGGCATATCGCGTTCTTTCGGATTACGCCACGCAGCCCCCATACAAAAACGCGTTGAGCCTGCTTGCTTGGCTTTTTTCGCGGATTCCAGAACTTGCTGAACTTCCATTAACTTTTCAGTTTCTAGCCCTGTTTTATAGCGCGCACTTTGCGCACAATACTTGCAATCTTCAGGGCAAGCCCCTGTTTTAATCGATAGCAAAGTACTGACTTGCACTTGCTGGGGGTCGAAATGTTGGCGATGAATTTGCTGTGCCTGAAATAATAATTCAAAAAAAGGCATTGAAAACAGTTCATTAGCTTGTTTTATTGTCCACTGTTTTAATTGGCTCACGGAAACTCTCCAGTTGAAAAAGTTGTTGCCAGTTTAAATATTGCGATTATCATGTCAACTAAAATGATCTAAAAAAGTTGACGAAGATAGAAAATGGATAATGTAGATATTCAGTTTGATGCCAAACATATTTGGCACCCTTATACATCGATGAGCCAGCCAATTCCGGCTTATCCGATAGTTGAAGCCCATGGCGCTGAGCTAATCATGGCCGATGGAAAAAAATTAATTGATGGTATGTCTTCATGGTGGGCTGCTATTCATGGTTACAATCATCCTGTATTAAACCAAGCGGTAACAACGCAATTAGCGAAAATGTCCCATGTGATGTTTGGCGGGATCACCCACCCACCTGCTGTGAACCTATGTAAGCAATTGGTTTCTATCACACCAGAGCCGCTAGAATGTGTATTTCTTGCCGATTCCGGCTCTGTGGCGGTTGAAGTTGCTCTGAAAATGGCATTGCAATATTGGCAAGCCAAAGGGGAAAAACGTCAACGCATCCTCACATTACGCCATGGGTATCACGGTGATACTTTCGGTGCAATGGCCGTTTGTGACCCTGATAATTCAATGCATGGCCTATATAAGGGGTATTTACCTCCGCATATTTTTGTGGAAGCGCCTCAGTGTGGTTTTTACGACGAATGGCACAGAGCCGATTTGCATCCTCTTGAGGTACAACTTGCCGAGAATAGCGATGAAATTGCGGCGATCATCCTTGAACCGATCGTTCAAGGGGCTGGTGGCATGCGTATCTATCACCCTGAATATTTAAAGGGAGTCCGCCATTTGTGCGATCAATATGGTTTGCTATTGATTGCTGATGAAATTGCGACTGGTTTTGGTCGTACAGGGAAACTATTCGCTTGTGAGCATGCTGATATATCACCCGACATTATGTGTTTGGGTAAAGCATTAACTGGTGGTTATATGACCCTTTCGGCAACAATTACAACCCGCCATGTGGCAGAAACCATTAGCAATGGGGAAGCGGGTTGTTTTATGCATGGCCCAACCTTTATGGGAAATCCTCTTGCCTGTGCGGTGGCGGATACCAGTTTGAGTTTATTGCTCAATAGCCCTTGGCAGAAAACAATTGCCACTATCGAACAGCAACTTAAAGCTGAACTGATGCCTTTAATCTCCCATCCAAGCGTGGCAGATGTGCGCGTTCTTGGTGCAATTGGCGTGGTTGAAATGAAGCAGCCTGTCAACACAGCGGCTTTGCAAAAAGTATTTGTAGAAAATGGCGTTTGGGTTCGCCCATTCGGCAAACTGATTTATGTGATGCCACCGTATATCATCACTCCCGAGCAACTCAGTAAAGTGACGAATGCAATGGCAAACGTGTTGAGATAACGCAATAAATTCAATCTTAATCTAAGTCGATTTTTTACTGAATTTTTAACTAGAGAATCTTCTAAATAATTCGAGTTATAGCAAGGCGGCAATCGAGGATATCTTGGGGAGCATACACCAGTATGTGACCTAAGTAGCCGAGTGAAGCCAACACCGCTATAGCTCGAAGTATGACGAAGATTAAAGGATAGTGACCCACATAGGACCTTTCCCGACCCCATAACGTGCTAACAAACGCAATTTCCCCGTAATCGGGTCAATTTCAGAGACTGAAATATGGTCTGATTTTTGCCCACTGGAAATTAAGAAACGCCCTGTTGCATCAATATTAAAGCCCCTTGGGTGCGTCTCTGTTGGGTAGCGTGCTTCTAATGTTAGCTCGCAACCGTCATCAGAAACCAGATAGTGGCTAAGGTAGCTTTCTGAGCGCTCACTAACATATAAATGGCGGCCATCTGGCGTAATATGGATATCGGCAGCCCAGCGCTGGCTTTCGTTACCTAATGGGTAATTTGCCAAAGTTTGCATATTACGATAGCGAGTAAATTTACGATACACGCCCACCGTTGAGTCTAACTCATTCACACAATAAATGACTTTTTCAGTTGGATGGAAGGCCAGATGGCGAGGACCTGATTCCGCAGCCGTGGTAATTTGGTCTGCAGTGGCTTCGGTTAAATAACCATTTTCATGTAAATTGAATAAACGGATATGGTCTTCGCCCAAGCAAGGAACCCAAAGCTGTTGATTATCCACATCAACATGGGAAGAATGTGGATTACGTAAGCCTTCAATCACCTGAACAACGCGATCTGGAACGCCTTCTTCATTAATGGTTAACACTGATAAGTTATGTTGATGGTATGAAGGAACAAATAGATATTTTCCATTATTATCAAGAGATAGATGAACTGGCGTTCCCGGCACAGACGTTTCCGCTTTTAAGCGCAACAACCCCTTTTCTTCAATTTCATAGGTCACAACACGGAAATTTGGGCGTACACCAATATAAAGGTGTTTTTTATCATGGCTTAATACCATAGGTTGCACTTGGCCCGGTGTTTTTACCGTTTGCAGAAGAGTAAGCTCCCCTACCTCATTCATCGACCACACGTGAATTTGCTGACTTTCGGGACTCGCAATATAAACAACCTGATTCATCCTGACTCCTTAATTCATGATAAAAATACAAAACCGCATCTATCGTCCACTATATTGACTGCACTATACTCTATATGAGGTAAATTACGTTGGGTAAATAGCGCCATTGCGGCTGTTATATATCGTATCAAGAAAAAATAATAATGATACTAAAACGGTTCAGTTAACGTTATGATGATAAATCATATCAAGTTGACTATTTTTATAGCAATAATTTCTCGTTACTATTAAAAATTCATCCTCTGCCTATCTCTGCCTCTTTAGGCAGATAGGTCATTACTAAATCACGTGGAGCCGTTTATGTCATACCGCGTTATTGCGCTCGATCTTGATGGAACACTGCTTGATCACCAAAAGAAAATTCTGCCAGAATCTTTAGCCGCCTTACAAGAAGCACGTCGCCAAGGCGTTAAAGTGATCATCGTCACTGGCCGCCATCATGTTGCGATTCACCCGTTTTATCAAACTTTAGATCTTGATACCCCCGCCATTTGCTGTAACGGAACCTACTTATACGACTATTTAGGTAAAAAAGTTCTAAAATCAGACCCTATGACCCTCGATTCCGTCACGCAAATGATCGACAAGCTGCGTGGAACGGATATTCAGCATTTAATGTATGTTGATAACGCTATGTTATACAACGCAAAAACAGAGGGCATCCAGCGTACACTTAATTGGGCGGAATCATTACCTGCTGCACAGCGTCCTACTATCGAGTTCGTAGAAGACTATGCAAATGTGATGCATGATTATGATTTTATTTGGAAATTTGCCGTTAGCTCACCGAATATTGATCAGCTCCATCAGGTCGTTAGCGAAATTGAAAATGACTTTGGTTTAGATTGTGAATGGTCTTGGGCAGATCAAGTGGATGTCGGCCGCAAAGGCAATAGCAAAGGCCAACGCTTAAAGGAATGGGTTGAATCTCAAGGGATGACAATGAATGATGTTGTCGCTTTTGGAGATAATTTCAATGATCTAAGCATGCTAACTACCGCTGGTCTCGGTGTCGCAATGGGCAATGCCGTGGATGAAATCAAACAGCAGGCTAAATTAGTCACTCGCATCAACACGGAGCCGGGTATTGCTGAAGTTATCCGCAAATACGTTCTGTAATCTACTCATTAATTATCAATTCAAGGAAAGCTCAGCTTTCCTTTTTGTTTTGATAAAATTTTAACCCTCGAGGTAGTTCATACTACAGCTGAATGTAGCCAACAACGCGGTAGCATGAGCTATAACGGGGATTTAGAGGTGGCGAGAAAGCGACACAGACTTCACCTGCGCGTAGACTTTACGCCCTTTGCGAATAGAAAGCTCATCCCTTGCCCAGCGTGTGATCCGCGCCCATAAATAATGTTCTTCGCCTAAATCAAGCTTCACATCCACTTGCTCACCATCTTCAATCCATTCAACCACTTCTGCGGCTAAAATATTGCGAATGCTGCTCACTTGTGGCTTTTCGAGTACCAAAGATACATCCGATGCATCAATACGTATCCGAACGTTAGTGCCGTGTTGTGCGTCAACTCGAGGGATCCACAGTTTTTGATGACCAACAGTCACGGCGGTCATCTCATAATCAGGGTGCTGACTATGTACGGTTGCACTGACCACACTGCTCAGTGTTTCTTGCTGTAACCAAGGGCGCAATGCACTACTTGCCCAAACCTCTTCCAAGGCGCCAAACGCTTTAACTTTTCCTTGCGCCATCACAATGACTTTGTCAGCCAGACGTAAAATCTCATCCAAGCTATGACTGACATACAAAATAGGGATTTTAACGTCTTGGGACAGTTTCTCTAGGTAGGGCAATAATTCGCGTTTTCGAGGTAAATCTAAAGAGGCTAACGGCTCATCCATCAGCAAAATCTCAGGGGCTGTCAATAGCGCTCGCCCAATAGCGACACGCTGTTTTTCACCGCCAGATAGTGTGATGGGATAACGATTGAGCAGTTTTTCTATACCCAGTAAGCCCACAATATCATCAAAGCGGTCTTTCATTACGGGGGACATGCCATAACGCAAATTGTTTTTCACTCGATAATGAGGAAATAACCGTGCATCTTGAAATACATAGCCGATATGGCGCTGCTCAGGCGGTAAACAAATGCCTTTTTCGATATCCACCAATGTGCGACCATTTAAAACAACGCGCCCTGTATTGGGTTTTGTTAACCCACCTATCACATTGATAAGCGAGGTTTTACCTGCACCTGAAAGCCCAAAAACCGCGGTAATACTTTCCGTTGGCAATTGTGTTGTGACTTCAAGCTGTAAGTCCCCTAGTTTTTGAGAAAAATCGAGTTCTAACATGCTAAGCCACCCCCAAACGCTTTTTACCCCAACGGGTGAGCCACTCTGAAATCAATAATGAAATCAAGGCTAAAATAATTGCGATCACACATAAGCGTGCCGCGTCTACCTCAGCTCCCGGCGTTTCAATTAAGGTGTACATCGCTAATGGGATGGTTTGTGTTTCACCAGGTATATTCGATACAAACGTGATTGTTGCACCAAATTCACCCAGTGAGCGTGCAAATGCTAATACCGTTCCGACAATAATACCGGGAAGAGAAAGCGGAATAGTGATCGTAAAAAAGACACGTAGCGGTGTTGCTCCTAGTGTCCTCGCGGCTAGTTCTAATTTTTGGTCAACAGCCTCAAGCGCTAGACGGATAGCACGCACCATCAGTGGAAATGCGACCACCGCAGATGCAAGTGCAGCACCACGCCAACTAAAAGTAAAACTAAAGCCAAACCAGTTATATAACCACTCACCGATAAAACCGCGTTTACCCATACTGATCAACAGTAAATAACCCACGACCACTGGCGGCAGCACCAGTGGTAGATGGATAATACTATCGAGCAGTGTTTTTCCAGGAAAATTACAGCGAACTAGCACCCATGCCACTAAAATACCTAACGGCAAACTGAAAATGACCGCCACACTGGATACTTTTAGGCTTAGGTAAATCGCTTCCCATTCATAAGGACTTAACATCTGCAAAAAAATGCTCTCTTAACGTTTATTGAGTACGAGGTTCAAAACCGTAGCGTTTGAATACTTCTGAAGCCGCTGGAGTTTTTAAGTATTCATAATAATCACGCGTTGCTTGGTTATCTTGATCTTTAACAATCGCCATTGGGTATTCAACAGGTTTATGAGTATCCGCTGGGAAAATACCAACAACCTTCACTTTTTGACTTGCCACGGCATCAGAACCATAAACAATCCCTAAAGGGGCTTCTTGACGTTCAACCAATGCCATACCGCTACGCACGTTATTCGTACGTGCTAATAGTGGATTAACCGTTTCCCATGCACCTAAGTTGCTTAATGCCTCTTTTGCATAGATACCAACTGGAACGTGGTCAGGGTCACCAACAGCTAAACGGCCACCGTCTAACAGTTTTTTCCAGTCCGTTTGTTTATTAATTTCAACTTTATCGATTTTTGCATCTTTCGGTGCGATTAGCACCAACTCATTACCTAATAATGTATAGCGCGTATCTTCCACCATCAACTTTTTATCGATAGCGTAATCCATCCATTGCTGATCAGCAGAAATGAACAAGTTAGCGGGTGCACCTTGCTCAATTTGACGCGCTAATGTTGAAGAAGACGCATAAGAAGCAACAACGTCAACTTTTGTGTCTTTCTTATACTGCTCTGAAATTTCGTTCAATGCATTTGTCAAAGAAGCCGCTGCAAAAACCGTAATTTTATCAGCTGCAAAGCTATTGCTAGCCATCGTTAACGTCAATGTTGCGCCAGCAAGAAGTGATACCAAACCTTTTTTCATTTTTATCTACCCTAGTATTTATCGACACGTTATATATAACAGGACACAGCGATAACTTAAAGTCAAACTCGTGATAAAAGTGTGCTGGCGCAAGAAATGATGCAATTTTGTTGCATCTTATCTCTAAAATCTCACGAATGATGAAAAATTCCCTACCCGTAAAATCGTTTTTATATAGAGAACAATTTATATCCTTTGTAACTTTATCGGCACAAATTGTGCACATTTCAGTATTTCATTCCATTTTTATAAACCACATAGCAAAGGTAATGATATGGTGATGTTTCCAGCAAAACTAACTACTCATCTTATGGCCGAGTTAACAGTCGAACAATTTAATGGGTTGTTTGATAAAAAAATAGCACCTGAAACGTTAGATTCTTTAGCAGAATCAGCGGGTAATGGGAACTTAGAGAGCATTGATTTACTACACAATATCGCTCTACGGCACGACAGCGAAGGAAGAAAAGCAGAAAATATTCTGTTTGATTTATTTAGTGGAAAGCTGCCCGCAAAGAAAGGTATAGATAAAGAAATACAAGAAACGAGCAAAAAATTATATCAATTACACCTTAATACAAAAATCAAAAAACACCTAACAGACTCGAAACTAACGACCCCTTCTAAACTCCTCTATATTGTCGGATCTGCAATAGAAAAAGTTATTGATAAAATTAGTTTAACAAAACTATTGATGAAAAATGAACCCAAGGGATCCACTCTTTGGGATAATAACAGGATGACAACAAGTGATGAGATTGATGCAAGCAATAAAAATAACCCAACGTTGCCATCAAACATGACCATCAATTGCTCAATAGGACTTATGCAAAATGGCTACAATTTATTAGCCGATGTCATTGAACAAAAAATTTTAAATAACAAAACATTAGATAAATGTGAGTTATTTCCTATCAATATCAATGATAATCATTGGATCTTAGCTGTGTTCTATCAGCCAGAACATAAGCAAGATATGAAATGTGTCGTCTTTAATTCATACCAAAATGTCAGCCTTGAAATTACTAATGAAATAGCAAAAGCCGCAGAAAAGGCAGGTATCATAGAAAAAGATATAACCTATATTGAAGGGAATATCCAACAACAAGTCCCTAACGGATGTGGATTATTTGTTGTTGAAGCTATTAAGCAACTCACTGAAAATAATCAGCAAGATCCTTATGATACATTAAAAGAATTTCAAGAAAATTTTATAAAAAAGACGATGGCTGAACAAAAAGAGTTTAATATTCAAAACCGCAGACAGCTATATTCAAATTACCATGATAGCAAATATCTATCATGATAATGCCCACTGCTATATGAAAAACCCCCTGACAGCATTTACCATCAAGGGGTCTATAATTAATTCGAATAGTATTCGCTAAGCGTTACTTATTCTCAGTATTGTGATGATGAGGTACGTGCGCTTTAGACAGTAAGTTAAAGAATGCACCAAGACCATAAATCAAGCCCATGATCAAAAACATCACGACAGGAACCATCATCAGGGCAAAACCCAAACTTTTAATTAGTTCAAACATAGGAAAAAACCTCTTCAGTGATACTGTACCCACCAGCCTACAAGATACGCTGACGAGGGAAAACTTGACTCTCAATATATTGAGTATAAATCAAATCAAAATAATAACGCACAATTACGTTATAATGGAGACTATTTTAGACAAAATATTATACTAACGACATACTAAACGTGCTTTTTACGTCTGTCATCACCAGCCACACCGGAAGGGAGGAATTTATGCAGGCCGAAATTTTACTCACATTGAAACTACAGGGCAGTTTATTTGCTGATCCTCGCCGTATCGCGCTACTAAAACAAATTAAAGCGACAGGGTCAATCAGCCAAGGTGCCAAACTTGCAGGGATCAGCTATAAAAGTGCTTGGGATGCCATCAATGAAATGAATCAGCTTACTGATGATATCCTTGTTGACCGTGCAACTGGGGGTAAAGGCGGTGGCGGTACAACACTCACTCACTATGGTGAGCGATTACTTCAACTATATGATCTACTAGCACAAATTCAGCAAAAAGCCTTTGATGTACTCAAAGAAGATAATCTCCCTTTAGACAGCTTATTAGCAGCTATTTCGCGTTTTTCACTGCAAACTAGTGCCCGCAACCAGTTTTTTGGGACTTTAATTGCACGCGACCACATGCAAGTTCAGCAACATGTGCAAATTCGCTTATCAGATAACAGTACGGTGATTAATGCCGCACTAACAGAGCAGAGTGCTAACCGTTTAGGGTTAACGGAAGGTAAAGAAGTGCTCGCATTGATTAAAGCACCTTGGGTCAAAATTACTAAACAACCTAACCCAACAGGCTTTGATAACCATCTTGAAGGGAAAATTACCACCTTAGAGCGGGGTGATGAGAACAGTGAAGTGATTGTGACACTCACAGGTGGTGAAACATTATGTTCAACCATGCCAAACAGTGAAATTGATAATCAATCGTTGAAAGTGAATAATAGCGTTACCGCATTATTCAATGCGGACCAAGTGATTGTTGCCACACTTTGTTAGTTTGCCTTGCTTACTTACAATAAAAGTAAGTAAGCATTCACCTTTTTTCCTTATCATATCGTTCTGTTGTTGACTTTAGCTTCAATCCTGATTATTTGTGATAGATGACTCGGTAAATAATCATGATAAGGAAGCTTGATGGGCACAATAACAATACAACATGGCAACTTTAAGCTCAGTGAAATACAAACTTTAGACATTCAACAACTTAATATCGAAAAAGGGGAAAATTGGGCGTTTATTGGTGCCAATGGTAGCGGTAAATCCTCACTTGCTCGGGTACTTTCCAATGAGCTCCCACCACTTTCTGGCGTAGTAAAAAATACATTCACCTCTCCGGTTCGTCTATCATTTGAACAATTACAAAAAATCATCAATGAAGAGTGGCAGCGCAATAACACTGATCTGCTCAGTGATGATGAAGATGACACAGGGTATACTGTCGCTGAAATCATCCAATTTAACCATAAAGACAATGAATATTGCCTCGAGCTTGCCGCTCGCTTCGGTATCAGTGACTTGTTGTCTCGTCGGTTTAAATACCTTTCCACAGGAGAAACACGCAAGGTACTATTATGCCAAACATTAATGGGCAACCCTGACCTACTGATCCTCGATGAGCCATTTGATGGTCTAGATGTCTATTCCAGAGGCCATCTTAGCGAGCTGCTATCCAGTTTGTCTGAAAAAGGCTTAACTTTAATATTAGTTCTAAACCGCTTCGATGAGCTCCCAGACTTTATTGAAAACATTGGTGTCGTCGCTGACTGCAAGTTAACCATGGCAGGAGATAGAGAGTCAGTACTCGCTAACACGCTAATAACGCAATTACAACACAGCGAGAAAATTAAGCGGCTTTCCATCCCTGAAACAGAGGACCCCACCACAGACGAAAAACTGGATGACACGACACCTCGTATTATTTTGAAAAATGGAACTGTTAGCTACAATGACAAACCGATATTGCACGGGTTAAATTGGCAGGTAAACCCAAACGAACACTGGCAAATTATCGGTGAAAATGGGGCTGGAAAATCAACGTTACTGAGCCTGATCACAGGGGATCACCCTCAGGGATACAGTAATGACCTAACCTTATTTGGTCACCGTCGTGGAACAGGAGAAACCATATGGGATATCAAGCGTCATATTGGTTACGTCAGCAATAGCATTCACCAAGAATACCGTGTCGCAACCAGCGTACTCAATGTGATTATTTCCGGTTTTCATGATTCTATTGGCTTGTACCAAACCCCTTCCGACCGCCAAATCCAATTAGCGTATGAATGGTTAGCTTTGTTAGGTTTTTCAACGCAAATAGCTCAGAACCCTTTCCACAGTCTTTCGTGGGGGCAACAGCGATTAGTTCTCATAGCCAGAGCTCTGGTTAAACACCCTGCCATGCTAATTTTAGATGAGCCATTGCAAGGGCTCGATGGCCTTAATAGGTTGTTAGTTCTGCGGTTTATTGATGTCATGCTAAGCCAAGGTAACACACAGCTCTTGTTTGTCAGCCATCATCAAGAAGACGCTCCTGCTTGTATTACACATCGGCTCACTTTTGTCCCTGACAATGGGAAATACCGTTACGATATTGAAGAACTTTAATTTTTAACTTATTTGCCAATAGATACGATAAAACTATTGGCAAATTCAATCTACTGTTTAATAGATAGCGACGAAATCACATGTTTACAATTAATTGATTTTATTTAATTTGTCATTTTTTTGATTATTTTAAATTAGAAAGTTCACACAAAACCATTACACTGCGCCCCTTCTAATAATTTAGGCATCTTAATGGGTATTTTTATGGCTTGGTTAATGTTAGCCTCTTCACTCACAGCGCTTGCAACACATCGTTTAATTGCACTTTTTTTACTCGTCTGCACAATTATTACCGCAGCACTTACACAGCTTATTGATTGGCAAGCAATTCTGTTATTGATTTGTATTACAATAATTGCCATTATTCGTTTGCGTTTCCAACACTATCTATCCATCAAAATTATCAGTGAAATCACCTTACTAACATGTACGATTGGGTTATTTATTCACTTATTCCCTGGGTTTAATAACCTGAGATATCTCGATAAAGTTACCGTAGGGGAACATAGTGCTCCTTTCACAATGTATTTTAATTTTGATAAAGCACTGGTTCCTTTTATTTTACTCGCCTGCTTACCCACATTATTTGTTTGCCGGCCAGCCAAACATGCAACTAAAGTTCAGTGGGCTCTACTGGTTGTTTCTGTGCCACTTTTATTACTGATTGCGACAGCCGCCGGTGGATTAGCCTTTGAATGGCATTTTCCAAGTTGGTTACCTGCTTTTGTGCTCTGTAATCTATTTTTTGTTTCCTTAGCGGAAGAAGCGCTATTTCGAGGTTATTTGCAGCAACGTTTAACCCTTTGGTTTAAATCCCCATACCTCGCATTAGTGATTGCTTCGCTGTTATTTGGCGCTGTGCATTTTGCAGGTGGGCCGTTGCTAATTCTTTTCGCTACGTTAGCGGGTTTGATTTATGGCCTAGCTTGGATGTGGAGCGGTAAATTATGGCTTGCTGTATCGATTCACTTCGGGTTAAATTTGGGGCATCTGTTATTTTTTACTTATCCTGTAAAAATGGTGATGAGTCAATAAAAAGGCAAGTCAACGAATTTTAAACTGAGTTTCACATGAAAGTTTCTTTGATCGTGACTTTTTTGATTTGGTTTAGATAAAACGTAAGTTGCTACTGGCGTTCGAGTTGACTATCCCTATAATGTAGGTCAGCAATAATTCATTTTTAATTTGAGTGTACTGATAGGAGTTTTAGCTATGGCTGTAACTAAACTGGTTTTAGTAAGACACGGTGAAAGTGAGTGGAACAAAGAGAACCGCTTCACCGGTTGGACTGATGTAGAACTGTCTGATAAAGGCCGCGAAGAAGCAAAAATTGCAGGCCAACTGCTAAAAGACGAAGGTTTTGTTTTTGATTTTGCTTACACTTCCGTTCTGAAACGCGCTATCCATACTTTATGGAATATCCTTGATCAAGTTGAACAACAATGGTTGCCTGTTGAAAAAAGCTGGAAACTGAATGAACGCCATTACGGTGCACTGCAAGGTTTGGACAAATCAGAAACTGCGGCAAAATACGGTGACGAACAAGTTAAATTATGGCGTCGTGGTTTTGCCATCACCCCTCCTGAATTGACCAAAGATGATGAGCGTTTCCCTGGCCATGACCCTCGCTATGCGAAACTGTCAGAAAAAGAGCTACCTGTCACTGAAAGCTTAGCAACTACGATCGAACGTGTTATCCCTTATTGGGAAGAAGTGATTAAACCTCGCGTTGCTAGCGGTGAAAAAGTCATCATTGCAGCTCACGGTAACTCTTTACGCGCCTTAGTTAAATATTTAGATAACATGGGTGAAGATGAAATTCTCAACCTGAATATCCCAACTGCGGTTCCAATGGTTTATGAATTCGATGAAAACATGAAACCAATCAAACGTTACTATTTAGGTAACCAAGATGAAATCGCAGCTAAACAAGCTGCTGTAGCAAACCAAGGTAAAGCGAAGTAAGCACTTACGGTTATTATCAATATAGGGTTAAGCGAAAGCTTAGCCCTTTTTTGTTATGATTATCTTCCTTTCCCACAAAATTCATTAACTCAAGGTGTAAGAAATCACAATAACCGATTATCATAGGGAAAACAGATTGAAAGGTTGATAAAACAGTAAAATGAATAAATTTAATATGTATGTTTGGGTTGGTCTTGTACTTAGTGCCAGTATATTAGGTTCTCTGTTATATATGATCCAAGGCGGTGAACTCGTCGTTGATGGTTCAAATGGTGCTGCTAATGCCGAACTGATGAAAACCTTAATGATCATTGCTTGTGTCAGTTTTCCAGTACAAATTATTAGTATGATGGTGATGACTTATAAACCTAGGTTATCCATTGTTCTTGCCGTATTAAGTAGCCTCGCATTAATGCCAATCACCATTGTGTTTACCATGGGCATGATTTTCTCTGCGATCCGTTGGCGTTATCACCAGTTAACCCAATTTGATACCTCTTTAAATGTTCAATTTGACCAACGCGTTGAGTTTAACAAACGCAATAACCGTATTTTAGTCATTGCACTTGGTTTAATCAGTGTCACTTTTATTATATTGAGCCAAAGTTTGGGGATGTTCCTCTTTGTTTTCACCATTTTCCTTGGTTACTTTGGCAAAAAAGCGAGTGATGGTGTCTATTTAGCGATTAAAGATTCCTATTTCTATATTCGCCCAAATATTTTTGCCTACTGCTATCGTATTCCATTAAAAGAGGTGAAATATGTTAAAGGCGAGAAAGGTAAAGTACACTTTGATGTTCAGACCGATAATGGAGTACTACAATTAACGGCAACACCAGCGAATGCAACACCGGAAGAGCAAGTTAAGCTGGAAGAATTATTAAATAGAATTCAAAAATAAAATACCATAAAAAAGCCAGTTAACGATGTTCTTTCATCGATATTACTGGCTTTTTATAACTACGTTTTATCGATTACGGCGGGCAATTACTGCATCCGATAATTGACGTAATACTTTTTCAGTATCACTCCAACCAATACACGCATCCGTCACGCTTTTACCGTAAACGAGTGGCTCATCAGATTCGAGGTTTTGGTTACCTTCAATAAGATTACTTTCAATCATAATTCCTGTAATCGAGCGGTCGCCTTGGCTAATTTGCTCGCTAACATCCGTTGCTACTTCCATTTGTTTTTCGAATTTTTTACAGCTATTCGCATGACTAAAATCAATCATGATGCTAGGTACAAGCCCTGCTTTCTCTAGCCCTTCACGGACTTCTTTCACGTGCTTAGCACTGTAATTTGGTTCTTTACCACCACGTAAAATAATATGGCAATCTGGGTTTCCGCTGGTGTTCACTATCGCAGAGTGTCCCCACTTGGTCACTGACAAGAAACAGTGGGCTGAACGCGCAGAGTTAATTGCATCAATGGCAATTTTAATTGTGCCATCTGTACCATTTTTAAAACCAACAGGACAAGATAAACCAGACGCTAGCTCACGGTGAATTTGTGATTCAGTGGTTCGAGCACCGATTGCCCCCCAACTCATCAAATCTGCCACGTATTGTGGGCTGATGACATCTAAGAACTCACCCGCAGTTGGTAAGCCTTGGTTATTGATTGTCAGCAATAATTCACGAGCAATACGTAAACCTTCGTTAATATCAAAGCTACAATCCATTTTAGGATCATTAATTAGCCCTTTCCAGCCTACTGTTGTGCGCGGCTTTTCAAAATACACCCGCATCACGATTTCCAATGAGCCTTTTAATTCCTCACGTAATTTACCCAAGCGCTCAGCATATTCTAAAGCCGCTTTAGTATCATGAATTGAACAAGGGCCAATGACGACCACTAAACGGTCATCTTTACCGGCTAAAATATTGTGGATTGCCAGGCGTGCTTCATGAACGGTAAACGCAGCTTTGTCGGTTGCTGGAAATTTTTCGAGCAGAGCAATTGGTGGTAATAATTCTTTAATTTGTTTTATTCTGACGTCATCGTTCTGATAATTCATACCCGTATATCCAATGTTTATTATTTTTTACTGTAGTTGATTTACATGCCAAATTTATCCACGTTAGTTTCGCTCGAACAAAGCGCAGAGTAGACAGCTGAATCTCTTCGCTGTACCCAAAGGATAAAAGATAATTAGCATCGAAATTTTAATCTAACCGTTCAACAGACATCTGTAAACAGCCAAGCGCACGATAAAACCAGGAGTTTATTAGTCGCCAATTATAAAATGAGGTGAAATGTTGAAATTTAGCACAATAAGTCAGCAAGAATAGCATTTTACAGAGCAAATAATAGCTAAAACAGCTAAATGACGATAATGTCACTTTCGCTGTTTTAGTCGATTTTTTCTCTCTAAGTACGGGAAATAGGCAAAGAACCGTTTTCTTTTGCTGATTTTATCCAAAGTCTAGAGCCATTTAGGGCGATACCTAATAAAATTAAGTATTCTAATGACATGGCATAAACGCCTTGAATAAAGAAAATCACAATACTGATGACGTTAATAATGACCCACAATAACCAGTTTTCAACATACTTACGCGTCATTAAAATCATTGCGACAACAGAAAGAATGGTCATTGCTGAATCCCAGAATGGGAATGCGTCAGGTTCTATCGTAGGCATCGCAAGGTTGGCACCAAATAGGTTTAATAACTCGACAGCCCATCTCGCCAGCACACCAAATACCGTATCAATATTAAATGTCAGATAAATAATAGCGATGACTGAAATAACGAGTGTGATAGCGGCCTTTGGTAAGCTTAACCAACGAATTTTTAGCTCTGCTTGTTGCGAACTGGAGACTCTGCTCCATGCATACCAACCATAGATATTGGCAACGAAGAAAAATATTTGTAGCAATAAGTTTGCATACAGCTGAATTTGAAAAAAAATAACGGCGAAGAGAGAAACATTAATTAGCCCAAACAGGTAATTAATCGTTTTTTCTAAGCTAGCAAGCAAAATACAAAGTAAACCAGCAACCGTCCCCACCGCTTCAATGTAAGACAAATCATAAACTGAACCCCAGAGTGGGATCTGCACTAACGTATTGGCTGTACTAAAGAAATCCATCCCAAAATCCTTTATAAGTGATCGTTAATCTTGTATTGCTCAGTACTTCATTTAAAGGGTATTTTATTATTTTAGACTCTCTGCGAAATCTAGCATCTTATTTAATGGCCGTAATGCTTTTTCTCGTAATATTTCACTAACTTGAATTTGGTGGCCTTGGGCACTCCCTTCTAAAGCTTCAGCAATCGCTTTTAAGCCATTCATTGCCATCCAAGGGCAATGTGCACAAGTTCGACATGTTGCGCCCTCACCCGCTGTCGGAGCGATGTAAAGCGTCTTATCCGGGCAAGCTTGCTGCATTTTGTAAAAAATACCTTTATCCGTCGCCACTATCATCGATGGGTTAGGTAAATTTTGTGCAGCTTTAATTAACTGGCTTGTAGAACCCACCGCATCCGCAAGGTCGACAATCGCTTGTGGTGACTCAGGGTGAACCAATACCGCAGCTTCGGGGTACAACGCTTTCATTTTTTCTAATGATTGGGTTTTAAACTCATCATGAACAATACAAGCCCCTTCCCAACAAAGAATATCAGCACCTGTTTGCTGTTGAACATAACGCCCAAGATGACGGTCAGGTGCCCAAATGATTTTCTCACCCAAGCTGTCAAGGTGCTCGATTAACTCAACAGCAATACTGGATGTCACTACCCAATCAGCCCGCGCTTTTACTGCTGCTGATGTATTCGCATACACCACAACAGTCCTATCAGGGTGCTCATCACAAAAACGAATAAACGCCTCTTCAGGACAGCCTATATCCAGAGAACATTGGGCTTCTAATGTTGGCATTAATACTTGCTTTTCTGGGCTGAGAATTTTTGCGGTTTCGCCCATAAATTTCACTCCAGCAACAACTAAGGTAGATGCTGAATGTTTAGCCCCAAAACGCGCCATTTCCAGAGAGTCTGCAACGCAGCCTCCCGTTTCTTCAGCTAATGCTTGAATTTCAGGGTCGGTATAGTAGTGTGCAACGATTACCGCATTTTTCTCAACCAAAAGCGACTTAATCTTCTGCCGATAAAAAGCGCTTTCATCCGAGCTTAATCGTGCTGGTTTTGCTGGGAATGGATAAACTGACTGGTCAAAATCGATAAACACGCTCATTGGTTGCCTCTGTTTAGCAAAAAGCGATTTTATCACCTTATATAAGTTTAAAACCGCAAGTTTACGCACATTTTGTTTTATATACTAAACAAGATACCCCACTTAGCTTAATAAGTCTCCTTTCTTTTTACCTATCGAATGACCTTTTGAGCTCATATTTCGGCTTTCTTACACTTTTTACGTTTAAACCTTCGCTTTTATATGCCTTTATCGGTATCGTAGCAGCCATTGTTATACTTAATAGGCCAGTTATGGAATCACCTGCATCTTTAATAAATAAAATTATCTCTATTTCATTACTCGATCCAAGAATTGAAGCGGTCATATTGACGGGATCTCGCGCTCGGGAACAAGACGCTGATAGCTATTCAGATATTGATATTGAATTGATTGGCCATGGTACAACTGAAATATTTAAGCAGAAGTCTTGGATTAATCAGTTTGGTGAACCTTTAGTTGCTCTTCATTTGCTAAATCTTGAAGAAGATGCGCCTGATTGGCCAACCTGTTTGGTCATTTTTAAAGAGGGTCGTAAAGTAGATTTTACTTTTGCTGAACCTGAGCGATTATCTAAGATGAAGCAGGAAGGTTTAGATGCCACTTTTTCTCGTGGTTTTGCTGTATTACTCGATAAAACAGGGATCACCGAAAACTTACCTGAAAGTATTAATCAACAAGTACTCACACCACCTCAATTCACTGCGGAGCAATTTACTGAAGTTGTCTCTGACTTTTGGCATGAAGCTCATCAGGTCACGGTAGCTTTAACTCGAGATGAATTATGGGTCGCATGGTCAAGAAGTGCTGATATGAAACAGTATTTTTTGACCATGATAGAGCGTCTAGTCGCCATGCAAAATAATGATGTTTGGTATAAAGGACGTAACTACCATGAATGGATGCCTAAGAAATATATCGAAGCGCTAGAAATTATCTTTAATTGTGGAACCGCACAAAGTGCCGCACTGTCTCTTCAATGCTTAATGCGTTACTTTAATGAGGCCACTACCGAGGTCGCTAGCCTTCAAGGCTTCGATAACATGCAGGCGATGGCAGAGAATATGCAAGAATTACTTATTGGTATTTTGCAGGACAATGGATTACTACCTGAAATATTTTAAGTGATCCATTTAAAATACAGCAAAGGAGTGCTGTGTTTTTAGTTACATACGTATTTTAATTCCCTTCAACCTAACCATGCTTTTTTCATCCGTGCTCTACGCCAATATAGACGTTAGGTTCTTCAGTCCGTTTATTTTTTAGATATTTTAAGAT